>JAFVFO010000009.1 GCA_017475485.1 Candidatus Gastranaerophilales bacterium | reverse complement strand
CACACCGAATCTAACGGCTGAGTACTCACTTCAACCGCAACTGTTGCCGTTATGCCTGACGTGGATGATGTTGAAATTGAACTTAATATGACTGTTATTGAAATAACAACAGCGCGTTCGGGCGGTGCGGGCGGACAAAACGTCAACAAGGTTGAAACCGCGGCAAGGGTTTTTCACAAACCGACAGGAATTATGATTTTTTGTACGGAAGAACGCTCGCAATTACAAAATAAAGAAAGAGCTCTGCAAATCTTAAAAGCCAAATTATACGACATGGAAGTCCAAAAACAAATGCAGGAAGTTACGGACTTAAGACGTTCGCAAGTAGGAACGGGTGACAGGTCAGAACGTATCAGAACATATAACTTCCCGCAAGGCAGATTAACAGACCACAGAATCGGCCAAAACCTTGATGTCAGAGAAGTAATCGAAGGCAATTTAGACAAATTAATCAATATGCTTATTGAATACGACCAAAAGTTAAAATTGGAAAAACTTGCGCAAAGCGATATCGGCTAATGAAAATTAATTTTGACAATTTTTTTAAAAAAGTTGGATACTTGGCTTCAATTGTAACAATATTAGCCTTCTTTGTCACTTGTTACACGATATTTTATCATCCGATACAGAAATTAGGTTTCATTTGTCATGAAACAGAAATTATCAAAGACCCCGAAATACTTATTTTCAAAGAACGCGACACCCAAACATGGAGCTATAGGCTATTTGTCAATGAAACATATCAAGATTTTTCTAAAAATTGGATAACCCGGGAAAAAAATATTAAAAATTTATATGCTTACAAAATCCAAATTAAAAATACGGGCAAAAAAGATATCAGATATTCCGATTTTTATGAAGCGGACAGATTATCGTTGAATTTGCATGAACCCGTTGTCGCAATTTCGATAGGAGCAGAAACACCAAAATATATTAATGTCAAAATCAAAAACTTTAAAATGAATAGTGCAGAAATAAATTTTGATACAATAAAGCCAAACGATAGTATTTATCTTACGGTTATTTCTTTAGGGAAATTTTATTCATCAGATAACATTGTAAGCGGAAAAACAAAAGAAATCGACAATATTAAAGCGCTTGATTATCAAACAGCGGATTTATTCTACAACTCCTCAGAGTACTGGAACAGAGAATTAATGTACATAAAAGAAGGCTGTAATCTGATTAAAAAATCAAGCATAACCAACTTAATAGGCTTTATTCTGAGCATGATTTTAATATTTTATGCAACATATTTTTGTACAAGCAAAAAACAAAAAAAGGATTAAAACATTCCTTTTCTTGCAAAGAATATAATTGCAGCGATTGCAGCAAGCAAGGATATGAAACTTACAATTAAAAATCCGTATTCATTGTTTCCAAAAGGAACTGCGACATTCATTCCCCAAAAACTTGAAAACATTGTAGGAATTGCAAAAATAATTGCAATTGAAGTTAAAAATTTCATTACAATATTCAAATTATTAGAAATAATTGAAGCAAAAGCATCCATCATGTTTTCTAAGATGTTTCTGTGCATTTCAACCATTTCTAGCGCTTGCTTATTTTCAATAATTACATCTTCCAACAAATCTATATCATCTTCCGAAAACTTAAACAAAGAATTTTGCTTAGTTTTGGTTAAACGCATAATTTTTTGCAAAACCATATAGTTGTCGCGAAGTGCGGTTGTAAAATAAACGAGTGATTTCTGAATTTCAAACAATTGAAACAATGCCTTATTTTTCATTGTTTTTCTTAATTCTTCTTCAATTTCTTCTGATTTTTTATATATATAATTCAAATATCTTAAGTAATATTTTGTTGAACGGAACAAAATATCCAGCATAAATTTTGTTTTATTATTAGTATCAAAGGAATTTGAGGTTTCTTTATTAAATGAACCTATAACTCTGTTTTTCTTAGAGCTAACGGTTATAAACCCGCGTTGAGTAAATATAATACCCAACGGCAGAGTGTCATAAGTGCCTTCATCTTCCATTAAGGGCACATTTGTGATTATAAGAACACAATCATCTTCAATTTCTATACGAGAACGTTCATCCGCGTCAAGAGAATTTCTCAAAAAACTTTCATCAAGGTTAAGAACTATTGAAACTTTTTGAATTTCATCATAATCAGGATTAATCAGATTGAACCAAGAGCCATTCTGGGCTTCATTTATACCTAATTCAACCAGCTTGTTTTTATCTGTAGTTTTTAGAATTTCAATCATAATTGCACCCGAAATAAAAACCCTTGCTTTATAATTAAACTACACAAATTTTATTCTGTAAACATATTTTTAAACACATTAAAAAAGCCAAGAGCTAAACTTTTGGCTTTCATAACACCCTACATTTTTAATCTTGACCTGCGTCGTGTTAAAAAAAACCTCTGATTTTAGAGGTTAATTTTAACACACACAAACCAATTTAAACTTTTTATGCGAATTGAGGACGCGGATCTTTAGCTAATTTTTGAGCAAGTTCGTTTTTCTTAGCCATTTGTGCCGCAACGATTTTGCGTGCTGCTTCTCTCATTCTTTCTTGTTTTGTTTTAACATTCTTCATTTTTGTATAATGAATGTTCATTGATATTGCTTTTGTGCAGATGTTTCTCAATGCTTGTTGAATACGGAATGCCTCCATATGCGCATTTGCGTAATCATTCATTGTTTCCATCATTTTGTTAGGGTCAACCATTGAACTTTCGATTATAGCGTTATCAACCTTCAAGCTCTGGTATTTTCTAACTAATGCTTTATCTAAACTATCTTGAGCACCAACTGCCATTGATTATATCCTCTATATTGTTTTCTCTCTCTATATTTTAATAAAGTTTTTTCAGTTAAAAAAATTGTCTTTTTTATTTTAATTAAGTTAACAAATCTTAACAATTGGAATTCGAAAAATTACGCATTAAAATAGTAATATAGAAATAATGCAAGGAGAGCTACTTTGAGCGATAAAAAAGTTGTATCATTCGGAAAGAAACATCAAAAGCCCACTGAAAAAGCAGAGCTGGAATATTGCAGTTTTTGCAAGCGCCCCAACACGCAAGTACCCAAAATGGTAAAAGGCCCGGGGGTAAATATTTGCTCTGAATGCACCTTAATTGCGGTGCAATATTTAATTCTGCAAGACGGATTAATGAGTGCGGAAGCACAAAAAATTCTGGATTTATTATGGGGTGTATCTAAAAAATAATGACCAATAATCAATCCAAAATGCAGATTAGAGCACAAGTTATGCAAATGCTCTCTAAATACAGAGATATCAAAAATCCCTCAAACATAGACATTTCGCAAGATATTGATATTCTTGAACATATTAAAGATAAAGAATATGTTGCAAGATTATTATTCAAAGAAATCGGCACAGGAGAAATGGGCGATTTTACAAATATTTGCGCCATAATGGCACTGGAAGCCATAGATAATGACTCATTTGAAAAAAGTGCTATTAATTTCCTGCGCGATAAAAGCTATTCTGACGAAAAAAAATTCCTCATGATTTCTTTAATAAAGCAAAAAGGCATTTATTTTGATTATGATGAGATAGAAAATTATATCGCAAGCCCTGAACAAGTTGCACAAAAAGGGGTAAAAGGGTTTTTGTTAAATTCAATTAATGACCCCGAGGTGCAAATTGATTTGCTTGATTTTTTCGGAAATATTCCAAAGGAAGAAAGGCTTTATCTTTTAAATAATATATCTCAAGAAGATATGCCTGACAGCATAGCCCACACCATGAGCCTGTTATGCCAATTAGAAGTAGAAAATGAAGAATTAAGTATTATAGAAGATACTCTTTTAAAATCCTCATCACCCTACGCAATTGAAGGATTAGAGCATATTATCGAGAATTACAATATAAATTTAAAACTAAGACAAAAGCTCAAAAAAGAACTTGCAAAATTAAAGGAGGATAATCCCGATTTTATAAATAATTCCATTATCAAAGATTCCGTTATTAACGATAGCTACATTAGTTTTATAGACGGCAATTCAAATTTTTCGCTCATTTTATCGCGCAAAATGAAGGATAGCTCAATCGATGCAGTTTTGCTTAGCATAAATACAAAGCAGGGAATTCTTGCCTGTATGGGTTTTGGAAATATTACACCTTCAAATTACACAACAATTATAAGACGTTTGTTTCCGGATTCCTCACCAATTAAAATCTCTCCTCAGGCCTTTAAAGCACTGTTTTTACACTACAAAAATAAAAACAAAAAAACAGATACACCCCTGCCTTATGAATTGCTTGTTTGGGAAAAGCTATTAGGAGATATTCAAGATATAAATTATGATATATCTGAATTTATAAATTCAAAGCTCGATACCCTTAATTTAACCGAAGGAAAGGTTAAAAAGTTTGTAACCTCAGCCATACTGGACCCTTGGTATTGGCCATACGGGCAAAATAAATATATTGATGAAATCATTGATACAATCGAAAAAGAACATATCACGGAATATGATAAAATTGATGAAATTGTTTCGAAAAGCATTGATGAACACTTTATAAATGACAAAGAATTTCTGACGGAAATTAAGGACAGACTTCTTCTTTTGGCTTATATCGCCCAGCTTGCAAGGCTGAAAATCAGCTCCGCTGTTTCATACAGCCTGTGTTTTAAAAATGATTATTTCAAGATGTTTATAACTTCTTTAATAGACAGAAGTATTTACGAATATTTTATAAATTCGTATAGCGAAAGCATACACAAGAAAGAAAGAAATATATTCAAAAGAGGTAAAAAAACATCCTTTAATACAAAAGAGCTTGATTCCTTAATGGATAGGATTGAGGCAAAATGGAGATAAGAAAAAGGATAATTTCGCTTGATATAGGAACAAAAAGGATAGGTATAGCAGTGTCTGACGCTCTTTGGCTTGGTGCAATTCCGCTATATACAATTGAGCGAAAAAACGACAAACAGGCACTTGATAAAATTGAAGAAATATGCAAAGAATATAATACAGATACCGTTTTAATAGGCATTCCCTATAATATGGACGGTTCTCTCGGTTTTCAAGCTAAAAACTGCATTGATTTTATCAAACCGCTAGATGAAAAATACAATATTTTAAAGCAAGATGAAAGATTATCCTCAAATGAAGCTGAAAATATTTTAAAGCAAAAAGGTAAAAAATATACCAAAAACAAGGGTTTAGTGGATACGGTTGCTGCTTGCAT
This sequence comes from Candidatus Gastranaerophilales bacterium, assembly GCA_017475485.1. Classification (GTDB taxonomy): domain Bacteria; phylum Cyanobacteriota; class Vampirovibrionia; order Gastranaerophilales; family Gastranaerophilaceae; genus RUG14156. The sequence goes on along the minus strand of JAFVFO010000009.1, from coordinate 81,286 downwards.
TATTTTAGAAAGTTATTTAGAAGAACATAGATAAGGAAAAAATATGATAGAAAATCCTCAAATCATCAAAACAATCGGAGAAGAAGGCGAAGAAGTTTATATGAAACTTCAGGAAATTGTAACGATTGACAATCAAGATTATGCGCTTATGTCTATAGTTGAAAATGACGTTTTGCCAAGCAGTGATGACAATGATGAAACCGAATTGGTTATTATGAAAATGAATAAAACGCAAGATGACTGCACGTTTGAAATCATTGAAGATGATGATGAATTCAATATGGTTGCAGCGGCAATTTCAGACGGAGATGAATTAGAAGAAGAATAATTACATTTTTGTTAAATGTTCTTCAATTTTTTTGCGCTGTTCAATAATTTTAGCGCGTTTACTTCTGTACAACATATCGCAAAAGGCTTCTATTCTTGTAATAAAGCCAGCTTCTCCTGTGTGTTCATCAATTGTTAAGTTTAATAACGGTTTATCAAAAAGTTTTGATTTTCTTTTAATATCTTCAACCATTAAGCTGTCAGGCCCGCACCCAAACGCAGTAAGTGTAATAATGCCGTCAATTTTTTCATCTTGGAAATAATGACCTGCGCAACCTGTCATTTCATATTGATTTGCCCAGTATAAAGAGGTATTCAAGGAAACCATACCACCTGATAACTGTTCGCGCGTTAATTGATACGCACTATATACTCCGACTTCCATATTTTCAAGTTTTTTGAAAATATCCATACAGGTTCTTTTATCATATATGTTATACCCATGCCCGATTAAAGCAACATTAATTGCCTTAGGTTCTTTTTTAGGCGGAATAACGACTTGCGATTTTGTAGCATATTTAAGCGCATTATCAAAATCAAGACCGTTTTGCATCATAACCCAGAAATTATTTTGCACAACAAAACCGGCATTTTGCGCTCTTTTAATGAGGTCTTTATCGGTTATATTAAAATAATTAGCGATTTCAGCCAAAAAGTCAGACAAGTTATTATTTTTTTCAGACTTATCCAACGTTGCATCAATTATTTTAAATTCACCTTTAACAACATTTCTGATTAAATCGGGAAGTCCGCGAATTTTAGAACAATTGTATATTTTAGGCGCAATAGATTGAATTGAAGGTACAAAAATATTTTTAACGCCTTTATTAATTAAATCCAGTACATGCCCCACATACACCTTTATCGGAAGGCAAGTTTCCGTTACAACCAAAGAAGCACCGTCTGAAATAGTTTTTTTAGTTGTAGGATTTGACAATACTATCTCTATACCCAATTCATTAAAAAAACCGTAATAAAAAGGGTAATAATTGTAATATGACATAGCAAGAGGTATGCCGATTGTTTTTTTATTTTCCATATCGCTATAATACAACAAAAATAAACTTTTGTTACTTTGGTGTGTAATTTTTAACAATTTTTTGCGAATTTGTGTTTTAAAATAGTATAGGTGCTAAAGGGTAATTATGTCTTTTCAATATATTCAACCGCAATTTGGATATTATAATCAACAAAATATGTACAGTATAAAACCGCAAACAAACGGTTTTTTACAAACACCTTATGTGCAAAATCCTTATGGCGCAAGTTTTTACAACGAATTAAATACTTATCCTTATAACAATCCCCTCTTTCAGCCAATTGTAGCACCTCAATACAGAAAATTAGGTGTTGTAACTTCACCTGCGGGTGAAACCGTACACCTTTTTAAATTAAATAACGGACAAAGCGTTGCAATCATGCCCAGAAAAGATGAAGCAACAATTGTTAAAACATTTGTTAACGCAGGCTCTATGAATGAAATTGATAAACATAGAGGTGTAATGCATGTAGATGAGCATGGATTGTTTAAAGGTTCATCCAAACTAAAAGACGGTGACGTATTTCGTCTGACAAGCCTAATGGGTGCTTCTACCAATGCTTCAACAGATTACGCCAAGGTTGATTATTATATAACGGCACCGTTTATGGATGAAAAAAATCTTGCAAAAACAATTGAAATACAAGGAGATATGATTTCTAATCCTTTGTTTGATAAAGACGCAATGGAATTGGAAAAAGGGCCTGTATGTTCAGAAATTTCCATGATTAATGATGATCCCATGACAATGGCATTTGATATAGCTTTAAGAAATCTTTTTCAAATAAATTCAACATCTCAAAACCTTGTTGCAGGTTCAATTGACACAGTTCAGGGCTTATCTGTTGATGATATGAAATATTACCATTCAACATATTATTCACCCGAAAACCTTCATACGGTAATTGTAGGGGATGTTGATGTCGATAAAACAATTGATTTAGTGGCAAAAAATTTCACAATTCAAAAAAAGTCAAATAAGCAAACTTATACAGAAAGTCTTAATCCGATAAATGCGCCTGTCAGGGAAGATATAAGAAGTTCCAAAATTAATTATACAAACGTAATTTTAGCTTTTGCAGGCCCAAAACCGCATGAAAGTAAAGAGTTTATAATCTCTGCCATGATTGATTATTATCTTAGCACTTGTTCTACATCCAATCTTAAAAATGATTTGGAAAGCCTTAATGCAAGCTATGACGCAACTAATCAAAAAGTCGGCTTAAATCCTGACGACCCTTATGCGCTTATAAGCATGATATCTTTAAATCCAAACGAAGAACAACAAGGGCTTGACGCATTTTATGACGCTATTCAAAAATTGCAAACAACACCTTTAACGGATGATGAGATGAAATCAATCCATAATTATATTAATAAAGGGCTTGTATATTTGATGTGCGACAGCGAAGATATCTGCGATATGCTGGGCGGGTGCATGCTTGATAATTCAATGGATTTATTTACCAATTATAAAGCTATTGCAAATTCAATTACAAAACAAGATATTATGAATTTTGCAAGAAAATATTACGACTTAAATAAAGTTTCTATTACTGTTGTACATCCTACATCCGTTTCAGAAGAAGATATAAGAAAAAATTATTCGAAATCTAAATATTCAATGCAAAACCTTAACAGGAACGCAGGTGCAATAACGTTTAAAGGCGCAAAAAACATTAATACAAGCGCAATTAAAGAATATAAATTGGAAAACAATACCCATGTTGCCTTAAATGATACTAATTCAGATTTATGTATCTTTAATTGGAGTGTTAATACTCCGCCTATAAAACCTAAAAACCCAAATATACCTGCAGTTTTAAGATATATTTTTGAAAAAGGTACAGATTATAAATCTCAATTGGAACTTGAAAGATATAAAGAATTAAACGGAATTGACGCAAGCGTCTATGTTAACGGTAAAAGTATTGAAATAACGGCAGATTGCCTTCCTGATGAATCGGATAAAACATTAGCCTTGATGAACGAGCTTATGTATCATCCTAAATTCACCCAAAATGATTTTGAGGAAGGCAAAAGATACGTTAAAGACATTTTAAGAACAAGCCAAAAAGATGCAACTTCGAACTTATTGGATATTTTATACCCCGGATATTTCCCGACAGAAGCCAATATGTTAAAGTTAATTGACGAGTTAGAATTAAGCGATATTGAAGAATTTTATAATTCGCTTTTACAAAATGCGTCAAGCGCCTTTGTTGCAACAGTTCCCAAGAGCCAACATCAACAGCTCGAATCTAAAGTATTATCTTATCAATCTCAGGGAAATATAAAATTCAAAGAATTAACTCCGAAATTGTTTCCTTTGTTTAAAGCGAACCAAGAACCAAACGTGATATATGATACGGATGATTTAAACCAGGCGCAAATTTATAAGTCGTATCAATTCCCAATGTCAGGAAACATTGAAGATGAAATTAAATTTGAATTGTTAAACACAATATTAGGCGGAACGCCAAATTCAAGGCTGTTTTCAGACTTAAGAGAAACACAAAACCTTGCATATAGCGTATCTTCATCTGTTAAATCTTTTGAAAATTCAGGTATTATCACCCTGCAAATTCAAACAACAACAGATAACCCCGACACAGATACAAAATCTTATGATAATGTAGAAAAATCACTAAACGGCTTTAAAAAGCATACTGATTTATTAATGAGAGAATATGTATCCGATGAAGAATTAGAAGCAGCTAAAATGCGCTTAAAACAAAATATTACGGGCCAATGCCAAAATCCGCTGTCAGAAACCGCATTAATTGCAATGAATATCCTCGAGCCTTACGGTATAAAAAGAATTGATAAATATTATGAAGCTATTGATAAAATAACAAAAGAAGACATTAAGCGTGCGGCAAATTATGTATTTTCACATAATCCGACAATTTCAATTCTTGCAAGCGAAGATACAATCAATTCTCAAATGAACTATTTAAAAACACAAGGTACAATGCAAAAAGCTGCATAAGTATTAGTATTATTGCGTAATTTATTTTTTAAAACCTCATGTTAAATAATAAATATGAATTGCGTAAATGAATTGTTAAAAGCCTTTGATAAGGATATTGAATTAGAACCGTATAATAAATTAAATGATAAAATTTATCATTCCATAGGGTGCAGTTTTGCCAAAAAATGGATAGCAAACATATTACCTTATGAATTATTAGAACTTGATATAAAAGATACAATAAATTTAATTATGACATTATCGGAAGGAGATAATTTTTATAAACATTTTCCCGATATAATAAAAACACCCGATTACGGCGATAATTGGGGCAGATTTGCAAATTATACGGAAATAAATAATCGCTCAATTGCAAAAATGTATGATAAATACACATGCTGCGGTATTATAAACAGCATAAAATTACTGCCTTCAATACCGCCAAGCGCAAAGTCATGGGCTCATTGCATTGTATTATCACAAATTTTCCCAAATATTTTTGGTGACGGTTATAATAAAGATACATCCGAAGAAAATTCAATATATTGCTTCAAATTAAACTCAGGATACAGCAAAAATATTATAGATAATTGTCTCGATATTTCGCCTGAAAAACAAATTCAAGCATTTAATACCCTTGCTCATTTCAGGGGAATTAAAACAGGATTTAGAACATTAATTTCGGCAGGTCAGATTAAAGTTGTAATAAATAATAAAGAGCAGGATTTTGATTGGAACAATAAGGAACATGTGGAAATATATATAAACGAACACGTTAAACTTGTAAATCTTGGTTTTGAAGCCATATTTGTCGATTCAGCAAAACATATCGGCGGGTACGATATGCAAAATTATACAGGTGTCGGAGAATTACCAAGCTACAATCAAGCACAATATATATTTTATGAAATAAGAAGACGCTCAGGCTGTAATACAATAAGTTTTCCCGGTGAAAAAAGCACCGGAGATTTTGAAAGATATGAAAATATGGGATTAACCTGCGGAACAGACTACATCACAGGGGATAATTTTTATGATGTAAGAAATTTATCCGAACAGTTTAAATACAACAGAAATTATGCCCCGGGGGTTGAAATTGAAAATGATAATTATTATGGCGGAATGAGTTTTGAACAACGTCTGAACAGAATTAACAATGCCTTGTTTGGGTTTTATCATGCGTCAGACAAATTGCCCAGCTTTATGCAAATGAATGATATTTTTCCGCTTAATGACCAAACAAATACACATCATATCATGCTTTTTAATCCGAATTTTTCAACGGATGAAACACAAAACAATCATCACAAAAATCTTTTTAAAGACTCAGAAGGCAGATTATACAACCATAATGCGGGTGTAATATTTGCAAATGCACTTTGTTTATAGCAGTTTTTTATGCTATTATAATCTCATATAAGGAGAATTATAATGGACAAACAAGACTATCTGAAGCTATATGACAAACCGTTAGATGAATTAATCGAAACAGCAAATAAAATTACACGCGAAAATTTTGATAATAAAGTTGAGGCATGTTCTATAATTAGTGCTAAAACAGGCAAATGCCAAGAAAATTGCAAATATTGCTCTCAATCAATCCATAACCATGCGGAAATAGAATGTCATCCTTTATTGGATGTTGAAACAGTTAAAAAAGCGGCACTATCCGCTAAAGAAAACGGCGCAACAAGATTTTGCATAGTTACATCAGGAAGAAAGCCGACGGATTCAGACTTTGAAAAAATATTAGAAATGATTAAAGCTGTTGCTTCGATTGACGGCATTCACTGCTGTGCTTCGTTGGGATTACTGTCAAAAGAACAAATTCAAAAAATCAAAGAAGCCGGAGTTGAAAGATTTAACCACAATATCAATACATCTAAAAATTACCATTCTAAAATATGCACAACCCATGATTTTGAAGACAGAATAAAAACCGTAAAAATGATTCAGGAAGCAGGCATGGAAAGCTGCTGCGGTGTAATTATCGGCATGGGCGAAACTCGCGAAGACAGAATTGATATGGCATTATCTTTAAAAGAATTAAACCCAAAAACCGTACCGATAAACATTTTAAACCCTATAAAAGGAACACCCTTGGAAGGATTTGAAGATAAAATTGATGAAGAAGAAGTATTAAAAACAATTTGTATATTCAGAATGATACTTCCCAATGCACTTTTAAGATATGCAGGCGGAAGAACATCAAGATTATCTTATGACAATCAAAAGAAAGGCATGCTTTGCGGAATAAATTCCGTACTTGTAGGAAATTATTTAACTACAACAGGTTCAAAGGCTGATAAAGATAAGGAAATGCTTAAAGAGCTCAATTTAACTCTTTAATTATTCGGCGCTTTCTATAATGCCGCCCGCTGCAACCATATCGCCCTTATATACAACAACAGATTGCCCCGGAGCAATTGATTTTTGATATTCTTCAAAAACAACCGTCATGGTATCATTTTCAATTGTGACGTGCGCCTTTTGAGGAACTTGCGTAGAGCGGAATTTTGCATAAATATCATCTTCATCAATTATTCTGTCAAAAGATACAAAATTGAGATTAACAGCTGTTAGCTGTTTTTTAAATGTCTTATCACGAAATCCGACAATAACGGAATTATCATCTTTATTCAAAGAAAGAACGTATAATGGTTCACTGGATGATACACCAAGCCCTTTTCTTTGTCCTATTGTATAATTCCAAATTCCTTCATGCTCACCTAAAATTTTGCCGTCTAAATCTTTAATATAGCCTTTTTTTGGTGCAACTTCCAAAAGTTCATTGTAATCACCGTTATAAAAATCTTGGCTATCAGGTTTATCTGCAACTTCCAGTCCTAAATTACGCGCAATTTCGCGAATTTGTACTTTGGAAAAATCACCGAGAGGCAAAATAATATTTTTCAATTGTTCTTGAGTTAATCTATATAAAAAATAAGATTGGTCTTTTGTTTTATCAACTCCCTGACGAAGCACATAACGCCCATTTTCAAAACCTGTGCGCGCATAATGCCCTGTTGCAAATTTATCAAATTCGACACCTTGTTTTTTTGCCATATAAGGCAGTGCACCGAACTTAATCAAAGCATTACACCAAATACAAGGGTTTGGAGTGCGCCCTTTAAGGTATTCACTTTTAAAATGTTTTAAAACAACTTCATTATATTCATCAGCACAATCGAGCACATGATAAGGTATTCCAAGACGTTCGGAAATTTTTCTTGCTTCATCAATATCTTCTTTTTCATTTGGCTTAAAACACGCGTCTTTATGACCCTTTTGGACAGCCATTCCCTTAATTTCGCGATTACCCCATATTGCCATTGTTGCACCAATGACATTATAGCCTTTTTCCTTCAATAAAGAAGCGCAAACAGTGCTATCTACACCGCCTGATAAACCAACAAGAACAGTTTCCATATTTTTTCCTTAAATTATATCTGCTTAACTATTATAATTAAAACAAATGATTAATTACAAAAAAATTTATAGTATAATAAAGAAAAGTATATTAAGGATAGATTATGCTCGAAAAATGCGACATACATATAACAGACCATTGTAACCTGAATTGCAGGAGCTGTACACATTTCGCGCCTTTAGCGCCTGAATTTTATTTAGATATAGATGTTTTTGAAAAAGATATTAATCGATTATCCGAGCTAACCTGCCAACAACTGGGCAAATTATTTTTACTTGGCGGAGAACCGCTTTTGCATAAGGAATTAATTGACTTTTTCCCCATTGCAAGAAAAGCGTTTCCCGATACCAACATAATTATCATTACGAACGGGATAATTCTTTTAGACCAAGAACCCAGATTTTGGAAGGCATGCAGAAGATATGATGTTCATCTTTGGGTATCACAGTATGATTTAAACCTTGATTTTGACGCAATGTCGCAAAGGGCAAAAGAATACGGTGTAACGCTTGGCTTTACTTCATATACAAGAACCGAAAATAACGAAAAGTACTGGGGCAAATGGCCGTTAGACCCTGAAGGAAAGCAATACTATGTAGATTCTTTTGCACATTGCACAATAAGAAATTGTGTTGCGCTCAAAGAAGGCAAACTATACACCTGCTGTACATTGGCAAATATCGACCATTTTAACAGACAATTCAATACAAATCTTGAAATGACAGAATATGATTACATAGATTTGTATAAAATAGATAGCCATGAAGCACTGTTAAATGCAATTGTTAAACCGATTCCATTTTGCAGATATTGCAGGACGCGCGAATTTGACGCAGGAACTTGGTCACCGTCTAAAAAAGATATTAATGAGTGGATATAGTGTTGACAATTTATCGGAATTGAATTAATCTTGTTATACAAATTAAGGAAAAATATGAATTTAATTACAAACACAATGATGCAAATGATGATGCAAATGCAAGGCAAAATGTCAGGCAGTCATTGTGGTATGCGAATGTAATTGGTTCAATTCAAATATTTTACAAACTGCCTTTAAATTAAAGGCAGTTTTTTTATTGTCAAAATCACTATTAAGAGGTCAAAATGAACGTAAATAATATTGCAAATATAGGTTACAATGCGGCAAATTTGTTTGTTCGCTCGCAAGAAAATTTATCATCAACAAGGTTTATACAAGATACTGCAACAAATTGGTTTCCGAAGGCGGTATTTTCAAGAAGCAAAGAAGATTTTGCGGAAATGAGTTTTTTGGAATTTTTAGAATCTGCAATTTTTTATTTTGCTTTTCCCATTTTAGGTGAAAAAGTATATAGAAACGGATTATTTAAAGCAATACAGCCTAAAGAGTTAAAAGAAGCGGTCAATAATGAACTTCCGAATAAAATATCTGAAATAGCTAAGAATAACAATATTAGCGACATTGTTAAAAATAAAGCGATAACAACAAAAGCGGGTATTTTGCTTGCATGCGCTGCAATTCCTGTTGCAGAATACACACTTAGCTTTGCAAAGAATTTATTTACATTAAAAATGTTTCACAAAAGTAATTTCAACAATATTGCTTCTTTAGGTAAAAACGAAAAAGAAGACTTGAATCAGCAAAAGAAGGTTGAGAAAAGCGCAAAAAAACATCTTTTAAAAGGAGCTGTTGTATCATTAGCAGGTCTTGGTTTAGGACTATCATTAGCCAAATGGGGTTCTGATAATAAAAAACTTGTTGATTTATCAAAAACAGTTTTAGAACCGGGTGAAGCAATTGCAAAAAAATTAAATATAAAAAATGAAAAAATAAATAACTCCATCAAAGGTATAAGCCTTGATTTCGCAAATAATAATTCAAAACTTGCACTATCCAAAGGACAGCTTGGTTTAACCGCAATATTAGGGCTTTTTGGATATTCAAATGCAGCAGCAGACAGAGGGAAACTTGATGTATTGGAAGTTTGGACAAGAGTACCCCTTGTTGTTTTATATACTATTTTTGGAAGCGAATTGTTTGAAAAGGGCTTTATCAATTTATTAGATAAGAAAAATAAATGTAAAGACATTATCCAAAAAGATAATTTCGGAAAAATTACTATACCGAACTTAGAAGAAATAGAAAAAATGGCAAAAAATAAATCTATACAAAATAATATAGATTATAAAACATGCTACAATAAATTATTATCTCAAAAAACCTTAATAACCGCAGTACCATACTTATTCAGTTTATTATTTATGGGCTTTACTTTATCTGCAATTACAAGGCTTTGGACAGCATACAGATACAAACATAGTGAAAAAAATAAAAATTATGATACTGCCTTAACCTTTAAAAATCTGCCCGAAATTTTTAAAGAGTTTAAAAATTAATATTTGACTAAGGGTTTTAATTGTAGTTTAATTAAAGATAACGCTTATCTTGCGCATTTTGCACATACGAAGCAGGAAAATAATGGATTTAATTAAAGAAATTAATAACCTTAAGCATAAAAAAAATGCGATAATTTTAACACATTGTTATCAAAATATTGAGATAGATAGTGTTTCAGATTACGTTGGAGATTCATTTTACTTAAGCAAAATGGCTTCTAAGAGTGACGCGGATATTATTGTATTTGCAGGCGTTTATTTTATGGCGCAAAGCGCGAAGCTCTTATCACCCGAAAAAAAGGTGCTTCTGCCAAATATGAAATCGGGATGTCTTATGGCAGATATGATTGACGCTGAAAAATTACAAGAATTCAAATCTAAAAATCCAAATATCCCTGTGGTATGTTATATTAATTCAACAGCAGAAGTAAAAGCATTGTCAGATATTTGCTGTACAAGTTCAAATGCTATAGATATCGTAAAAAGCCTTAATGCAAATAAAGTACTGTTTGTCCCTGATACTTATCTTGGAAAATATGTCGAATCAAAATTAAAAGATGTTGAAGTTATTACATACAACGGTTTTTGCCCGACCCATTTAAGAATAAGGGTTGAAGATATTGAACTTGCAAGAAAAAATCACCCCGAAGCATTAATACTTGCACATCCCGAATGCCATAAGGAAGTTGTCAAAGGGGCAGATTTTACAGGTTCTACAAAAGAAATTATGGAATTTGCAAAAACATCAAAAAATAAAAAATTTATTATCGCTACGGAAAAAGGTGTTGCAGATAGATTAAAACGCGATTATCCCGAAAAAGAGTTCATATTAATTAATGAAAAAGTTACTTGTCCTAATATGAAGATGAATACACTTTATGATATTTATAATGTATTGTTAAATGAAGAAAATGAAATAACAATCAAAGAAGATGTATTTAAACCTGCAAGAAAATGTCTGGAAAAAATGCTCGGACAATAGTTGTGAACATTAATATATTTTACGATAACAGAAATCGTTAACGTATCTGTTGAAAGATAACATTAACGATTTCAAAATGAAAATTAATTTACGAACACTAAAATAAATTATGTTTGGAAAACCAATTTATTTTTGTTCATAAAATCAATCACTTCTTCCTTACTATAGTGTTCGATTACAATTTCATCATCATCGTCAAAATATGTAACTTCATACATTCCAACGTCAATCATAGAAACTGTAGCCTTGCAATATTCTCTATTGTTTAATAATTGACCTTCATCAATATACTCAATTTTACATTTATTGTCATATTTATTTGAAATCAATTTATACAATCCGGGTGTAGTTGTCTTTCTGATTGTAACAGAATTAAGTGCCGAAGCAGGTTTTAAAAGTTTATCCCCGCCCATAAGTTCAAGCCCTTGAGCAAAGAATTTGTCAAAGATTTCACTTTCATTATACCTTTTTGAGCCTGTATAGTATGATAATAAAGTTGAATCATTTGCAATTGGATTTTGAGTCACCCTTGGTACAGGAGTATTCATAAAATCATCTTTTAAACCCGTAAAAACTTTTTCAGACATAACTAAACACCTTGTTTTCTTCCTATATATATAAAGTTTTTATTTTGAAAATAATTGCTACTATATATGAAGTTTTGTAACTATTCTTAAATAATGCCTTGAGCTATCATTGCACTGCTAACTTTTTTAAATGCAGCAATGTTCGCCCCTGCAACATAATTTATCCCTAAATTATATTCCTTTGCGGTTTCATGGCACATTTTAAAAATGTTTGTCATAATTCCATCTAATTTTTTATCAACTTCTTCAAAAGTCCAAGATAAACGCATTGAGTTCTGGCTCATTTCAAGGGCTGATGTTGCAACACCGCCTGCATTAGCAGCTTTAGCCGGTGCAAGAAGGACTTTATTTTCAATAAAGTAATTAATAGCCTCAATTGAAGTAGGCATATTAGCGCCTTCTCCTATTGCGATTGCGCCATTTTTAACAAGAAGTTTAGCAGTTTCCAAGTTAATATCATTTTGCGTTGCGCAAGGTAATACAACTTCTGCCTTAATAGTATATACAGCAGGTGTTTGCCCTTTAACATTTTCAATATATTTAGCGTTAGGATGTTTTGCTAAATATTCTTTAATTCTTGCGCGTTTAACTTCCTTCAATTCTTTGACGTAATCAAGGTCAATTCCTTGTTCATCATGGATACAACCGTTTGAATCAGACATTGCAACAACCTTAGCACCGAATTCAACTGCTTTTTGCGCCGCATAAATTGCAACATTACCGGAGCCGGATATTGTAACAGTTTTACCTTTCAAATCAAGGTTGTTAGCCTTTAGCATTTCTCTCATAAAATACAAAAGCCCGAAGCCAGTTGCTTCTTTTCTTGCTAAAGACCCGCCGTATTCAAGTCCTTTACCCGTTAAAACCCCTGCTTCATATTGATTTTTAATTTTTCTGTATTGACCGAATAAATAGCCGATTTCTCTGCCGCCAACACCAATATCGCCTGCAGGTACATCAAGATTATGACCTATATGACGTTGTAATTCATTCATAAAACTTTGGCAAAAACGCATAATTTCATTATCCGATTTACCTTTCGGGTCAAAGTCGGAACCGCCTTTTCCCCCGCCGATTGGCAAACCTGTCAGGGCATTTTTAAATACTTGTTCAAAGCCTAAAAATTTCATAATGCTTTGATTAACGCTCGGGTGAAATCTTAAACCACCCTTATACGGCCCGATTGCACCGTTAAATTGCACTCTGAAACCCTTATTAACCTGCACTTTACCATTATCATCCATCCAAGGAACTCTGAAAGATATAATCCTTTCCGGTTCGACAATTCTTTCTAATAATGCTTGTTTTTCAAATTCCGGATTTTTTTCAACAACAGGCTCAATTGTTTTTAAAACCTCAGCTACCGCCTGATTAAATTCCGGTTCGTTGTTTTTTTCTTTTGTTGCTTCCAATACTCTTTCAATGTAATTGTTCATTTTTTACTCCTTGGCATTATATTTTCGGATTTATTCTAACATTTTGACATAATTATAATCTATTTTTTTATAAATTCTTAATATATTACATTAATTATGTTTATTTTCTGTAACATTTTAAAAAAAATAGGCAATTTTTAAAATTTATTGATTTAATTAAACCAAAAAAAAAGGAGAAAATATGTCATTAATTCATCCGGGAATAGATTCAGGTCACATAAAACAACAGGCGCTTCGCGCAAGGAATTTAGGCAGTTTATCGCGCGAAGAAGACGCTTTTAGAGCTATGCACACACAAGGTAAAATAGAAATCACTCAGCCCGTTGTGACAACTCCTTTTGACAGGGTCATTTACGATAAAAAAACAATTGAAGAAATTAAAGATTTTTGTAAAGATAAAGCTCCGGATGAAATCCATGAAGCTATGCATACCAAAGTTTTTCATTTATCTAACGGCAAAAAAGTCCTGAGCAGATATGGCTGGATTAATCAGGCGTATTCTTTCAAAAGTGCAGGAATTGACGAAGAAGCACTATTAAAAGACGTTGTAGCAATTCTTGGAGATTGCAACTTAACGGGTTCCGAACTAAAAAGTCTTGGCGAAGTGGAAAATATCCACGGACGTTTAACGGTTCCTTATTTTACAAAATTGCAGGATTTAAGCTCGCTAAAAAGCGTAGGGGCAATAAAAGCAACTACAGAAAATGTACAGGATACCATAGAATTATTAAAAAGACTGAATTTCAATCCTAAGGAAATTCTCTTTGAAGGAGTTTGCCAAGATAGCAGATATATAAGTCTGGCTTTACTGCAAGGAATTAAAACACAAGCCGCTGAAGCATTGAAAAGTTTGGCGGCAAGCAAAATTTATTAATATTTTTTTTGGTAGCTGTCATACCTGTGCTCGTATTCATAGCTTGCATAAGCTGCGTCATCTTTTGAATATTTATATTTTGCAAGGCTCAGCATAATTCTTCCTTGCGATTCGTGCATTAATTTTTCTTTTATTTTGTATGGATAAGTTTCATTACCCGCTAAAAAGCCGTTATGAATTGCTTCGATAATGTCATCCATATATTTTTGAGCAAAAGCGGGAATTTTAGGAAATCTTTTAATATAATCCACAAGGCGCATGTTTTCTCTATATCTGTTACCTGATGCGCAGGTTAGCAAAAAATTACCCATAGAATTCAAACCACCTTGCGAATAAGGAACTATATGTTCAATAGAGCCTGTTGAAGCGATAAAAAGCCTTCTTGTGATTTCTGTTTGCTGTCTTTGAGAATACTTAACAACAAAGGCATTTTTGCTGGATTCGGATGTCGGTAAAAATAATGCTTTATTTTTAATATTATTAAAAATTTCTTTTTCATTTTCATTAGGTACTATTTCTTCCAGAGAATTAAGGAAAGTTTTTCTTTTAAAAGTATCACGCGTAGAATCAGATAGAATAATCTGCCTGCACCTTGTAGTTTTAGCGCGCAATTTTAAGGCAGTATGAGCGGATAATTTACGCGATAAAATATCAACATCATCTAAAACTTCAAATTCTTCAAGTTTTAATTTGGTAAGACAATTTGTTTTTATCATCTGCAGGCAATTTTTTAAATCATCATCAGGATTCAGCTTTGCAAATTCTTTAAAAATAGAAAATAATTGAAGCTCTGTTTTTAAAAAATGTTTTTTGTATATGGAAAGCAAATCAACCGCTTCTTGTGCGGTTTTGATTTTCAAAAGCCCATGTTCAAAACCTTTTAGAGCGTCCTGCGGAATAATTTTTATACCTCTGTACGGACAAGTTATATTTTTTAATTTACGCAAAGGCTTACCTTGCGAAGTTGTACCTTCATAGGGTATATCATAATAGTATTTCAGATAATTTGCCTGTGTAAGTCTTTTTGGCTTTTTCTTTTGTACCATAAGTTAATTTTATAATTTTAACTTATATAAGGCAAGATTGTTTTAACGACTTTTCGCAACAAAAAAGTCCGCATATTGCGGACTTAATTATTTTTAAAATCTGGGGCGGAAGGACTCGAACCTCCGAAATGCCTGGACCAAAACCAGGTGCCTTACCACTTGGCGACGCCCCATTAGGCATATATATACTGTAATATATAAACTTAATTTGTCAAGAATTTATTATATGGAAAGATGTTTACTATTAGTAACGGAAGTTATTGCTTCAATTAATTCATTAATAAAATCTTCAATATATATTTGAGTTGTCATGCCGTTTATAACAACATCTGCCGTATCCATGCTGGGACGAATGTGGCGAAACGCTGTTTGATTAACGTCATGGAATTGCATTTGCGCTGCAAGGCCTGTTTTGCCTCTGCTTGTAGCACGCGAAAACCATCTTTCTTTTATAATTTCAAACGGTGTATAAACATAAATTTTTACATCTATAATATCACGCAAGCGTTCGTTTAAAACATATAAACCTTCATTTAAGATGAGCTTTGCGGGTTTTTTAAGAACTTTATCTTTTTGACTGACACAAGTAACAAAATTATACAGCGGGGAATAAATTTCCTCACCGTTTTTGAGCTTTACAAGATGTTCCTTCATTAAATCTAAATCTATTGCATCAGGCGTATCAAAGCTAAACCCTGATTCAAAGAGCTTTTCATAACTACCGGCAGATTGAAGCTCAAAAGACGCGTCTTTATAATAATCATCACAAGATACAACCGTATAGACATTATTTGTATCAGACTTCAAGCATGCCTTTGCGGCATTATTAACTAAAGTAGTTTTGCCCGAAGCACTTTCACCTGCAATAGACATAATAAATGTTGAATCTTTTTCTTGAATTGCTTTTCTTGCAATGTTAAAGATGAAACCTTCATTAATCCTTAAAATTAAAGGCTGCTTCTGTTTTCTGTCGCGGGCAATAACTTCTCTGATGTTTTCAAGTATTTGAGAAATTTTTGACATCGAAGCAAGTTTTTTAGCCTGTTCAATCTCGGTATTTGTTAATTCGCTCATATTATCATTCTATATCAAAAAAATTAAAATTCAAAAATTAATCGTCACTGTCAAACATGCCCGACAAATCCTCAGTTCCCGACTCATTTTCAAGCAATTTATAAGCTAAATAAGCACCTGTTGCAAGTGCCTTCGGGTCAAGGTCTGATTTTTGAGAAAGCTCAATTATCGCGGTGTTCAACTCGGGGTTTTCATCTTTGATGTAATGTATCATAGATTTTCGCCACTGCGCAATATCACCAAGCACTTCATCTATTGAATTTTTAACATTTTCTTCTGTAATTAAAGGTAGCATAGGAAAATTATAATAAATTTTTGAAGTATGGTCAATTTTATTTATACATTTTTTTTACTTTTTCAACTTCTTTTTTGCCGATAGCACATACACCGCCTAAAACTTCAGCTCCGAAATATGTTTCGCAATATGCCCTCAATGATTCCAGTGCATAAAAAGCATTTTGAAGACTGTTAGAAGCCATAACAACACCATGGTTTTTTAACAAAACAGCATTGTATTTTTCAAAATATTTTCCGACAGTATCCGCCAATTCTATACTTGAAGGACAAAAATAAGGTACAAGCGGAATTTTATCATAACAAAGCGCAAAATCAGGCAATATTGGTTTTGTAATTTCGACACCCGCAACTGCAAATGCGGTTATTATCGGACAATGACAATGTATTATTGCATTTATATCATCTCTTTGAGTATAAATAGCACTGTGCATAACCTTTTCACTGGAAGGTTTTTTAGTACCTTCTATAGTATTGCCGTTATAGTCAATCAAAACAACGTCATTTTCATCCATATCATTAAGACAAGTGCCCGAAGCAGAGATATAAATACCGTTTTTTACTTTTACGGAAATATTCCCGCTTGTTGCAGGCGACATTCCTTTTTGGTACAAGCGTTTTGACCAATATAAAATTTCGTTTTTAGTTCCCTGTTGAGAAAATTCCATTTATTATATTCCTTTTTGCACTTTTGATGTTTATCATTTGCGCAAACTCGCTTGCTCATCGCAAGCTCGTTTTTGCTCTGGCTTACGCATGCTATTGTACTAAAAACATGTTTATGTTTAAATAATCTTAGCAATATCTTTATATTGACTTTATAAGAAAGTTGGTCTAAAACCATTTCAAAGAATATTAAATTAGCAAAAAACGCAGGCTTCTGCTACGGTGTAAAACGAGCCGTTGAAACAACAATTAAGCTAAAAAAAGAAAACCCGAATAAAAAAATTTCCGTATTGGGCGAATTGATACATAATTCGCATGTTATTTCAGAGCTTGAAAATTCCGGAATAGTTACAATTAACAAACTACCCGAAAAGGGGGTGGGGATTTGCGTTATAAGAAGCCATGGTGAAAGCAATGAAGTTTTTAGACAAATTGAAAATAAAGGCTATGAACTTGTTGATTTAACTTGTTTTGACGTTAAAAAAGTACAGTCAAAAGCCATGGAATTAGCTCATGACGACTATTTGGTAATCATTTTAGGAAAAGCCGAACATCCCGAAGTAATAGCTATTTGTGCTAACGCCAAAGCAAAAGCCAAAAACCCCGAAAATGTAATAATAGCTTCATCTATACAAGATTTAAGACGAATCGAAAATATACTGAAATCTTCACACAAGGTAGGTGTTGTGCTTCAAACAACACAAACAAAAGAATATCTTTTTGAAGTTATTGATTACCTTAGCAGTATTTGCAAAATTTTAAAAGTACAAAATACAATTTGCCCTTCAACTACGCTGAGACAGGAAGAAGCAAAACAACTTGCACAGGTTTCAGATTTAATGGTGGTTGTAGGTTCTAAAAAAAGCGCAAACACAACCCACTTGGCGCAATTATTAAAAGATATAACCCAAACAATTCATATAGAAGACGAAAATGAACTCGACAACTATAATGAAATTATAAAAAATTCGCTAAACATAGGAGTGACAGCAGGTGCTTCCACTCCTGACAACATAATTCAAGAAGTAATTAATAAATTAGAAAGGACAATATAAATGGCAGAAACCATGACAAATCAAGAATTTGAAGAACTGTTATCAAATTCTTACACTTACAAAATCAATGTAGCAGACGTTGTTAAAGGCGTTGTAGTTAAAAAAGAAAAAGACGGATTTTTAGTTGATATAGGTGCTAAAACAGAAGCATTTTTACCAAATCGCGAAATTTCAAATTTCCAAGATAAAAATGTTGATGAAATAGTTAAACTTTGGGACGAAAAAGAATTCTACATCATTAAAGATGAAGAAGATGACGAAATAGCAGTATTATCACTTAAAAAAGTTTCTTGCGCACAAGCATGGCAAAAACTTACAGATATCAAAACTTCAAATGAAACAGCTCTTGCAAAAGTTTTATCTTCTGTTAAGGGCGGTTTAATTGCAGAAATTGAAGGCTTAAGAGGTTTTATTCCTTCAAGCCAATTAAGAACAGGCGCACCTTCTGAAATGCAAATCGGTCAAGAAATTGAAGTTAAAATTTTAGAAGCAGATCCTAAAAGAAATAAACTTATCTTATCTCAAAGACAAGTATATACACAACAAAGAGAAATGGTTGTTGATGAAATTATTTCTAAACTTGCGATTGACCAAATTGTTGAAGGTGAAGTTGTCAGAATTGCAGACTTCGGTGCATTTGTTGATATCGAAGGCATAGACGGACTTTTACCAATTTCAGAAATTTCTTGGGAAAGAATTAAACACCCGAGTGATGTTATTCAATTAGGCCAAAAAATTCAAGTTAAAATCATCAAAATTGATGAAAATCTTAAAAGAATTTCCTTATCTCTTAAGAGAATGGGTGCTAATCCTTGGGAAGAAATTATTGATAAATTCAAAGAAGGCGATGTTGTAAAAGGTACAATCAATAAAATCACTTCATTCGGCGCATTTATCAATATTTACCCCGGCGTAGAAGCATTATTGCCTTCATCTGAAATTTCAGACGGACAGGTAAACTTAAATTCTATGTTTAATTTAGGTGATGAAATTGAAGTATTAATCAAAAAATTCACACCTCAAGAACACAGAATCGGCTTATCAATGAAAGATATTAAAGAAGCTAATAAAGAAGAAGTTAGCGAATAATTTAATTTCAAATAAAAAGACTGCAAGCTATTGTTTGCAGTCTTTTTTTATTAATCAAAATCGTCAGTATTAAAATAACTCATTATATAAATCGAATTCAGCCGTTAAGTCCGTTCCCGCGGGCGGTGGTTCTAAAGTATCAGAACTAAACCAGCTTAAATCTCCGCCTACACCATAAGAATTATCACCATCATTCACCCAAACAGACCCGCTGCCTGTCATTATATCCCTGTCTGCATCAGATTGGCCTGTACGCTGCAGGGGATATTCACCTGACATAGAAGATGAAATAGCACCTATGCCTTCTGTAGAACCAAAACTCATTCAAAACTCCTTAATATTATATACAAAGATATAATCGTAAGGTTTTTATTGAAACTTTAGGAAAATTAAGCATTTTTTTACAAAAGTTTATCTTGCAAAATGCTATTCGTATTTTATTCCCGCTTCTCTAAATCTTCTGAATACTTCTTGAATTCTGAGAATAGGCTGAACTAAAGATACTCTGAAATGGTCATCGCTCAAAGCACCGAAGGCACTGCCCGGGGTTAGCAAAACACCTGTTTTATCTAATACATATCTGCAAAATTCCATAGAATTTTTAAATGTGGAAGGAATTTTTATCCAAAAATACATAGTAGCGTCGGAACGTGGTGCATAAAAACCAAGGTCTGTAAAGCCCTGAGCCATAGTTTCGCGTCTTGCGTCATATATATCCATAATAGATTTAACGTATTTTATATCCATATTAAGAGCGGCTATACATGCGTCTTGAACAATTGTTGAAGTACCGTAATCCATATTTGATTTCATTGCATACAAATTTGAAATAAAGTCCTTTCTGCCAACTGCAAAGCCGCATCTCCAGCCTGCCATATTAAATGTTTTTGTAAAAGAGTGAAATTCAATTGCTATATCTTTAGCGCCGTCAATGTTGAATATTGAATATGGTCTATAGTTTGAAAAACATACTTCACCATAGGCAAGGTCAGATACAAGCAAAATATTGTGTTCACGACAAAATGAAACAACATCCGATAAAAAGCTCTTTGGAGCAACAGCACCTGTCGGATTATTAGGATAATTTATAAAAAATATTTTAGCTTTGTCTGCAACATCATCCGGAATTTCGGATAAATCAATTAAAAATCTGTTTTCTTCCTTTAATTTTACAAAATAAGGTGTTCCGCCTGCAAGCAGTGTTCCCCTGCACAAAACAGGATAATAAGGGTCAGGGATGATGTTTGTATCTCCGGGGTTTGTATATGCAAGTGCAATATTAGCTAATCCTTCTTTTTCGCCGATTAAAGTCTGAACTTCGGTATCAGGGTCGATATCTACTCTGTATCTTCTTTTCATCCAGCTTGAAATTGCTTGTCTTAATTCGGGTTTACCTCTAAAATTAGGATAGCCATGGTTTGCCGGATTTTGTATAGCTTCAACTGCAACTCTGACAACAGGATCAGGTGTTGCACCGTCAGGATTGCCTATAGAAATATCTATTACATCAACCCCGTTTTTTATGGCTTCTTGCTTCCAATCCGCTAATTGAGCAAAAATGTATTTGGGCATTTTTGTAATTTTATCAGCCGGTTGAATTTCAATTGTTTTGTTACCTGTTGTCATTTTTAATTCCTTTTTTATGTGATATTTATACAATACATAAAAAAGCCCCGATTGAAAATGTCATCGAGGCTTTTTAATTTATTTAAACTAGTTTAATTAAGCCTCAGCAGTAGCTTCCGCTTCCGCCGGTGCTTCTTGAGCTTTTGCTTCTTCTAATTTAGCTTGCGCTTTTTTAGATAATTTTTTTGTTTCAGGTTTTTTATAGTTCAAAGTGCCGTCTTCATTAGCATTGTTTATTAAATACATAACGGTATCACTTGCTTGAGCGCCTTGTGCAAGTCTTGCTTTTGCGCGTTCAACATTGAATTTCATTTCTTTTGTTTTCGGATTATAGTACCCTAATTCTTCAATAGGAGCTCCTTCACGTTTTTCGCGACTGTCGATAGCAACTATTCTGTAGCTTGGATTCTTTTTATAACCTAATCTTTTAAGTCTTATTTTAACCACTTTATTTTCCTTTTGTTATTTCTGTCTTACTTTAATCAAACTATAAACATATTTATTTTGCAAGTAATATCGAAAAAATATTTGTTAAAAAAATTAATAATATGTTATACTTTACCCATGATTAACAGTGCAATATGCAATATCCTAAACGGAGAAAAAAGCGAAATCAACATTCAGGAATGCTTTGACGAGATTTTTTCAGGGTTGTGCGAGCCCATACTTTCGGGTGTATTTTTGGCGCTTTATAACACCTTAGAAGAAAAATATGAAGATATAGTTGCGGGAATTAATTCTGCAAGAAACGCTCTTAAAAAAACAAATCTTGATACTGATTACAATTTTTTAATAGAAAATATCTGTATTGACCAAAAAAAACAATATCTTGATATATCTTTTGCAACAGATATAATCTGCGCTTCAAATGATGTTGCCGTTGTTAAATCACAGCCCTATAACTGCTTTTATAAAAATAATTCTTTTGAAACCCTAAAGGCATTCGGCATTGATATCAATAATTTAGAAAAAAACGATTTTGAAAAAACAAAGTTTCAATATTCATACATAAATCAAGAAAGTGCATATTTAAAATACACTCAAGAGTTATTCAGAATTCTGCCTTTTGAAACAATTTTAAATAAAATCAACCCCTTTTTAAACCCCTTCAATACAAAAAATTGTGCTATTGCGCTTTGCGATAAAAACAAAGTTGAGGAATATGCAAAAATCTGCCTGTCGCTTAACTATACAAATTCAATTGTTTTTTCAAGCGGAGATTTTCCTTATGTATCAATTGAAGAAGAAACTATAGTTTCAGAAGCATGGAAAAATAAAATATTTTCATACACAATAACACCTGAATTACTCGGAATACAAAAAAATTCACTTGATTCAATAAAAACAGAAAACCCCGCACATTGCGCAGAAATCATTCAAGCAGTTTTTGAAAATAAATTAAAAGATTCAAATTACAGCGCTATAATAATGAATTCAGCCTTATCTTTATATATTACAAAGCGTGCAAATTCTTTAATGCAAGGCTTTGAACTGGCTAAAAAAACTATAGAATCCAATATGGCAATAGAAAAATTAAATCAATTAAAAAATACTTTTTAAGTATGAAGAAAACTTTTTAATCTGTTATAATATTATTCCTATGAAAAGATTTTGTATATTTGTTTTCATAATTTTTTTGTCGATTTCATCGGGGTATTCTAAAACTCAAAAAGAAGAATACCAAAATGACTATCTTTATTCTGCCGAGTATTTCGATTATTTAATTGAATGTGCAGAACAAGACCGCGAGCAAATGCTTCTTGAAAAAAAACAACAGGAAGAAATAACAATGAATTCAGAAGACGAAATTGATATTTCGCAGGGAGATTTAACCCCTTTTAAGCTGAAAATTGAAGAAAATTCAAACATTAAGCCCTATAAGGATACTTTTAAAAAAGTCAATTCCAAAACGATTATACCCATTACAGATAAATTCTTTGTTGTGCAAGACACTTCAAAAACAAGAAATAAATATAATTCTAACGATTATAAAATACTTGCGGGAGCAGAAATACAGCCTCTTAGTTTCTTTAATTTAGCAGCAGGCTTAGAAACAAACTACCGCGGATTAGACCAAAACCCGACCTCGAGAAAGATCTATCTTACTCCCGCTTTAAGTATCGGCGATAAGGTATCTTTAAAATTTCACAATAAAATGAATATTTTAAACTATTCCTCAGACCACGATATAGGTTTAAATGTTTCGCCTTTCAAATCAAAAGTTATGGATTTTGGCATATATTCAGGTATGACCCGTACAAAAGACGGGTCAATATCAGAGAGTATCAATTTTTCGACTAATTTTTATTTTTAATTAAGGAAATTTTTGTTATACAAAGAAAGCATTTCAAGACTCATTTGAAGCGCTTGGTTTGTAGTATCATAGGTTGTACCCATACTTTGAGCTTGAATGGAAGCTAATTCCTGACTATAGCCTTTCAATTGCTGCAATAAGTTCATGTCATTTTGACCTGTTTGGATTTTTGTTTCCAATGCTTGTTCAATTAATGAAAGTAATGTCTTAAAATTGACATTTTCATCAACAGCTACACCTAATTTTTCCGCTAATTTTTTTGCTCTTTCAAAAAGATTATTACTTTGAGCATTATGATTTTTTGTAAAATTACCCTGAGAATTTTCATTATGGGCATTTTGAGCTTTTCTTTGAGCTATAAGGGCTTTGCCTTCTTGTTCTGTAATATTTGGATTGTACGGAATACCTAATTTATCAAGCTCTGCTTTCGTTGCTTGAGTTAATTTCTGGTTATATGCGCCATAAGAAGCACCCATTGCAATATTTACATTGTTAATAGACATAATATACCTTTCCCTTAATATTTTTTTTCCTATTGTCAACCTTTCCAATATTTTTTTTCGGCATTTTTGGTTTAAATATTAGGTAATAAATATAAATTGTAACAATTCTTAATAACCTAAATCCATGACTATACTTTGTGATAGTATAAATGATGTTGAAAATGTGTTGTTAGTAGCAAAAAATATATTCAGTTGTTTTGTATAATCAAGCTGCGAGATAATATTATACATATTTGTGTTGAAAGGAAATGAAATGATAACAAGAATCAGTCCCATTAATCTGCAAAAACAAAGCAGAATTATGACTTCAAATGCTAAAAGTCCAATTGCAAACAGTTATCAAAACCAAACATCAGTTATGAGTTTAGAAGCTGCAAATTCTATTAAATCAACAGCGGGCATTAATTTTAAAGGGAACAATCAGCTTAGCGATTTGGAACAATCTTTTATTTTAGATAATGAAATTCGTATCCCGAATATTCTTGATATTGATGAACCAATTGAATTATCAAGGGTTAAAATGCCAAAAGGCAAAGAAGTGTTAAATGCTTCAGGTATCAATTTATTTATAGACGAAGACCCTGAATTTAAAACATATATTTTAATGAATGATAAAGGCGACACAATATTCTTCGGAATGTTTGATAAAACAACAAAAGAACTACCTGTAATAACATACAAACAAGGTAAATTCATGCCTGAAATCACCGTAAAAGATGAATCGCTTAACGGCAAAAGAGTTAAAATGTATGCAGGAAGCCACCTTTCAGGAGAAGGCTTTGAGCTTAGAATGCCCGGAACTTACGAACCAATCCCCGGACAAAAAAGAGAAAATGTTTCTTTTACGGGGCGTACGGTTATTACAACACTAAACAACGAACCAAGAACCTTGTATGCTGTTGATAAATATATGAATTCCGATCTTGCAACCCATGCAATCAAAGGTGAATACACAGATACAATGCTTGAATATGACCCGACAATTGTAATTCCCGCAGGCGGTTTTGGTGAAAGATTCAGAAATATAACAAGAGATAAAGAAAATAAGCCCTCGGCAAAAATGCCTACACATGATAACTATCGTATAATCGGTACTGCACTTAATTTAGCTGCTTCCGCAGGCATTATTAATGCAGACGGTACAGATTCTCTAAAATATCTAAGCCAAAAACACAATATTGAAGGCGATAATGTTTATTATGTAGATAGATTTAAAACAGACGGCGGTGCAATCGCAGAAGGACTTGCAAGAGATATCATCAGAAACGATAGAGATGTTATTATTTTAAATGCAGATATCTTCACAAATGCAGATATTACCCGCGTTTATGAAAAATTAAAAACTCTGCCCGATGCAGGACTTGTAATTCCATATTATCCCGTTAACCCGGAACGAGCAAAATCCTTCGGCTTATTAGGTATAGAAAAAGACGAAAACAACAATCTTCAAATTAAGAGCTTTGTAGAAAAACCAAAATATACCCATGACGCGCCTATGCCGAATGATTTCAAATTCCAAGGCGAATACGATAAAGCTATGGAAGAATTTAACAAAGTCCAAACAGCACTTCTTCCCGGCAAAGATGACGTATTCCTTGCAAATCCCGGATTATACTTTATGTCAAAAGAAGCTGCAAAAGTTCTTACCGCTTCAGGCATTTTAAGTCCCGAAGAAACAGGCTTAGGTAAAGATATTATGCCTAAAATCGTTGAAATGGCAAATACGGGAAGATTAAAAGATTCCGAAGGCAACCAATTAAAAATTTACACTGTACCTTTAGAAGCAAAAGGCGGAAAACCTGCAGTATGGGATGATATAGGTACTGCAGAAGCATACTTAAGATTAATTAAAGACGTTGCACATGAAACAGATATCCATGGAACATCAACAGGCAACAAATACTATGGTGTACCGGAATTTGTTTTGAACGACTTTAAAGATAACGTTGATTTAGAAACAGGTATTGTATATGGCAGTAAAGAATCCAAAGGCCTGTTTAATAATTTCTGCAATAAATACGGCATAACAACTGCCAGAGGAAATATATTTGTAACAATAGATTAAAAATTAGTCAAACAAAAAAACACGAAAACAATTAAGACCGGCTAAAAACCGGTCTTAATTTGTCATGTCGATTATGAAGTTAAAAGCTGTATTCTTGAATCATCCCCGTCACACCAAACAGCATCACCTATGTGGTTCATTTTGGAATAAATGGTTTCACTTGATAGTTTCGCATCATTAGGATTATTTAAAACAATGAAATGATAACCTTCCAGCCACGGGTTTTCATAAACTTTTGATTCAGCACCCTGCCCTATTGTTTTTCTTTTAACCACACCATTTGCAACATATTCCATTTCCCTGAACATATCTATAGCGTCTTTTGGTGTAAGTGTTTTTTGAATTTCAGGGGGCAGTGTTGCATACTTTTTTAAATAATATGCAACAGATGTACCGAAACTTACGGCACTTTTTGCATCGTCTTTAGGGGCCGGCGGGTCGGAAAGCTTTTTATAATGCTCTGAAGCATTATTCCTTTTCACCCTTGGGGTATAAATACCGCCAATTCTTGGAACTCTCATACCTTGCCTTCGTTTCTTTTTCTAACACAATCTATATTATTATTTTAACAAATTTTAATAAAAAAATCTATAATATATTCAAAGTATTACAAAACTAAATATGGTATAAAATACACTTATTGCAAGGGTTTTAGCTGTCTTTCAAAGCGGCGAATTTAGCTTCCATAGTGGGATTATTTTTAGTCAATCTTTTAATGGATAAATCTTCCGCTTTGTTATTTGCAAGACGCAAATTATTTTCAGATGATAATAATGCTTCTTTCGTTTTTTGCAAATGGTCAATTGTTTTATCTATTTCTTCAATGGCTTTTTGAAATTTTTCACTTGCAAGGCGGAAATTCCTTGAAAATTTATCTTTAAAATCGTTCATTTCAGCTTCAAAATTAGATATATCAATATTTTGAGCTTTAATAACTTCAAGTTCATGCCTGTAGTTTAAAGAATTTAAAGAAGCATTTTTTAAAATAGTAATAATAGGAATAAAAAATTGCGGTCTTATAACATACATTTTATTGTATTTATGAGAAACATCAACAATTCCTGTGTTATATAACTCATTTTCAGGCTCAAGCATGGAAACTAAAACCGCATATTCACAGTTTTTTTCACGTCTGTCTTTATCTAATTCTTTGAAAAAGTCTTCGTTTTTCTTCTTTGTTGCAGTAAAATCAGCCTCATTTTTCATTTCAAACATAATAGAAATAAACTCTTCGCCATTTTCATATTCTCTATAGATGTAATCGCCTTTAGAGCCTGTTTTTGCGTCATTATCTTTTTCAAAATAGGCATTTCTAAAACCTGTAGCACGCAACTTGTTAAATTCTATTTCGCAATGCTGCTCAAGACTTTCGCCTATCATTTTTGTAGAAAGGCGCGCTTTAAAATCTTTGTAGCGTTCAATTTCTTCATCTTTAAAACGGAGCTTGCTTTCATATTGCTCCTTGATTGATTGCTCCTTTAATTGAAATTCTTTTTCATTAAGCATTTTTTCATTAACAATATTGCTTATTTCAAGCTGTTTATCTTTATTGAAACTTTCAAGTTTATTCTTAAGCTCTGCAATTTCCTTTTCCTTTTCAAAAAGAACCTCTTTAATTTGGGTATTTTTAGAAAGTTCATTAGCTTCTATTTCTGTTTTTAACTGTGCTATAAGAATATCTTTTTGATTTAATTTGTCATTTAGATTTTTTTCATTTTCAAGTTTTAAAAGCTGAATAGAATTTTCCTTATCGGAGATGAATTTTTGTTCAATATTTTTTATCTCCCGAGAAAATTCTTCATCTCGAACTTGTTTTAAGATAGCACTGTAACCCGATTCATCAACTTGAAAAACTTCACCGCATTTAGGGCACTTAATTTCCTGCATAATTTTTTCCTTAGCAATAGCACAATAAAATGATATCATAATTATCTTTATGATAAAATATTTTATTATGGAGGATGAAAAATGGAAAATATAAGAAAAATAACAAACGATTTATTTTATATTGGTGCAAGCGACAGAAAAATTGCACTGTTTGAAAGCGTATATCCTGTATTAAACCGGGTCAGCTATAATTCTTACCTTTTAAAAGATGAAAAAACTGTATTATTTGATACTGTTGATAAATCTTGTCAGGGACAGTTTTTTGAAAATATCGAAGCTGTTTTGGAAGATAGAACGCTTGATTATATGATTATTAATCACTTAGAACCTGACCATAGTGCGATGATTAAGCGCGTAATAGAAAAATATCCAAATGTTAAAATCATTTGTAATGCAAAAATTAAGCAAATGCTTTATCAATTTTTTGAATTTGCAAATGATATTGAAGCAAATTTTGAAGTTATAAAAGAAGGCGATAAAATCTCTACAGGAAGCCATGAATTCACATTTTTAATGGCTCCTATGGTGCATTGGCCTGAAGTTATGGTGACTTATGATATTACCACAAAAACACTGTTTTCAGCTGACGCCTTTGGCTCATTCGGCGCATTAAACGGCAATATTTTTGATGATGAAACAGAATTAGACCCGTTAACGGATGAATACAGAAGATACTACACAAATATCGTAGGCAAATATGGCCCTCAAGTTGATATGTTATTGAAAAAAGCGTCAACCGTTGAAATTGAAACAATTTGCCCTCTGCATGGCTTAATAATAAGAAAAAATATTGCAAAACTAATTGATTTATATTTAAAATGGGCTTCATATACCCCTGAAATAAAATCTGTTTTAATTCCATATACTTCTGTTTACGGCAATACACAAAACGTAGCGGAAATCGTAGCAAATCGTCTGGCCGACAAAGGTGTTAAATCAATTAAAATGTATGATGTATCAATGGTTCATGATTCTTATATACTTTCAGATTGCTTTAAATATTCTCATATCGTTATTGCAACAACTACATATAACAATAATGTATTTGTAAATATGGAAAACTTTATTCATGACCTTGTTAACCACAATTTGCAAAACAGGACTTTTGCAATTATAGAAAACGGTTCTTGGGCGCCTAATTGCGGTACAACCGTTAAAACGGAACTTGAAAAACTGAATAATTGCAAAATATTAGATAATAAAATCACCATTAAATCATCAGTCAAAAAAGCGCAAAATCCCGAAATAGATACGCTTGTTGATGAAATTTTAAAAGATTTAAATGTATAATTGCTAAAACTAAAACCGCCGGTTAATGCCGGCAGTTTTAATATAAGTTAAATCTAGTTTCCGCTTGTATAAAGCAAGGTTTGATAATATCCGTCCCAAACTGTACTTGTACCTTGCATTTTCTTTTCGCGTTTTTGTTTTTTTGCTAATAATTTTTTCTGCGCTGTTTCATATTTATTCATTAAAGCAGTTGATGATTGTCTTGCACTAAGCGTTGATTTCATCATATTAAGCGCGTTTTGATAAGATGTTGTGGAATAACCTTTTGAAATATAGCTTGGATAATTATAGTTAATATAATCATAAGCATTTTGAATTCTTTTTTCACCGCTCGGATGAGATTGTAAAATATCTATATAGCTTTGTGAAATTTTAGATAACAATGAAACCATACCCAACGGGTTATATCCGCCTTTTGACATTAAATCAACACCTGTTAAATCTGCTTCAAATTCATCATTTCTTGAAATTTTACTTGCAGCTAGCTGTTGTCCCACAGCATTCGTCACAGAACCTGCCGTTGTTATAGGTTTAAAAATGGAAGCAATTGTTGCGATTACGGAATTTAAAACACCTTGTTTAGCGCAGTGTCCGTTTATAATATGGCCCATTTCATGAGAAATTACACCGGCTAATTCATCATCCGTATCAACATATTCTAATAATCCCTTATAGACATAGACCTCTTTGTCAATATTCGCGTAAGCATTAATTGTATCTTCTTCTGATACTTTAAATTCAATTTGATGGTTAATGTTATTTGCTTTAAGAATTTTTGTACCTATGGTATTAACTCTTTTAAGGGCGGATTCGCTATCCCAATCCGTTGCTAAAGCAAAGTTTAACAACATAACGCATAGTATAATTGCAATCTTTTTCATTTTTTTAACTCCAGTTTTATCTATTTTGTAATTTCAGAATAACTCTCAGTTGCAGAGTTTGAATTTTCCGTATTTATACTGCATTTTGAATAATCTTTTTGAACATTTTTATTTTTATATATTATTTTAAAGCAATTGGAATTATTCATTGTTTCATAGGTATATTCACCATTTTTCAACTTAACATCAACACTTTTAGGGTATGAGTTATTTTCCGTTTTATATTTTTCAGCATAGTCAATTACAGGCCGAATCTCCTTTAATTTTGCCATGTTGGAAGCAGGTTTGAATTCTGTTTCTTTAATAGAATTAAAGCCCATGAATATTCCTGATAAAATAAGCATTTCAAACAAGAATAGCACTCCTAGTACAATAAAAAACCATTTAACAAAATTTAAAAATCTATTTTTCATAATCTTATTATATATTTACCTCATTTTTTTGCAATTACAAACTTGTATAATAATCTTTTAGAATTTTTGCGTCAATCTCTATATTAGGACTTTCACAAACAAGTGCACCTTTTATATTAAACTTTTTCATAGCACGAAGCAAATCTTTATAGTTAAAGTCAGCTTCTTCAAAAATAAGGTGCTTTTTTTCGCCCTTTAGGCCGTATTCAATACCTGCAACGTGGCCATGGAAATTATTCAATGCGATATCACCCAAATTATTGCCCAATGTTTCTAAAATTTTGCAAAACTCGTCATAAGTATTGTAAATACCGTTATTTCTGGCATGCATGTGGGCAAAATCAATACAAGGCAACACTTGTTTAAATTCCTTAGATAATTCAATTATTTCTCCAAGCGTTCCCCATTGAGAATTTTTACCTGTTGTTTCGGGACGAATCCAAATATTGTTATTTTCTTCACATAACGTATCCACAATAATTTTATGGCAATCAATCATTTTTTTTGTAACGGCTTTACTATCTTCACCAAGGTAAAACGCGGCATGATAAGTTATGGAATATGCACCTAAATCTTGCCCTGCGCGCGCCGTATCGAGCACTCTTTTTATGCTGGCTTGTTTTTTATCTTCTTCTTTAGAATTCAAATTAATATAATACGGCCCATGATGAGTGATTAATTTATTTCCTCTCGATAAAATATATTCGCGCGTTTTAGGAGAATATCTAACCCCATGTACAAATTCAACTTCAAGCCCGTCTAAATTATCTTGCTCTAATATTTCAAAAGCATTTGAATAATCTTTTGCATTGCTTGGTATTCCGGCTGTCAAAAAATGTAGTTTATCCATTTATTTACCTCTATGTTAAAAATTCCTCGGTTGTAGGTGTGAAAGTATAGTAAAATTCCTTAGGACTGAACACTCCCCAGGTTGCAAGCTGTAAAATTTCTATTGAAAGATATCCGCCTTGACATGCAACAAGAAGGCTGTTTTCATTTGCCTGTGCAATTTGTCCGGGGGGCAATTTATGCGGATATTCAATAGGGGATGCCTTCATGACTTTCATTGCGGTATTTCTAAAAGATGTAAAAGCATTAAAAAAAGGGTTGCAGGCCTTAATAAGACAATAAAGTTCATTTGGCTTCTTATTCCACCTTATTTTCAAATGCCCGTCGGTTTTTGGTGCTTTTATATAAAAAGATGATTTTGACTGAGGTATTCTTTTAAAATCAATACCATTTTCATAATCAGATAAAACCTTAATTAATGCGTCAGATATCATGTAGTTGGTTCTGTTAAACAACGTGCCCATAGTTTCCCAAGGCAATAAATCAAATACTTCCTGATATATAATATCGCCTGTATCAAAAGTTTCATCCATAAAATGTAAAGTAACACCTGATTTTTTTTCACCGTTTTTAATAATATGAAAATATGGCATTGCTCCTCTGTAATCAGGCAATAAGGAAGGATGAGCATTAATATAGCCAAGTTTTGTTGTTTTAAGAAAATCTGCATTCAAAAGGCAGTTATACGAACAAACTACACCGATATCGGCATTGAGTTTTTTAATTTTTTCAATACATTCTTTTTCGTTTGGAGTTTTTTCAAAGTCAATTATATTTAATTTATGCACTTTTGTGAAATTTATAAATGTATTATATGTTTCATGCGTTTTTTCAGGGGGTATGACACCTACAATATTAAATTTTTTCTCTAATAAGTTATTAAGACAAATAACCGCCATATCAGGCATTCCAACAAAAATTATTTTTAATTTCTTATTATTTGTCATACTAATCTTTCCATAGGTCTTTATTTAATATTGCAAGAAAAGGAATAATTTCAAGTCTTCCGATTAACATTAAAAGAATTATTACATATTTTGAAAATGTATGCAGATGTAAAAAACTATCCATAGGGCCGATTGAACTAAAGGCAGGGCCAATATTACCGATTGTACTTGCGGAAGCCGACAGAGCGATTGTTGTATTATTTTCAAAAAGTAAAATTATGAATGCACCTATACCAAATATAACAAGGTAAAAGATAATAAAAGTCAGCATTTGACTTGCCACATCATTATCCACAATCGCACCTTCCAGCTTAATAGGATACACTCCTTTAGGGTGAATAATTTTATTAATTTCTCTTTTAAGATATTTTCCGACAAAAATCCAGCGTATTATTTTTATACCGCCCGAAGTCGAAGTTGCACATCCGCCCGTAAAAAAAGCAAGGAATAATATCATTTTAGATGTTGCGTCCCAATTTATATAATTATCTATAGCAAAACCGGTTGTTGTCATTGTGGCAACAATTTCAAAGGCCGAATGGAAAAATGCCTTAAACCAATCATAATTTGAATTATAAATAAGACTTAAAGCCAAAAATACAACTAAAAATGTTGTAAAACCAAGATATGCCCTAAATTCTTCATTTTTGAAAAAAGGCATAGGATTTTTTGATTTAAAAGTTCTATATATTAAAATATAATTTATACCTGCAATAAACATAAAAATTAAGATACAAAGAATAATTTTATTACTTTGAAAATCAAAAACACTGTTCGGTAAGGGTGAAAAACCGCCTGTCGCAGTAGTTGACAAGGAAGTTACAACCGCATTATACCAATCCAGTCCTAAGTATTTTAAAATAACCGTTTCAATTAAGGTCAGCGCCAAATAAATTCCCCAAAGCCAGCTTGCCGTATAGCGAATTCTGGGTGTTGCCTTGTCTTGTGTCGGTGTCGGGGCTTCAGCATAAAACATTTGACGACCCGCTACAGAAATCTTAGGTAAAACCGCAATAAATAATACTACTATACCCATACCGCCAAACCACTGAGTTAAAGAGCGAAAGAAAAATAAAACCTTAGGATATAATGTAAAATCATTGATTATTGTAGCTCCCGTCGTTGTAACGCCCGACATTGCTTCAAATAATGCGTCAGTAAAGCTAAAATCATAAAACAAGTAAGGAATTGAGCATATAAGCGCAAATAAAATCCAAGCAAAAAATACCGTTGTCAAAGATTCCGACTTTCGGATATTATCTATATCTTTTTGCGGAGCTTTTTTTACGGAAAATAATATTCCGATAAGCATAGCCATTGCTAACGAAGCTAAAAACGGCATAATATGATTATTTTCATGCAGAATGAAACCTGCAATGACAGGTATTAAAAACATCACCCCTATATATTTTGAAATTAAACCAAGTATATTAAATATTAAATTGTAGCGCATTATTTAAAATATTCCTTAATTGATTGAGCGTCATTTGTTTTTGTAAACACTAAAAGAGTATCAAGAGGTTTAATTTCAGTTTTTCCTTTCGGGATAATAACTTTTGAACCGCGCTTAATTATTGCAACAACGCAGTTTGCAGGGGTTTTTAATTCCCAAAGCGGTTTTTGAACAAAGTTTTGCGATAAAGCAAGCTCAACGATTTCCCCCTGTCCGCGCTCAACCGTTGCAATAACACCTGCACGGGTTTCTATGATTCTGTTTTTAATTTCTGTTATGCAGGCATCTCTTTGCGAAATCGCAACATCCACCCCGACCCGCTCAAACAAATTAGCCGTAGCATTTTCACTAACCCTTGTAATGATTTTTTTAGCACCCAGTTGTTTTGATAATAATGAGCATAATAAATTTTTCTCATCATTATTTGTAATTGCAACAACAACGTCACATCTTCCGATTTCTTCCTGCTCTAAAAGCTCTAAACTTGTACCTGAACCATGAAGCAATAAGGTATTTTTTAAATTTTGAGATAAGGTTTCACATCTTTTATAGTTGATTTCAATTATCTTAGAGCGCATTTTTGTTTTTTCAAGCGCAAGCGCTAGTTCATATCCAACAGAGCCGCCACCGATAATGGCAATTTTTTTAACTTTTCCTTTTGCTTCAAAAAGTTCACTTGCGGCAATGTCAAGCCCTATAGGAGAACCCATTAAAATTGCTTTATCATTTTGTTTAAATTCGCTATCTCCGTTTGGAATAAATAACTCATCATTCCTTACTATCCCGACAACAAGAACCTCAGAATTAAAATAACAATCCTTCAATTTTTTGTTTATAAGTTCCGAATCTTCTTTAATTCTATACTCAAAAAGTCTTGCTCTGCCTTTTGCAAAATTTTCCACATCAAGAGCGTCAGGAACGGTAATAATCTTAAAAATTTCCTGAACCAGCAGTTTTTGAGGCCAAATAATGTGGTCAATATATTGCGCGTAACTTGACTTATATTCGTCTTTCAGGGAATTTAAAGATTCCATGGATTCTTTTTTTCTGACAAAACAAATCGTCTGCGCATTGGAGATTTGACGCGCCATAAGACAAGAAATAATATTTGATTCATCATTATCGGAAACCGCTATAAAGCAATCACTATTCATAACGTCGGCCTGCTTTAAAACTTTGATATTTAACGCATCACCGAGCATTATGCCGATATCTAAGTTTGCAAAAGAATCAAGATTTTTTTGTATGGGATCTATAACTATAATATCATGATCTTCAAAAAATTCTGCCGCAATACCTGCAGCCATTGAATTTGCACCATATATAATTATTTTCATATTCCCCCCTAAAACGGAAATTTAGGCATTCCAAAAGGCATTTTACCACCTTTGCCTTTCATGGAATTTTTAAGATTACCCAAGCCCTTCATCATTTTTCTCATGGTTTCAAATTGGCTTATAAAAGCATTGAGCTCATTTAATGAAGCACCTGCACCTTGTGCAATTCTTTTTTTCCTTGAAGAATTTAAAATATTCGGATTATTTCTTTCTTCTAAAGTCATAGATTGAATTAAAACTTCAAACCTTTTAAGCTGTTTTTCACCTTCATGTGAAATTTTATCCGTATCATCTTTTGATATGCCCAAAGGAAGCATGGATAAAATACCCCCGAAAGAACCCAGTGCCTTAATTTGTTTTTGAATTTTTAAAAAATCATTAAAGCTGAATTCGTTTTTCAGCATTTTACTTTCAAGTTCACGCGCTTCTTCGATATTAACAGCTTCTTGAGCCCTTTCAACCAAAGAAACAATATCACCCATGCCAAGAATTCTGTTTGCCATTCTGTCAGGGTGAAAATCTTGCAACGGTCTTATATTTTCACCTTCAGCAATTAACTTTACCGGTTTATGGGTAGAATGCACAATACTCAAGGCGCATCCGCCCTTGGTATCACCATCTAATTTAGTTAAAATAAAACCGTCTAACACCAGCTGTTCATCAAAATTTAAAGCTATTTCGACAGCGCTTTGCCCTATCATAGAATCAATTACAAGCAATTTCTCGTTAATATTGAAACTATGGTTAATAAGCATTAATTCAGCCATCATATCCGAATCAATCTCTAATCTTCCTGCAGTATCAAATATTAATACCGTATTATTATGTTCAGCTGCATATTTTAGTGATTCTTGCGCAATTTTAACAACATTTTTTTCATTATCCAATGAGAAAAAGTCTATTTTATTATCATCAGCAAGTGTTTTTAGCTGTAAAATTGCAGCGGGGCGATAAACGTCAAGTGCAACCAATAAAGGGGTTTTGCCTTCTTTTTTTAATTTAAGCGCAAGTTTTGCGGCACTCGTAGTTTTACCTGAACCCTGCAAACCAAGAAGCATTACGATAGAAGGATTTGTATCTAATTTTAAAGGAGCTTGCTTTTCACCTAATAAATTAGTCAATTCATCATTTACAAGTTTAATTAAAGTTTGAGAAGGATTTGTGGATTTAACAACCTGCGCCCCTTCAGCCTTATCTTTTATAGAAGATATAAAAGATTTAACAACATTTAACGAAACATCCGCCCCTAAAAGCGCACGCCTGATTTCGCGCAGGGCATCTTGCATATTTTCTTCTGTTAAAGTAGATTGCGAAGCTGTTTTTTTAATAATCTCCTGCAATCTTTGAGATAAACTATCAAACATAACTATATTCTACAATAAAAAATTATTTTTTGCGCTTTTTGTATCTTATTCTTATACATTCAAAAAGAACAATCATTCTGTTAGGGCCTGATTTAATTTTTTGATAAATTCTAAAAGGCGGTTTTGAACGTTTCAAAGCTCTTTTTATATCTTTACAATCATTAATATCTTTAGGAACTTCTCCTCTTTTTTTCTTCATTTCATATAGAACGTTAAGAGAGATAAATTTTAAACCCTTATAATAAAAATGGTATTCAGGGTTTTTTATAATTTCTTTTTTAGAATAAGGATAATATTCAAGCTGGCTGTCATGGTTAGATAAAACACCGGTTTGTATATAAAAATCACCACTTCCGCAATACAAAAAATCTAAATCCTGACTTTTTCTTATTCCAAAAACATCCAAAGGTGTTGAACCGGAAGCACAAATGTCATCTAAATCAATATTTTTATCAAAAGCCAGCTTTTTTAATTCATCAATATATGAATCAAATTTATAATCTTCATAAGCAAAAGGTCTTATATTAATTAAGTCAAGAGAATTTTTATTAAAATACGTCATAGCAAGCCATATAGCTTCTTCTCTTGTATCATTAATATGCACACTGTAATTACCAAGATTACACAGTTTTCTGATTTCGGACTTCGCCTTTAACACATTATCAAAATTATCGCACACAAAAACATAAGCCCTGAGAGGATTTACGCCCTTTCCCCTTGAAAGCTCGGCATGCTTTTTTGCACCTTTAAATTTATTTTCAACATTGCCTATCCAATTCGCGCCCTGCCAAAACGAACCATAAGAAAGTTTATTCAGGTTAACATAAGCATTTAAGGACAATTGAATTTCTTTTTTATAATAAATAAAACCGTATTTTTCAAGAATTTTTTCAACTTCTTCATCCAGATTGTGCACTACAGCAGAATGAAGATTTACAATATAGGCATTTTGGTTAAGTTTAACATATTCCAGCGCACCCCAATCCATAGCCGATTCATCCATTTTTCTGTACCTGAAAAGACGATAATCATATAAATTATCGCTAAAACCAATGTCGCGCACTTCTATATCTTTATTAAGACAGGCGCAAACTGCCAATCTATGCGCGCCATCTGCTATTTCGCCTTGGTTGGATATGGGAATTACACCAAAAGCAGGGTTAAAGCCTTCGTTTTTAATTGACTTATAAATTTCATCAAATGTATTAATAAAGTCTTCTTTAGAATTTTTAGGAATGCCCGACGAAGGACACTCTTCAAAAAAATTGTTAAACGCTCTTATATTTTCAATATAAGCATATTTAGCATAAGGATTATCGGGATATTTTAAATACAAATATTTAAAAATAAGGTCAAATCGTCTTTGTTTTAAAAATAATTCAAGCGCGTTTATTTTCATTCTTTAAATTTATCATAAAAAAATCTTTATACCCATATAAAGATTAAATAAAGAAATCAAAAAAGCATGGTTTTTTAATATATACTAAAATTGTCAGAAAAAAGTAAAGAACAAATGCAAGCAGTTATCAACAACAACTTAACGGTATCGGAAAAATTAGATTATTTATTATCAGATGTTGATTCGACAACAAAAAATGATGTTGAAAATTCAATTGTAGCAATGGGCGAACATGTTGTTGACGCATTGGTTCAAAAACTAAGAACACTAACAGGAATTAAACGCGGTGTTGTTGCAATGAGCCTTATAAGAATTGGCGAAAGCTCTATTGCCCCGCTAAAAGCATTAGCTTGCGAAGATATGGAACATCAATGGATGGCTGATTATCTTTTATCTGAAATTTAGTTTACAAATTTTAAAATTTATAAGACATCAGGCAATATTTTTTATTTACGGTTTTTGTAGAGTTACTTAAGTTATAACTATTTTATGAGTGTAAAAGATGATAGAAAGAATAAGTAACTCAAATTTAAATTTCAACGGCGCGCACTTGTGTAAGAAAAATTACGAAACAAGAGAAGTTTTTAAGCGTGATTTTTACTACTCCGACCCAAGATACGCATGCCTTAAGGCAAAGCCTTTTCCGCGTGATGAATTTATGGAAGCATTAAAAGATGTTGATAAAACATCTGACAGAAAAAATTATGAAATATATGTAAAACTAAACAAAGACAGAACAGGCGAAGGCAGTTTGTCTGACAAATTAGTTTTAGAAGCCACAATACATAAAAATCCCCCGAAAAACAAAAAGAATAACACTTCAAAAGTAAAAGACAGGGTACTTATTGTAAAAGGTTCAAACCTTACAGGTGTATTTGAACTGTTTAAAACAAATACATTATATGTAATGGAAGGAATGGATATACAAACAACAGGCAAAGATGACGTAACATCATATTTTAGAACAAAACGCAAATTAAACACTCAAGCATAATTAAAAAATTATCTTATCGTATAACCTCTTTTGGTAATGAATAGGAAACAAAAAAAACGCATAATTTTAACATAAAAAATTATGTGTTTTTTAATTTGTTTAAAATTAATTACTACATAAAAGGAGGAAAAATGACTATTAAAAGAAAATTACTGACAGGTATGTTTGCACTATCCTTAACCATTCCTATGACCTTTGCGGCATGCCCTGTTACAAGTGACGGCTGCGGGTGCAACAAAGACAGCGAAATTGTTACACCAAGTAATGCAACTTGCTCAAAATGTAAAAAATCCGATTGCGGATGTAACAAAAAATGGTGGTCTTTCAAAAGAAACAGCTGTGACCCTTGCGAAAAACCAAAATCAGACTGCGGATGTCCGACAGGGGGTGCTGCACCTTGCAAAGAATCAAAACCGTTAAACCAGCAATCTTACGCTTATCCAAGCGCAATTTACTCACATGCCAATACACAATATGTAGGTGAAGAAGCTAATAATGCACAAATCGGCGATTCTTTACTTGATTCTAACTGCTGTAACGGTATTTTAAATACATATAAAGGCGTACCGGTAGAATGCGGATGTCCGACAGGCGGTGCCGCACCCGTTATTGATGCAGATAAAATGCCTCAATACGACTGCCTTCCCGCGCCAAACGTAACTTCTACAACAAATATGGATATCATTAAAAAATCAATTGTTCCGCATGACTTTGTCGGCATGACAGGCGCTGCAGCAGATATCAATCATCAGCAGTATCCTGATGTTTTTGACAGCTACTGGGCAAGTTCCGATATCAACCGTTTAACAGAACAATGCGTACTGGAAGGCTATCCTGACGGCATGTTCAAACCAAACAGAAAAGTTTCACGCGCCGAAATGGCAGCAATGGTTGTAAAAGGATACAATCTTGATGTAACTTCAAATGCAAGCGCATTAACATTTAAAGATGTACCTAAAAACCACTGGGCACATGACTTTATTTCAAAAGGCGTTGCTGAAAATATGATTGCAGGCAAAACTTCAGATAGATTTGCACCAAATGAAAATATTTCAAGAACAGAAGCCTTAACAATCATGGCAAAAGGTATCAATTGCCCTATGGATTGCGCTAAAGCGGAAGAAATTTTATCAAGATATAAAGACGGTTCATCCGTTCCTTCTTGGGCAAAAGAACATGTTGCAAAAGCGATTGATAACGGCGCGCTCAAACATGAACGAAACCAAGATTTTATCAGACCTGCAGACAAAACAACCCGTGCTGAGGCATCAGCAATGCTTCAAGGTATGCGTTTAGCAGGCGGATATGATAAATCCGTTCAAACCGCTTCACAGGACTTAGGCGGAAAAACTTTCATAGAAAAAGAAACAAGAGTAACTATTCCAACTTTACAATTAACTATGAATGATATAATAAATGCAAAACACGTTAATGTAGGCGAACAGTTCTCTGCCACAACAACAAATGAAATCACAATTAACGGCAAAGTATTCCCTTGCGGGTCAACAGTTCGAGGTAAAGTAACGGAAGTTATCAGACCTACAAGCAAGTGTGAAGGCGGTTTAAGGCTATCCTTTAACGAAATTATAGGCTGTGACGGATGTAAAGCAGCATTACCAAAACAAATTTTAACTGCACAAGTTGAAAGAAAAAAAGAAATCAACGGAGTTTTAAGATTGGTTCAAATGCCATTCACTCTGGCGGGCAGCTTAATTGGTACAGCAGGCAGAACCGTAGGCGGTGCAGCCGTTGGACTTTCCAATGCAGCGGAAGCATTGCTTGATCAAACAGGTGTTGGTACATCTGAATTATTGTCAGGCAAATTCAAGGCTGCAGGAAGAAGCTATCAAGACGGTATAAAAACAACCCTGCGTGCACCTGTTGATTTGACCAGAACTGCTTTATCAGGTACATTAGGCCTATTCCAAACAACGGGTGATGAAATTGCATATTTGGTTGACCCATCAGGAAACCCGATAGCAAAAGTAAATCCTAAAGAAAAAATAACCATAGCCTTTGGCAAATAGTATGCCGCAGAAATGGAAGCGATGAGCTTCCATTTCGAGGTGCATAACTCAGACGATGTGAAAATCGTTGATTTTCTCAGGAGTATTCCAGAGCGAAGCAAAGGGTAGGCAGACTTGCCACACCAAGCAAAATTAGAGACAAAAGTGTGCGTATGAAGGCATTAAGGAATTAATGCCTTCATACTGCGTACTCAGCTCTTGATTTCTTATTGCTATATAACAAAATCTAAAGATTTGCACAAGCCGTACTCATTAAAAGAGATGACAGCTTAAGCATTCTCTGGCGCGAAATTTCAGGATTTTTTTCATTTAAAATCAAATCCGCAGCCGCGCCGTAGCTTGAAATAAATTGTCTTAAGGCTCTTTTAGTATCTTCGGAATATTTTGATTTACCTATAAAATTGACATAAGTGCTATAGAACAAAGAATTTAATTCTTCCACAGTTCTTTGATAAGGCGGTTTTGAATATTTTTTATACAAAGAAGCGATTTTTTTAAAATCCGGTTTTTTGTTAAAGGTAATGAGGATTTCATTTCCTAAGTCATCATTCAGCGCAACACTAAAAGGAAAACTATCCTGTTTATTTGCCTTATATGAAACTATACTTAAAGGATTATACTGTAATGAAAAAAGTTCAGGTGCTTTTTTATCCGACGCTTCATATAAAACCTGTGCCATGGCTTCTTCTGCCGCTCTTTTTGCACAGAAAGTTTCCGGACTTTCACCAATTGAAGATAATTCGGTGCTCAAAATATTAATTTCATCCTCGCTGGCCTGATTGACTAATAGTTTTGACCACATAAGCATTAATTCCGGGTTTGAAATATGATTTTTAACATGATTACAATAAACGTTAACAAATTCCTGAGGAAGAAAAAAATATGCAAGCGAATAGTTCTTTTTAAATATTTCAAAATATTCACTGCTTTTATCATCCTTGGGTTTAGATTCAACAACAGCAGGCCTTTTTGAATT
The DNA here is from genome assembly GCA_017475485.1 of Candidatus Gastranaerophilales bacterium. GTDB lineage: Bacteria > Cyanobacteriota > Vampirovibrionia > Gastranaerophilales > Gastranaerophilaceae > RUG14156. The sequence continues at coordinate 39,712 of JAFVFO010000009.1, read as the reverse complement.
TTGCGGTTTTTTCAATTCCTGTTTTTTGGTTTTTTGAATTTGCAAAATTTCTTCAATAATTTTTTCATAACTTCCGTCATTTTTCGCTTGTGACAACTGTTCATAAGATTTTGTGATTGCATTTCCGATTATATTTGCATATTGCGGATTTTTACTCCAAAATTCAGACATAATTTGAGCTTGATATTTTGAGTAAGCGTCAGTTTTATAAATAACACGTTCTGCAGCATGGATATTTTTCTCTTTTAAGAAATCGGAAAGAGCATATCTTATTTCATCACAATTATTCCAAGCGTTAATCATAGCAAATTTTTGAAAATCCGTTCCTGTTTGAAGTTTTTGAATTAATTGTGTTTTTTCATCAGGCGACAGCTTAGTCCAGCGTGCTTTTTGAGCTTCACTTCTTTTTTTTGAAATTTCGCCCTTTTTTATATCATCTAATTCCTGCCAGTATTTTTTAAAAAACATTGAAGATGTTTTAGACTTCTTAGCCTTTTGCTCGGGAGTTAATTTTTCATAAGCCAAAGCAATTTTTCGGCCCATTTCGTCACTGTAACCCTTTTTTGTGAAACGTAAAGAAGTAAGATACTGTGCATTAGGCAGTTGTATCCCCAGAGCCTTAAAATTATCATAGGTCATGTAATTTTTCTGTTCATTTTGAAAAACAGGATTTAAGTCATTATCTAAATCTTCATTAATTTCACTAAGACTTTTTGCTTCTAAAAATACTTTCTTTAAAAGATAAACGCTAAAATCTTCACCCGTTTTCAAAACAGATTCAGAGCATTCTTCCAAAGTATCTTTCATAACCCTTATATCATACAAAAAGCCGCGTTTTGACTTTATTTCATCAAGCGGAACAAGATTTTGAAACAAAGGTTCATCGTCATAATAATCTTTAACATCCTGAACGTTTTGCGCAATGATAAGTCCTTCAAATGCGCTAAATTGCGCGTCAATTGGCTCAACACAAGATAAATCATCAAGGGATTCAATATATTTTTTCAAAGTTTCAGGCATTCTATCTTTATTTTCGGAATAAAACCTGTACAAACTTTTATCCACACGCGCAGTAAACATTAAATAGTCATTATAATTAAGACTATTTAAATCAAAAGAATTTGATATATTTCTATTTTGAATTTTGTTATTTTTAGGCTGAATATGGCTAAAATAATGATTTGTAACCGGTGTTATTTTCATAGCTTTCATATAAAACTACTAAAGAAAATTGTTTGCCCGAATAATTAATTTTTTATTAAAAAATGAGGTTTATTTAAAAATAGAGCGATAATGTGAATGTAAGAAATAAAAGATAAGCTGAAAGGAGTAAATTATGAATTTTTTAGTAAGACGTGCACCGGAAAATTTTATAAGAACTGTAAATGACGAAATCAGCTCTTTATTAAACAGACACTTCGACAGTTATTTCCCCGAGGCAAACTACTGGGAAGAAAACGAAACAAAATTCTCAATTCCTATAGAAGTATCCGATAAAGGTAAAACTTATGAATTAAAAGCGGAATTACCCGGTATCAAAAAAGAAAATTTAGATATAGATATTGATTCAAACTATGTTATAGTTAACGCAAAAAAAGAAGAAGAAAAGAAAACACAAGACCATAACTACACGAAAACCGAACTTAAATACGGGGAATTTTCAAGAACAATATATTTACCGGAAGAAATCGACACAAAAAAGGCAGAAGCAGAATTAAAAGACGGAATTTTAACAATTAGCGCACCTAAGAAAGAAAGTATGAGTGAAAATAAGAAAAAACTGACGGTGAAATAAAAAGGCTCTACATAGAGCCTTTTTAAAAATTAAAAATTGTTTTTAATTTAATTTAACACATCTTCCGTATTTGAAAAATATTTTTGCAGATTCCCACTGCGTTCTTGATACTTGACGGTCACAAAGTACATAAACACCTGTATCGTAATCTTTTACTTTACAGAATTTTTCTTGTTCAACTTTGCAATTATATGTATCACCATAGCCTTCTGCATTAAAATATGCTGTTTTTAGTTCTTTGTATTCTTTATCTTTTAATACATCTTTTTTAGATTTTACTTTTGTAACATCTTTCGCGAATGCGCTAACTGTTAAAGCAAATACTGACATTAAAATTAATGATAAAATTTTTTTCATTTATATTTCTCCTTGGCTTTTAATTTTATTATATTATTTTATGTTTAATTTGCAATAATCATACATAATTTTTCTTATTTCGTTATTTTGTTTAATTCTTTGAGATGAAAGCTCAGAGTTAGTTTCAGCGTATTCTCTGACATCAAGCGCAGTTGTAGAATAGCCTACAGCAACAGACATTGGTAAAAAGCAGTGATTTTCAACGTCTTTGCCTTCTTTTAAGAATTTAAAAGAATAATGACATCTGCCGTCTTTTGTTTTACCATACACAGCTTCTTTAGAAGAAGCAAATTTTGCAGGTGTGCATGTTCTTATTTTAGTATAAAATTTTACACCGTCATCAGGCATTGAACGATAGAAATCTTCCGTTCTGTCTTGAAAGAAAGAATCATCTATTCTGCCTGTTAATTCAGGCGGAATTCTAAGCTGGAATGTAACTTCCTCGCCGTCACCGCCATAGCTACCATAGCCGCCCCTGTAACTGTTGTGATTATTATTGAAATCATCATCATAATAATCGCTTGCAGCATATACCATAACGGCGGTTGCAGTTATAAATGCCAAAAATAAAAATAGAATTTTTTTCATTTAATTTTACTCCGAAATATTCTAATTTATATTATATCAAAGCCTGTGTATTTTCTCAAAACTTCTGGTACAATTATATGACCGTCTTTTGTTTGGAAATTTTCACAAATTGCGGCTAATGTTCTGCCTACCGCTAATCCTGAGCCATTTAAGGTATGAACAAATTCAACCGAGCCGTCTTTTCTTCTGAAACGAATATTTGCTCTACGTGCTTGAAAATCGCCAAAATTAGAACAAGAAGAAATTTCTTTATAAGAATTATACGAAGGCATCCAAACTTCAAGGTCGTAGCATTTTTTAGCCGAAAAACCAATATCGCCGGTTGACAAGCAAACTCGTCTGTATGGAAGTTTTAATAATTCCAATACATTTTCGGCGTCGCGGGTTAATTTTTCATGTTCTTCTTCGGATTGTTCTGGTTTTGTTAATTTAACAAGTTCAACTTTGTTAAATTGATGTTGTCTGATTAAACCTCTGGTATCTTTTCCGGCAGAACCAGCTTCACGCCTGAAACAAGGAGTGTATGCAGTCATATATTTCGGAAGCATTTCTTCTGGCAATATTTCATCTTGGTAAATATTTGTAACGGGAACTTCCGCTGTCGGAATTAAGTATAAATCTTCATCAACACACTTGAACATATCTTGTTCAAATTTAGGTAACTGTCCCGTACCTGTCATTGTGCGCGAATTTGCCATAACCGGCGGAAATATTTCTTCGTAACCTCTTGTCAGAGTATGTGTATCTAAAAAGAAATTAATTATTGCGCGTTCTAATTTTGCACCTTTATCACGATACAGAGTAAATCTTGTATGAGCTAATTTTACTCCTCTTTCAAAATCAAGCATACAAAGTTCAGGACACAAATCCCAGTGCGCTTTATATTCAAAATCAAACTTTGTAGGTTCACCCCAGCGTTTAATTTCAACGTTAGCGCTGTCATCCGCCCCTATGGGGATTGTTTCATCAGGAGTATTCGGAATACATAAAAGTGTTTGTTTTTGCTTTGTATCCAATTCGCCCATTTTTTCTTCAAGAGCTTTTATTTCATCACCGAGTTCACGAATTTCGGCTTGGATAGAAGTTGTATCTTCTCCGTTTTTTTTCATTGCACCGATTTTATTAGATTCAGACTTTCTGAGAGCTCTTTTATTATCAAGTTCAAACTGGGCTTTGCGTCTTTCTTCATCTATTTTAATAACTTCATCAACTGATAAATCGGGGTTTCTTCTTTTTAAAAGTTCATTAATTTTTTCAGGGTTTTCTCTGATTAATTTAATATCCAGCATTTTATTTTTCCTCTTTAATTTTATCTAAATATTGTTTAAGTTCTTTGATTTGACGGGGTTTTATAGGTTTTATCTGTCCTTTTTTTAAACCTGTTAAATCAATAGATGCATGTCTTATACGTTTTAAATTTATCACATTATGGCCTAAAAATTCAAACATTTTTCTAATCTGCCGATTTAAGCCTTGATATAGAATTATTTCAAATAAGGTATCCGTTTTTGTTTGCTCTAAAATTTCCCAATCGCAATAGGCAATTTTCCCTTTTTCAATTTCAATACCATCGGTTAATTTTTGCAGTTCATTATCTTTTAAAATGCCTTCAACCTTAACAACGTAAGTTTTAGCTACTTTTATGGAAGGATGAGTTAATTCATACTGCAAATTCCCGTCATTTGTTAATATCAAAAGACCGGTTGAATCTTTGTCCAGACGCCCGACAGGGTTTAGGTGATGATATTCCTTAGGTAAAATGTCATAAATTGTTTTCCTTCCTTTTTCATCATCTTTAGAAGTAATATACCCCGCAGGTTTATAAAATTTATAATATTCTAATTTGTCAGCCCTAATTAATTTATCATCAATTGTAACTTTATCTTTAACGCGTATTTCAAAACCAAGCATGGTAACAACTTTGCCGTTAACTTTTACCCTGCCCGATTCAATTAGCTCATCCGCTTTTCTTCTTGAACAGAAGCCTGATTGCGCTATGTATTTATTGATTCTCATAAAAGAATTATAACATAGAGTAAATTTTTGAAGTGAAAATGTTTTTATTAATATGAGAGGATGACTTCAAAAACTTATGTATAATATTGAGAGCATAATTAAAAGAATTGCAAAAATAATATGTGCAAATAAAATTGCACTTCTTAAAATGAAAATAACTCCTAAAAAGTTCTGTAATTATTCCGCAGATTTGCAAATAAAGGCATACAATGCGGATTTACAGGCAGATAAAGTTGAAAAAATCATTCAAAAATATTCATCAGACCCCAAAAAGCTGATTGAATATATAAAAGGCGCAAAAACACAAATCCATGTTATAAAAAAACCTGAAAAATTATTATCAAAAATAGGCGAAGAAGCGGGCTTTATAACACCTTTAAAAGGTATTAAGGCATTATATTTGAATTTACTTTTAAATAAAAAAATATCTTTTAAAACACCTGAAATGTTTGTAATAGATAAAGATTTCAGTTCATACCTTTTCTGCTATGAATTTTACAAGTGGTATTGCTACAAAACAGGCATAAAAGGCTATGATATAAAATCACAGGAAAAATACAAAAAAGTATTTAATTATTGCGAAACTTCAAAAATAGAAGATTTAACTTTTGATGAAATAATTGAGCTTAAAACAGCAATAAAACGCGATATTGAAGCTATTGAATTTGTAAAAAATTATTCCAAAAAACATTCACAAAGTTCAAAAGTTCTTAATAAAATAAAACAAGGCAAAGCCGTAAGAATTTAGTTCTGCATTCTTTTTAATTCCAAAGAAAGATTATTTACGCTTTTATTTACATCGGAATTATTTAATAAAATTTCTTCCAAAGTTTTATTTATTGCTTCATTTAAGGCCTTTTTATTGTTTTGAGAAAAATTTACGGTATTAAGATTACTTAACTGTTTTGCACTGATACAACGTGATTTTTCAACTAAATCATCAGGGCAATTCTTAAAATAATCATCCTCGAGAGCTTCTTTATTAACAGGCAAAACATTTGTCAAATGCGCAAGTTTTAATTGATTTTCTTTTGATGTCAATTCAAAAGCAAATTCGCGCGCAAGTTCTTTATTTTTAGATTTCTTTGGAATAATTAAATTCATTAATGCAACATCGTAAGAATTATTTGAACCCTTTAATTGATAGCTTAATGCCGATTTATTATATGTATCAAGCGCATTTTGTTTAATCATATTAATAAAATTAGACCCTGCAACAATTAATGAAGTCTGATTAGACATATATTTTTCAACAACTTCTCTATGGTTAATCGTTAAAACATCTTTAGGTAAAAAGTTGTTTTTGTACATAGAATTGAACATATTATAGATATGAATACTGTCTTGTATTTGGTTTTGAGTTTGTATTGAATTAATATTATATTTATTTAAAAGTTTTGCTAAAGTATCATTTTCGTTAATATTTATTGCAAAAGAAGGAATATTTGCACAAGTCTTTATTTTTGGAGAAATTTTATACAAATCATCATAAGTATATGGAACATCCAGTGCACATTTGTCAAAAATTTCTTTATTATATATCGTAACGGAACTTGTTGCATAAAAAGGAAGGGCATATATTTTCCCTTGATATTTTAATCTGTTGACTAAAGAAGGCAAATAACTTTGCGTTTCGTTTTCACTAAAATATTCCAAAGCATTTTTTTGAGCAAGAAGTATTGAAAAATCCGGATTTAAGTTGACTAAATCGGGCGGAGTTGAAGAAAGTATGGAAGCAAGCGTTCTTTTCTGGGCTTCTGCAATAGGAATATCAACCCATACAACTTTATAATCCGGGTGTTTTTTTTCAAAATTTTTTATAATTGAATTAATTTCTTTTTCATAAACGGGTTTTAATTGGATTGTCCAAAAGGCAAACTTCTTTCCGTTATCCGCAGGGTGCTTTTTCTCATAAAAACTGAAACCCGCAACCGCTAATATAATTAATATTATTAAACTTAAAAACTTTTTCATAAAGTTATTATATAATGTTTTTTTTAACTTATAAAGTCTTGCATTATTAATATTTTTGCACTATAATAACTCTACTAAGCCCTTAGATTTTCAGATTGTAAATATTTGTAAAGATAGGCGCAAAAATAAAACAATAACAGGCAACTTTAAATATGTTTGTACTTTGTACAGGTGTATTGACTTCAACTAGGAGGTAAGTGAAATGCAGTTAGGTGCGATAAATTCTCTTAATTTCGGCAAACAATACAGGCATCCTTCAAAACCGGATACTGATAAAGACGCTGAATTATATAAAATAGAAGATTTAGGTTTTCCGCAAGAAAATGTTTCATTAAGCGAAACTAAAAAAAATACTTTATCAGCTCAAGAAAGAATGGCTGTTTTTGAAAATAAAGTTGCACAAATTCAGGCAAATGTCCGCCCTGAAACTTGCATTTTAACTGCAGGTACAATTTTGTTAGCAATTGCAAAAGGCAAAAATATCGCTAATTTCATCGGTAAAGTCGGTGTTTATGCAGGCGGTATGGTAGCAAGTGCAATGACTAAAGCAGGCGGCGCTATCGGCAATGCAGCAAAAACAGTTTTCAAAGGCAAAGCCTATAACGAAGCCGCAAAACTTGCTCATAAAAATGCAGTAAACGAAAGACTTGCAAGATTCAGCTTTGACAATTTAGATGAAGTAGCTAAAAAAATCGGTGCTCCCGATAAAAACTTTGTCGAAGGTGTCGGCAAACGTGTAAATGTTTTTGTTCAAGACCAAGAAAAAGCTAAAGACACAACCAGATTTATTACAGAAACAGTTGGAATTAACAGCAAATCAAGCGTTGCACTTTCCGCTCTCGGCGGTTTATTCGGTTGGAAAGCCGGTGACGGCGGCGGCGACGTCTTAGAAGCTGTATTAGATAACAAAGAAATTGAAAAAGAATACAATAAACTATTCGATACAGATGCAGCGTAAACAAAGAAAGGAAAAGTTATGCAAGTAAATCTAAATACTTTAAAAGCCATTCCGCAAGCTGCACTAAACGCAGCTAACACAGTTGGCAAAACTACAATTAAATATGCATCAGGTGCAAAAAACCTTGCAGCCGAACATATTCCGGCCTCAGTTAAAGGTCAGAAGAATGCAATTGTCGGCGGCGCGGTAATTTTAGCAGCAGCTTTAAGTGCATTTTCAATCGTTAAAGGTGTTGTAAATAAAATTAAAGAAGCAAAAGCACAAAAACAATAACCAGGGATATATATAATTATGAACTGAGCCCAATAAACTAGACAAAGAAAAAAACTCGGTTCAAGAAGCAAGTAATAAATGACTTCTGTATTCAACAGGAGTCATTTTATTTCTACTCCATTGATACCTTTCATTGTTGTAATAGTATATGTATTTATCTATTTTTTCAACAAGTTCTTCAAAAGTTTTACATTCTTTGTAATCTAATTCATCTTTTAAATGACCAAAGAAACTTTCGATTGGAGCATTATCAATACAGTTTCCTTTTCTTGACATTGATTGAATTACATTGTTATCTTGTAACAATTTTCTGTATTGTGCATTTGTGTAATGAAATCCTTGGTCTGAGTGAATTAAAACATTATCTAAATAAATTTTACTTTTTAAGTTTTCTATTGTGCCTATAACTAAAGGCATTGCAAACGCTATGTTAGACGGCGCAATTTTGCCTCAAGGGGCAGACAGAAAAGAACTTGCAAAGCAATTTGCACAGCTTTTAGATGAAAGATTGTACAAAGCAGATATATACCTGAAAGATACTCAATATACGCAAAATACAATCAATGGCATTATGAAAGAACTAAGCATAGTTCCGAATTCCGGAAATTCAAATTTAATGAAAGCAACACTGCAAAGAATTGAAACCTCAAGAGCAATTAACAGAATTTGTAATACTGCATCAAGTAAATCAGTTGATATCAAAGATTTAGCTTTAGGAATTATTAAATCCTTTAAAGTCAATAAAGAAGAAACATGGCAAACAATTAAGCCTATTATACAATGGGTGCACGAAAATAATAATCAAGCCATGATAACTTTCTTCCAAATGATTATGAAAAATGTAAAAATTCCGGAGCCGGTAGCTGCATAATATAAAAATTCAGGCTGAAAATTTCAGCCTGAATTAAAATTATTAAATTGCTTCCATACAATCAGCGCAAATACCGTCAGAATTTAATTCGCGATATTTCCAACATCTTGCACATTTTTCACCCTGCGCTTTATATACCTTGACTTCAAATTCATCCTGAGAATATTCATTAAGCGCTTTTTGCGCTGTATCTTGAATAGAAACATGTGAAACAATATATAAATCAGCAAGAATATCTTTATATTTATTTAAAAGTTCTGATTTTGAAGCATTTTCCGATTTTATTACAACGTCCGCTTCTAAGGATGAACCTACAACCTTAGGCTCGGCAGAACGAAGAGGTTCAATTGCTTTTGAAACAATTTCGCGTGTTTTAAGCAGTAAAGAAAATTCTTCATCCAATTCATTATTAATCCATTCTTTTTTAACCTCAGGCCAAGAAGTCAATAAAGCAGATATTTCAGATTTATGATTTTCGGGCATGTTCATCCAAATATCTTCAGCCTGATGAGGCATAACAGGAACTAATATCCTGACAAGAGCATGTAATATTTCATACATAACACTCTGACATGCCCTGCGCGATAAGGATTTTTTGCCTTTTGTGTATAATCTGTCTTTAACAATATCAAGATAGAAGGAACTTAAGTCCGTACTTGCAAAATTTTGCAGATGTTGGAAATATTTATAGAACTCATAGCCCATAAATGCTTCATCTACGGCATTAATCAACTTTGCAAGACGGGAAAGCGCGAATTTATCAATAGCCTCAAGATTATTATAAGATACATAATCTTTTTTAGGGTCAAAATCAAACAAATTACCCATTAAAAATCTTGCTGTATTTCTTGTTTTCTTAAAGATTTCAGATAATTGGCCTATGATATTATTCCCGATTTTAATATCATTTTTATAATCGACAGAAGCCGCCCAAAGCCTTAATATATCTGCACCGTAATTTTTAATAATATCATCGGGGCGAATATAATTACCTAATGATTTAGACATTTTTCTGCCGTCTTCACCAAATACAAACCCATGAGTTAAAACCTGCTTGTATGGTGCAATATTATTTGTTGCAACAGAAGTCAATAATGACGATTGAAACCAACCGCGGTGCTGGTCAGAGCCTTCTAAGTACATATCAACAGGTATGTTTGACAGTTCATCGGAACGTTTTTCAACAACAGCGCGCCAAGATACACCCGAATCAAACCAAACATCCATAATATCTTTTTCTTTAATAAAATGAATACCGCCGCATTTAGGACACTTAAAGCCTTTTGGCAGAAGCTCCTCGGCACTGTGGTTTACCCATGCGTCAGATGATTCTTTTTCAAATATTTTTGCAACATTTTCAATTGTTTCATCATTGCAAATAACTTCCCCGCAATCTTCACAGGTAAAAATAGGAATAGGCACACCCCAAGCACGCTGGCGCGATATACACCAATCGGAACGGTTTGCAACCATATTTCCTATACGGCTTTCGCCAGATGAGGGAATCCATTTAACATTTTTTATACATTCAAGAGCTTTATCCCTAAACTTATCAACGCGCACAAACCATTGCGGAGTGCTTCTATACATAACAGGATGTTTACATCTCCAGCAATGAGGATAAGAGTGCATAATTTCTTGAGATTTAATTAAAGCATTGCAATCTTTTAATTTTTCAATAACCATAGCATTGCCTTTGTAGTATGGAACTCCCTCAAGGTCAGGAACAGCGGAAGTCCAGCACCCTTTTGAATCAAACGGTGAAAATGTTTCAAGGCCGTATTTTTGCCCTGCTTCCCAGTCCTCTAAACCATGACCGGGGGCAGTATGAACAGCACCCGTACCTGCTTCAAGCGTAACATGATCACCCAAAATCAAAAGAGAATATCTGTCATACAAAGGATGTTTAGCCTTCATATATTCAAAATCAGCACCTTTAAGTTCGGCTAATTCTTTATAATCAGTCCATTCAACATCATCCGTAAATGTTTTTAATAAATCGCTTGCAACAAAATAATTATCGCCTTTATATTCAAAAATTGTATAGTTAAATCTGGAATTCAAACAAATACCGTTATTAGAAGGAATTGTCCAAGGAGTTGTTGTCCAAATTATAGAATACAACTTGTTTTGAGATTTAATTCCCGCTTTTTCATAAAGTTTCTGAACTTCAAGCATTTCAAATTTAACATATATACTGTCAGAAGTAATATCCGCATATTCAACTTCCGCTTCCGCAAGTGCTGTTTCACAATCAGCACACCAATATACAGGTTTTAAACCTTTTTCGATATAGCCTTTTTTATACATTTCGCCAAAAACTCTGATTTGTTCAGCTTCATATTCAGGCGCAATTGTTAAATAAGGGTTTTCCCAATTACCTAAAACTCCAAGCCTTTTAAATGCACTTTCTTGGCCCTTTAGTGATTTAAGTGCATATTCTCTGCATTTTTGTCTTAGTTCACCTTCAGTCAATGCACTTCTTCCGCCCTTAATTGTTTTAACAACGGCATTTTCAATTGGAAGTCCATGGGCATCGTATCCCGGAACATAAGGAGTATAAAAACCAAGCTGTGCTTTATGTTTCAAAATAATATCTTTTAAAATTTTATTTAAGGCAGTACCCACATGGATTTTATCGGACGACAAATACGGCGGGCCGTCATGCAAAACAAACGGGGTTTTATTTTTGTTTTTTTCAATAATTTTATCGTAAATTTTATTTTCTTCCCAAAATTTTTGAATTTCAAGCTCGCGAACCGTAGCATTTGCCCTCATGGCTAATGTCGTAGAAGGCAGATTTAAGGTATCTTTAAATTGTTTTTGCTGTGTTTGTTGATTCATATCATCCTCTTTAATAAATAAACTGTTAAGTTAATTATACTATAAAATTTTTTTATGTTAAAATTAAGTAAAATTATGACTTGAGGAGATAGTATTGTCGATATGGCACTTATAGATATATTACTTAAAATTTTTAAAGACCCTAATGTTAGAAAAATCAACAAAATTATGCCCGTTGTTGATAGAATAAACGAACTCGAAGAAGAATTTTCAAAACTAACGGATGAACAATTAAAAGCAAAAACGCAAGAATTCAAAGAAATTCTATCAAAACGTCCGACATCTAATGATATCAAAGAAGACAGAAAACTTGAAAAGCAGGCACTGGACGAAATTTTACCCGAAGCATTTGCAACGGTGCGCGAAGCAGGAAAAAGAGTTTTAAATTTGCGCCATTTTGATGTTCAATTAATCGGCGGGATTTTCTTGCATGAAGGCCATATCGCAGAAATGAGAACAGGCGATGGTAAAACACTTGTTGCAACACTGCCTGCATACTTAAACGCACTAACAGGCAAAGGGGTTCATGTTGTAACGGTTAATGATTATCTGGCAAAACGTGACAGGGATTGGATGGGCAAAATTTATGAATTTTTAGGCCTGACAGTAGGTGTTATTTTATCAAGCGGTGAATATAACAGCTACGAATCCAAAAAAGAAGCCTACAGGTGCGATATTACTTATGGTACAAATAACGAATTCGGTTTTGACTATTTACGCGACAATATGGCATCAGATATTAATTCCTTGGTTCAAAGGCCTTATAACTACGCTATTATTGATGAAGTCGATTCTATTTTGATTGATGAGGCAAGAACACCTTTAATAATTTCAGGCCGTCTTGAAAAATCAGCTCAAACATATAAATTAATGGCTAAAATTGCACCAAAATTAACCAAAGTAGAAGATTATGAAGTTGATGAAAAAAATAAAAATATCATTTTTACGGAACAAGGCGTTATAAAAGCCGAAAAACTTTTAAATGTTGATGAATTATTTGATATGAAAACTCAATATGCTCATCACTTATTGCAAGCCTTAAAGGCAAAAGAATTATTTATAAAAGATACCGATTATGTTGTTAAAGATAATCAGGTTATGATAGTTGATGAATTTACGGGCCGTATTATGGAAGGGCGCAGGTGGTCTGACGGATTACACCAAGCAATTGAAGCAAAAGAAGGAGTTAAAATTCAAGATGAAACACAAACCTTAGCCTCAATTACTTTTCAAAATTTATTCAGATTGTATCCTAAATTATCAGGCATGACAGGGACTGCAATGACTGAAGAAGCGGAGTTTGGTAAAATTTATAATCTTCAAGTTACGCAAATTCCGACAAATAAGGAAGATATCAGAATTAATCATCCTGATGTTATCTACAAAACAGTTCAAAAGAAGTTTGAATTTGTAGCTCGCGAAATTGAACAAATGCAAAAAATAGGCAGGCCGACACTTGTAGGTACAATTTCAATTGAAAAGAGCGAATATTTATCATCAATTTTAAAGAAAATGGGTATTAAACATAATGTTTTAAATGCCAAACACCATGAAAAAGAAGCATACATCATAGCTCAAGCAGGACGTTTGGGCGCTGTTACAATTGCAACCAACATGGCAGGCAGAGGTACGGATATTTTATTGGGGGGTAATGCCGAATATTTAGCAAAAGAAGCACTGGATAGAGCTAAAATCACCCCTGACAGTCCCGAATACGAAGAAAAAAAGGAATTAGCCTTAAAAAATGCGAGAAAAATAACCCAAGAAGAACACGATAAAGTTGTAAAACTTGGCGGATTACATGTAATCGGCACAGAACGTCACGAATCCCGCCGTATTGATAATCAATTGCGCGGTCGTGCTGCGCGTCAGGGTGACCCCGGTTCAACTAAATTCTTCTTATCTTTAGAAGATGATTTAATGAGAATTTTTGGCGGTGAAAAAATAGCCGGTTTAATGACTATGCTGAATGTTGATGATGATACTGCAATTGAAAACAGGCTTATTACCCGTCAAATCGAATCAGCGCAAAAGAAAGTAGAAACATATCATTTTGATATAAGAAAATCAGTTCTTGAATATGATGATGTTATGAATATACAACGTGAAAAATTCTACCATCAAAGAAGAAAAGTACTTGCGTCCGAAAATCTTACAGAGGACATCAAGTTTATGATAGGTAAAGAAGTTGAGCGCATAATAGGTCAATACATCAATAAAGATATGTCACCGCAGGAATATGTTTGGGATGATATCGTTATGCTTGTTAAAGAATTTGTCAGTGTATTCCCACAGTTAAAAGACAAAGTTAAAACTGAAGAAATTAAGGATTTAAGAGCAGGCGAAATTATACAAAATTGGAAACAATTAGCCCTTGACAGCTATAAACAATTTGAATCAGATACAATCAAAGATTTTAACGAAGTAATGTCTAAATATTACGGAAGCGACTTTGTTGCTCAAGTTCCGTTTAAAGATGATAACATTGTCCGTCACATAGAAAGAGATATTTTATTGCAAGTGGTTGACGCTAAATGGATTGACCATTTGGGAAATATTGATATGTTGAAAGATTCAATAGGCCTTGTTGCTTACGGACAAAAAGACCCGCTTATCGAATATAAAAAAGAAGCATACAACTTATTTAATGCGCTTATGGCTGAAATTCAATCAGAAACAATACAACACTTATTCAGGGCAAAATTTGGCGTACAGGTTATGGAAAATAACACTTAAAATTTAAAAGGGCGGAATTAACCGCCCTTTAATTTATAAAATTACCATTCCATATCAGGGTTTTCATCAACTTCTTTTTTCATACCCAAAGTTCTTCTTATAACTGTAATTTGGCCAAGTACGATAAATAAAATCATACCAAGCTCAACGTATGAAAATTCAAAACCTGAAATATGAACGGTTGGTGCGCCTGTACGATAACCCCACCATTGCGCAAGAGAAATAATTATATAAAGAAATAATCTTTCAACCTTATCTAATGGGCCATGACCCTGCCAAGAAACACCGAGAGCCTTGCCTAACATGCCGGAATAACTTACAAGCACAACGGTACATAATGCGCATAAACCAATTATATCATTACAAATAGGACTTAATACAATTCCTGATAAAACAAATAAATCCGCATATCTGTCAGGTAATGCGTTTACCATTTTGCCATGAACTTTTTTATCATCACCGCGCTCAATTGCTAAAACTCCATCCATGGTATTTAGAGTCATTCTTGCAACAATTAAAAGAACAATCCACAAATACCAGCATGAACAAGCACTTCCTTTATAGAAAGCATACCCTGTTAACAGTGCTACAAAAAATGCAACAGCACTGATGAAATCAGGATTAATGAAGGTCAGTTTTTTTACAACAGGCAAAATAAACTGACGATAAGGATACTTAAGTTGATGTAGAGCCATTAGATTTCCTCCTTTTTTAACTCGTTTCTCATTTTATCGTATATATCTTTTATTTTTTGCATAAATTCATCTTTAGAATCTGAATATTTTATAGCTTCTTCAACAACAATAGAACAAATTGCAGGAATAAAAAGAGCTTCGCCCCTTGGAAGCGCCATGCCTAAGCCTTCCATATAAATAGGTACAATAGGAATATTCGGATAAGTTTTTGCAATATGCGCAATTCCTGTTTTAAATTTTGCAATTTTTTCAGGTTCGCCCCTTGTTCCCTCAGGATAAAGAATGCAGATTGAATTATTTTTAAGACGCCAATCCAGCATGGCATTAAATTCTTCCTGCGAAGTTTTTGTAACATGTCTTGATAGGGGAATTATATTTAATATTTTCAAAGAAATAAAAGAAAGTAATTTATTTTTTAAAAAATAATCTTTAGCTGCAATCGGTGAAACTTTCAATAAAGAATCTCCTGAAAATAATGTCATCAAAACCAACGTATCAAGATGGCTGTTATGATTTGAAATTATTATACATGGGCCTTTTTTAGGGAGATTGTTCGGATTTTTTATATTATATCCAAGGCAAATATAAAAAATCGGTTTTAATATAAAACAGTACAGAAATTTTCTAAAAAAATTTAACATCTACATACCCTTTTGGAAGAAATAGCAAAAGAAATGGAAAAATATAGGCGCAGTATATGTTAAACTGTCAACCCTATCTAAAATTCCGCCATGACCGGGGATTAAATTAGAACTATCTTTAACACCCGCATCTCTTTTAACTGCTGATAATACGACATCTCCGATAAAACCGGAAATCCCGATTAATAAACCGGCAAAGATTGAAAATTTTAAATCCATTGGTGTTAAATACGGAGCTAACAATACGGATAATATTGTAGTTGTAATAACTCCGCCTACAAAACCGGCCCAAGTTTTATGGGGACTAACATTAGGAACAATAGGCTTTTTACCGAATAATTTACCCCAAACATATTGGCTGGCATCATTAAGCGCATTTAGTACCAAAAGGAATAACAATAACCTAACCCCTGAAACATCATGTATTGCAGGAACGTTATTAAAAGGTAATATCAAAAATGCACCGATATAGCCAAGGGCATACACATTAAGCATTACACCCCACTGAATTAAAGATGTAACTTTAATAAAATTATCTGTTCTTCCCGCTAAAATTCTTCTTAAGGGAATTATTAAAAACATATACAAGGGTACAAATAAATAAAACATTATAATCCAATCAACACACAAAAAACAAAGCTGTGCGGGAATTGAAAAATATGCCCAAAACAAAAGTTTTCTGTCTGCAGGTTCAAAACGTATAAAAGAAAAATATTCTTTTAGGGCAAGAAAACTTATTAAACCACTCATTATAAGTCCTACTATTTTTGAACACAAAAATATAGGCACTAAAAATAAAATTATAAGCCACCAAGAGCGCATTCTCAGTTTTAAATTTGAAAAATCTTTGTCGCTTTTTATTTTTGCCAAGATTAAAACAAAAATATGAGATAAAAACAGCACACAGAAAATGACGCATAAGGCCATTTTAACAACAGAATCCGCATTCGACATAAAATTCTCCTAATTCAAATTTTCATACCACTCTTTTAAATCTTTTCTTTTAACCTTTCTGGTTGATGTTTTTGGCAGTTCATCCAAATGAACAGCAATAACCGTAGGTTCTTTATATGGGGCAAGATTTTGTTGAGATAATCTTTTTACTTCATTTTCCAATTCTTTTTGAATTTCATCAAGAGGTTTCTTTGCTAAATCATCCGATGGTACGATAATTGCACCAACTTCTTCAGTACCTTTTTTATTTCCTGATTTAATTATTAAAGACATAACACATACTTCTTTTATCAGGGCAGAATTTTCTAAAACAGCTTCAACTTCCTCGGGGAATATTTTTTTACCGCCCCCAAGAACAATCATATTTTTAATTCTTCCAGTTATTTTAATATAGCCATGTTTATCAATTTCCCCGATATCACCCGTATGGAACCAGCCGTCTTCATCTATTACTTCACGCGTCATTTCGGGTTTATTATAATACCCCTGCATAACATTAGGGCCTGATACCAAAATTTCTCCGTTATCTGCCAGTTTTACCTTAACGGAAGGCAATGGCTGGCCAACTGTTCCGATTTTATTATATTTATATCTGTTTGTTGAAATTGTAGGCGAAGTTTCCGTTAAACCATATCCTTGGAATATCGGAATACCAATTCTGTCGAAAAATTCTGCAACCGAATCTTCCAAAGGCGCACCGCCCGATATAAAACATTCGAGTTTTCCGCCTAAACCGTCTATAACAGATTTAAACATCAATCTGCGCAGGTTTCTTGGTGCGAATTTTGCAATTTTATATAAAATGTTAAATAATTTTTGAGCATATTCAGGTTGTTTTTTAATTTGTTTATCTATGCTGTTTTTGAGCATTTTAGCAACCAAAGGAACTACAATCATATTTGTAATATGCTTTTCTTTCATAACAGACGTTAATTCTTTAGGGTTTAAAGATTTAATATAAACAACTTTAGCCCCCATATAAAGCATTCCGAAAAATCCGCAATCGAGTTCCAGTAAATGATTTAGCGGTAATATAGATAAAAGTGTATTGTTTGAAGTCAGTTTAAACATATTTTCAAAATCTCTTAATTGAGAATAAATATTACCAAAACTAATCATTACACCTTTAGGATTGCCTGTTGTACCTGAGGTATAAACAATTAATGCCGTTTCATCCAATGAGCGGGGAACTCCCAAATCATTATCCAAATTCGCTTCAAGTGCGCTGACGTTTTGAATTTCCGTATGTTCCCTTTCTTCATCATCTAAAACATAAATACTTTCAATAGAAGAAACATTATTTTGGACTTCAAGTGCATGTTCTAAATAATGACTTGAACACAATAAAATTCTCGGATTACAATCATTTAAAATATGTGTGTGTTCTGCAACGGTTAATTTAACATCCAATGGAACAGTAATTGCCCCTGTCTGGATTGAACCAAACATACCGATTGAAAATTCGGGGCGCGACTCGCAAATTATAGCAATTCTATCTTTTGGATTAATTTTATTGTTTTGAATTAAATGATAAGCAAATCTTCTTGCGCGCCTTGAAATTTCAATATAGCTTAATTCTTCATAGCCTTCTTTTGTTTTTAAAGAAAGCGCCTTAACGCTTGCATAAGTGTCACCTTTTTCCTGCATTAAATCAAGGAAATTAGAATGCAGTTTGTGGCTGATTTTATAAAATGCGCGTCTTTCAAGAGATTTTTTGACAAAAAGAACTCTTTGTTTTAAATCAGCAACAATTTCATTTTCCGAACGGTCAAAGTCAACAATAGGCTGAGCAAATTGTATAACAATAGTCGAAAAAAGTTTTGGATTTTTCCTTAATTTGCCCCATGCTTCAAACCCGCCTTTAATTGCAAAAGGAACAATGGGAGCTGATGTTTTCTTAGCCAAAAGTGCAACACCCTTATGGAATTTTTCCAAATTACCGTCATTTGTAAATTTACCTTCCGGAAATATTATAACAGGTTCACCTTTATTCAATTTTATAACAGCACTATCAAGCGCTTCAACGCCTTTACCAAACTGCAGAGGAATTACGTTAAACCATTTCAGTAAATGACGTATAACGGGCACTTTGAAAGCTGCGGGCCCCGTTATAAACCAAGGTTTGCGCTTTGTTGCCATTTGCAAAATCAGAGGGTCTAAATGCCCCGTATGATTACCCGCTAAAATAACTTTTCCGTCTTGGGGTATATTATCCGTACCTTCAAATTTATATTTAAAACAGAATTTAAAAATCTGCCCTATTGTAATTCTTAATACAAAATAGCGAAATTCTTTATTAAATATTAAAACCAAAAGTGCACATAAAGCAGGTAAAAATGCAACTATATGAAAAATGTTTATAGGTTTAATAATACCGGTTAAAATCGAAACTATAACAGTACCTGACAATGTTGCAAAAGTTTCAAGCATGGAAGAAAAGGCAAAAATCTTACCCCTTATAAAATCGGGTGAAACTTTTTGTAAAATTGTATCTATTGTAACTTTTAACAGGGTAGCAAAAATACCTACACCAACAAGCCAAATGTTAGCCTTTAAAAAAGTGGTGCAAAACGAAGCTGTTATAAGACACAAAAATAAGCCCAAAAAAGAAGCCACAAGTGTTTTATTGGTTTTTAATCTTTTGCCTAATAAAAGCATTATCAAAAAGCCTGCACAAGTACCTTCTCCAAGCATACCTTTTAATCTTGAAAGGCTTTTAATGCCCACATGATAAACATCTGTTGCTAATGAATTCATTGCACTATAAAATATTGCGGAAATTAAAGACAATAAAACACCGAGAAAAATCATATTAAGTGCTTTTTTATGTTTATCAAGGAAGCACAAAGTCTTTTTAATGTCTTGAATTAAGGTTATTTTTATCTCGTCTGAAATTATGTCATTTTTAATTATTAAAGGCAGTAAAATTAATGCAGAAAAAACATACATTAAAGCAGTTAAATAATAAGTATTCATTACGCCGATTTTTAAAAGTATTAAACTCGCGCTGATTGAACCGAAAGTCAGCGCCCATGTTCCCGAACCTGAAACCAATGCGTTAGCAGGTTTTAAAACTTTAATACCCACAATATTCGGTACTATTGCCATTTTTGCAGGATAATAAAATGCGCTTCCGCAGCCGATTAAAAACACAAAAACAACGGAAGCAAAGGGGATATTTTGAATGGGTATATTTTTTATTGCACAAAAAGCGCAGAATATTAAACCTATAATCAAAATAAAAGCACGATATAGTGAACTTATAAGCATTATCTTTTTGCGGGAATATCTATCCACAATACTGCCTGCAATAGGGCTTATTATAAAAGCGGGAAGCAAGAATGAAAAAAGCAAAAGCGCAATCATACTTCCGGGCTTTTCGACAGTTGTCATTACTATAGAAATCAAAATAATTTGAATTGAAGCATCCGCAAAGTGTGCCAGCAATTGCCCAAGAAAAAGACAGGTAAAGTCTTTATTAAACAGCTCTCTTGTTTTGTTCATTATATTACCCTTACTTTAATTTATTTCTTATATATCTATCCGCCTCAAAAATCTCATCTATTGAAGGATTTTTAATATTTTTTGCTTCTTCAACTTCACTAAAAACAATTTTTTCTATATCAAGAAAATTAATTTCACCCCTTAAAAATTTATAAACCGCAACTTCATTTGCAGCATTTAATATTGCAGGCATGATGCCGCCTTTAATTCCGCAATCAATTGTTAATTTTAAAAGAGGGAATTTTTCAAAATCGGGTTTATAGAATTCTAATTTTTTATCAAATAAGTCAAAGCTGTCTGTTTTAATGCCTTCTGCGCGTTCAGGGTAAAAAAGCGCATATTGAATAGGTATATGCATAGAAGGAAGCCCTAACTGCGCAATATGAGAACCGTCAACAAATTCTACAAGAGAATGAATAAGACTTTGAGGATGAATTAAAACTTTAATATTTTCATAATCAAAATTGTAAAGGTGATGTGCTTCAATGACTTCTAAGCCTTTATTTACAAGTGTTGAACAATCTATTGTAATTTTATTCCCCATAGCCCAGCGCGGATGATTTAAGGCTTCTTTCGCGCTAAAGCGCGCCATTTCTTCCCTTGTATTATTTAAAAAAGGCCCGCCGGACGCTGTTATCCAAAGACGTTTCGGATTATTTGAACCTTGAAGGCATTGCAGAATAGCCGAATGTTCCGAATCTATCGGAAGAATTTCACAACCATATTCTTTTGCTTTTTTCATTACAATATCACCCGCCATAACAAGGGTTTCTTTGTTTGCAAGTGCTATCCTTTTTTTGTTTTCAATTGCGCGCAAAACGGCTCTAACGGAAACTACTCCTGATGTTGCAACAACAAAAATATCACATTCTTTATTATCGGCAAGCTCCAATAAGCCCTCAGCACCGGTTAGCGTTTTAATATCAGGAAATTCGGATTTTAAAATTTTAGAATCTTCAAAGCTGTCGGTACAAATGATTTTAGGATTAAATTTTTTAATCTGCTTTTTTAAAAGTTCTATATTTTTACCGCATGCCAGAGCTAAAACCCTAAGACCTTCCGTTCTTTCGATAACTTCAAGGGTTTGTGTGCCTATTGAACCTGTTGAGCCTAAAATTATAACATTCTTCATATTAATTGTTTTCTTTTTGAGTATCCTGTTTTATAAAATCACACATATTTTGCAGTCTTAAATCTTCGGTATGACGGATAAAATCTTCAATATCCTTGACTTTTGAGAGTTTACAAGCAGTTTCATACATTAATACGCAATCATTGCAAAGCCTGTATTTGCCATATAAAATTGAACCAGCTAAAGACTTATCTGCCGCACAAGAACTGCAAGTAAACAATTCAAACTCGCTATCCGGATTTTCTTCTATATCATCAATTTTCATTTGATATACAACTTCTTGCATATCTTTAATTATTTTTTCTTTATCTTGGTTGCTTTTCATCTTTTAAACTCGTAAACATTCCCTGCATAATATTTTGAAAATCTTCATCCTGCAAGCATGAAGCACTTTTGAAAATTCTTGCAATAGGCAGATTTTTATCATACCAGCGTCTTTTGTAATTTTGGTTAAAAAGCCCCAAGGCCCTGTCAACACCTATGCTTAAAGGCGGGTCATCAAGCTCGCGCGAATTAACCTTAATGGCTTCAATAATTTTTAAAACTTCACGCGCAATATCATAATGAGATTGAAGCGAAAGCTCTTTTAAAATAGATAAAACCTCGTCTGTATAAGGCTTTACATCATACCATCTTTTAAAACTATATTCTTGCTTTTCCATAATAAAATTTTAGCTCATAGCTTAATTGTGGCAACTGTGTAAATTTTTTGTAATAACTTATAAATATAATTAGCAAAAAAAATTCTTTGTTAGTATTATATAAACAAGAGTTATTCTTTGGGGTAAACGAATGATTACAAAAATAAGCACTACGGAAGGTGCTTTCAGAAAAAAGATACTTTTTGAGCAAAAGAGTAAAAATAATTCAAATTCAAATATTGCACAAAAAAAGCAATATAACTCCTTACCCCAAAATTTCAATTATGCTCTTTATAAAATAAATTTTACTTCAGATTACAGCTATAAATTTGTTGATGACAGGGAAGAAAAAGAATATGACCCATATTTGCAGAATTTAGTTGACCTGATAAAACAGGGAAGATTGCAAGAAGCCATTGAACAAGATAACAGAGGAAGAATACAAGAAGCTCTTTCGGCCCTTAATATCAATGCAAACGGCGAAATAGATTACTCTGTAAAACTTCCCGAAAAGCAATCACCTGACGCCCTTGAAGAACTTAAGCAAAAAGAAGCCGCTCTGGATGAAAAATATTTCGACGCACTTGATAGAGCTGACGAAGTTGCAGACAGAAAACTTCCCGCATTTTATAAATCAGGAAGAAAAGTAAAAAGCATAATGACGGCAGGTATTTCAGAAGCATTAAGAAACAGTAAATTGGAAGAAAACAGAAAAGCCTACAAAAGGGGGCTTGAAAATGCAAGAACACAAGAAAGAAAAAAAATTATAGATTACGCCTATAACAGGGTTACGGCAAGAAACAGACAAATAAGCGCATGCCAGTCGGACATAGATAAGTTAAATACTCTTGAACATAAAAAAGAAGAAGTAAGAAAAAAACTGCAGGAAGAAGTTATTCAAGATATTATTACATCCTATGCGGATAATGATTACGAAGTTACAAATTACGTTATGCTAAAAGGCGAAAATCCATTTATAGCACAAGAATTTGCACAATGGAGCGCAAATATAGCGCACTGCAATTTCTCCGTTGTACCTTCAAGAGTTTCTTTAACCGATATGCAAAAAGGATTAACAAGCGCACTTAACCAAGCGGAAGAATTGTGGCAGAAAGAAGGTAAACGTTCAATAATTTTTGTTGAAGGTATGGAAAAATTATTGAGTCAAGATAATTCTCAGTCAGATATTGCACTTATGAAAGATATAATGCAAAAAACAGACATGAATTACCATACAACCTTATTTTTCCACACATCAGACCCTGATAAGCTGGATAAAACCACTTTAAGCGCAAACAGAACAGGAGTAATTATAAATACGGGTATTTCCTTGAATGATACTAATTTGAGGTATTCAAAATGAGAATAGTATCATTAAACAGTTTTAATTTCGGCGATATTAAAGTTATGCAGACAAACAGGCAGAAAAGACGCGAAAAGCAAAGAGAAAAAGAACAGTCAAAAATGCCTGTTACTCCACCAAATCCAAGAGCAGAGCAAACAAAAATTCTCGGAAAACTGGATAAAATGTTTCAAAAAAATTCAGACAGAGATATACAAGCATTTTATCAATATAAACAAAATATAAGGGAAAGCGACAACAGCCCCTTGCCGTCCCATTTAAGAGAAATGCAGTGCATGCAGCCCGGCCCGTATTCTGCAGAACTGTTTGAAAGACAAAAACAAGCCATTGTAAAGGCGGATTCTGCAATTAAAGAACGTGAGCTTTTACTTGAAGAAAGGTTAGCGGCGCTTAAATTTGCCATAAAAGATATAGAAGAAGAAGATTCGAATTACTTTGATAAAACAATAGCACCCCTATATAACAGTGCAACAAATCCTAATGTACCACAGGCGCATCACAAAAGAAAAGGGTTTGACAGAATTGTAGGCTATGATTACGAAAAAGAAGTTCTTCAAAAAGTTTTTATTTCAAGGGTAAAACAAGAACGCCAAGGCAGGGATGTAGGTGTGTATGCCAGCATTTTATTCTTCGGCCCGCAAGAAAACGGCAAATCCTCAATCACAAGAGCCGTTGCGCAAGAAGCCGGCTGCAGAATGATTGAATTAACACCAAATTCAACCGATGTTGAAGAAAGTTTTGAATATCTTGAAGAATTAACCCAAAAAGCACAGGAAGCAGAAGAAAATTTCAAAAAAGACCAAGTCAGAACAATTATTTTTATTGATGAAATAGATAAAGTACTAAATGACGATTCGCCAATTCAGGCTTCGTTAATGAAATTTATAAAGAATTGTTCAAAAGATTACCACTGCACAATTTTTGCTTCTACGAATAATCCGTTATCTATGGGTTTTGATGTAAAAGATCACAGAATGTTCCCGATAAGAATGTCTATTGATACGGCAGATGACAAAACTAAAAAAGAACTTTTTGAGCATTATCTTTTGGATAGTGATAAAGAAGAATTGGATTATGAACAAATAATTCAGGAAATAAAAAATCAGGAACAAGCGCAAAATGCACAGTTCAGCAACGGTCAAATAAAATTAATATGCAGCAGACTGCAGAAACAATCTAAAGAACAAAAAATTACTACTCAGGATGTACTAAAAGCAATACAAGATTTTGAAAGAACACCCGACATTACACAAGAAGTAGCCCAAAAATTCAAAAAAGAGCACGATATAATTATTAAAGGTAATAAGGTAATATGAGAATTGGTTTTTCTACCGCAAATATTCATTCCGGCAAAATTCCAAACTACATGTCTAAAATCGATACAAGGCCTTCCGTATTAAGTTTCCGTGGCCAGGATGATTTTGTATCGTCAAGCCTAATACCTTTTTCTAAAGCAAGGGTACTCTTTGAAGAACAATATACGGGCGATATTGCAAATCTCAAAAAAGAAGCTCAAGGTGCATTATCAGAAGTAGTCGAAGAAACACAAAAAGAATTTGAAGCACATGACGCCTTGAAAAAGGTTCAACAATATCAACAAGCAAGAAGTCAATTACCAAAAAATGATTCGGGGAGAAGACTTTTAACCCTGTTAGATGACATATACACCTTTGGATATGGAGATTTTTGTACAACTAACGAGCTTGACCCTTGGGAAAATGGTGTCTGTTTAGTTTCAAGGGATAAAGAACTTGCGCGGGGCATTTTTTCTGCAGCGCAAGCAGACGCAAGGGCGAAGGCATTTTTAGATTACGAAGCAGGCGAAAGAAGGCTTGAAGATACACCCTTCAGATTAAGATTTAAAAATGTCGCACACAGAGATGATGTAATAGAAGCGCAAAAAGCCTTTTCGAGTGCATTGGCCGATAATCACAGACTGTATGATGAAACAGGCGCTAAAACGATGATGTATGTCGAAGACATGGAAATGCTGTCAAGCCCAAAAACAGATACACCCGCAGGAATTGCAATGATGAAAGATTTCTTTCAAAAAGCAGACAGAAGCTATAATACGCAAATACATTGTACAATATCCGATACAAAAGAGGTTGATTGCGCCATAACAGGCTGTAACAGAATGACTTATATGTATTTTATTGATAAATTAGACTTATCAAAAGACGATATAGCACACTTAGAAGAATCTCAAGGGGAAGTCAAAACAATATTTGACAGCATTTCCGAAGGTTTCCAAGCAAGATATGCAAGATGTCATAAGCTGAATATGCAAATTCAACAACTTGAAGAAGAATTGGAAACAGGGCTGGATAAATTAAAATTACTTTATTCAAACCCCAAAGACAACAAAAGTGCAATTGTTCAATTCCTGCAAAAGCACAATATCGAGGCCCTTGAAGCAATCAAAAACGACGCACCGGAAGTAATTGAAGATGTTTTTGTATATACAAGAAAAATAGCTAAAAATACACCCAAAGCTCCTTTAATTGCCATTGGGGCGCTATTTGCAAGTTCATTAGCGTTAATCGCAGGCGGTGTTATTTTATCTTTAAAAGATAAAAATTCTTAATCAATAAATTCGCATAATATTTCATTTGATAATAAAACCCCTTCAAGGGTTAATTTGATACCATTTTTTGTTTTTTGCATGAAACCTGCTTTTAAAAATTTTTCAAATTGTTTTTCATATTTTTTATAAATATCAATATTATATTTTTTATTTAAATAGCTAAAATTAATTCCTTCCGATAACCTCAAACCCAAAAATATCTCCTCTTCAATTTGTTCTTGAAAATTCAATACCTCATAATTTTGCCCTGTTGGATTTTCTGTGTAATTTTTAAAATTAACAGTGTTGGTATATCTTTTATTATCAATAAAACCGCTTGCAGATAAACCGAAACCATAGTAATTTTCACGTTTCCAATATGCAAGATTGTGCTTGGAATAATGTTTTTCGGATTTTGCAAAATTTGAAAATTCATAATGCTTAAATTTTTCAGACAACATCTCGCATGCTAATTTGTACATATCAGCCTGAATATCGTTATCAGGAAGGTTTTTTGGCGGAAATTTATGGAATTTTGTACCTTTTTCAATTTTTAAACCATATAGGGAAATATGATTTATATCAAGCCCCAGCGCAATATTAAGGGTGTCTTCCCACTGTTTTAGGTTTTGATTAGCTAAACCATACATCAAATCAATACTAAAATCCTTAAAACCAACACAAAGTATATTTTCTACAGCATTAAAAATATCATTTTTGGTATGATTTCTGTTTAAAGATTTTAAAATATCATCATCAAAATTTTGCACACCTAAAGAAATTCTGTTTATACCTAATTTTTTATAATTTTCAAGTTTTTCACGCGTTAATTCACAAGGATTAGCTTCAAGGGTAATTGAAGTATTTTTATCAAAATTGAAACAATTTAAAATTTTTTCAAGCTCATCAATATTCAACAAGCTCGGAGTTCCCCCGCCAAAATAGATTGTTTTTTGATAATTATTTTTGTAATAATATTTAATTTCTTTAATAAGCGCGCCGATATAGTCATTTTTCAGACGGAGCAAAGGAAAAGAACAAAAAGCGCAGTAAAAACATTTTGTCGTACAAAATGGTATATGAAGATAGGTGCAATTTATCATTTTTTAATTATAATATGAATATGAGTTATATGATGGAATTTGAAATAAATTCTCAAGGAGTAATTTTAGAGAATTTAATTAATACTTACATTAAAAATTACTGTGTTTTAATGGATATACCGCTTGTAATTAAACGCGCAGTCATTGTGGCCAGCGGTTCGAGCTACAATGCAGGTTTATTGGGCAAATATTTCTTTGAAAATATTGCAAATATTGAAGCCGGTATCGAATTTGCAAGCGAATTTTGCAAATCAAAATTTGATAATTTCGATAAAAATACCCTCTATATTTTTATCAGCCAATCAGGCAAAAGCTCTGATACATTGGCTTCTTTTAGAAAAATAAAAGAAAAAGGTATTAAAACTCTCTGTATTACAAACAATGAAGATTCACCAATGTATCTTGAAGCAGATTACAAGTTCAATATAATGGCAGGAAAAGAAAATGCAATCGCAGCAACCAAAACATTTTCCGCAAGCGTAATAATGCTTTGGTTAATTGCCTGCAAATCAGCTCAAAACAAGCTCATAGATATTAGTGATGAAATTCAAAACATTTACCTGCTTGGTAAAAATTTGGAAACCACTATAAATAACATTGATAACCTTGATGTTGCGGCAAAATTTATTTCAAAGCAAAAAGAATTTTCAATTTGCGGATTTGGCCATTATTTCCCGCTTGCACGCGAAGCTGCACTTAAAATCAAAGAAACATCATATATCAACACAAGTTCATACCCCATGGGTGAATTTATCCATGGGCATTTTGCGCTATTAAATAAATCAAAAGTATTTTTATGTTTTATAACACAAGATTGCGAAGAATATGAACTCGAGCTTTTAAATAAAATTTTAACAACATATAAAACAAAAGCTCTAATAGCTTCTGATATCTATGAAGATTACAACGGGGATATATTAATAAAAATTCCAAAGAGCAACTCTAAAATTGCAACAATAATAAATTTAATTGTATTAATTCAACTTCTTGCGCTAAAAGTCGCACTTTTATTAAAAAGAGATGTTGATAAGCCAAAAGGATTAAATAAAGTTGTAGATAAGGAAAAATGATGGATATAATTGTTTGTGTTAAACAAGTACCTGATGTTGATGATATAAAATGGACAAAAGAAAACAATTTAGATAGAAGCATGATGCTTTCTAAAATCAACAAATATGACGATTGGGCACTAAATTGGGCACTAAATATCAAATCAAAATTTAAAGATGTAAAAATAACCGTTCTTTCAATGGGGCCGAAACCTGCTTGCGATATTTTGAATTATGCGCTGGCTAAAGGCTGTGACAGGGCGATTTTATTGTGTGATAAAATGTTTGCCGCATCTGACACCCTTGCTACGTCTAAAATTCTTGCAAGAGCAATAGAAAAATATATTCCTAACTATAACATTATTCTAACGGGACAAATGGCGCAAGACGGTGACACAGCGCAAGTTCCCGTCAGTTTATCACAGCTGTTAAATATTGTTGATATAACAAATGCTATAGAAATAGTTAATGCGGATAAAAATATTGCAATAGTAAAGCAGAAACTCGAAGATAAAGTTAATATTTACGAAGCCAGAACCCCCTGCCTGATTGCAATTAAAGAAGAGTACCCGAATGTTTTTTATCCGAAAATAGAAGGTTATATAAAAGCGCAAAATAAAGGAATAGAAGAATATTGCTTTGAAGATTTGGAACTGCAGCGCGAAGATGTAGGTATAATTGGTTCGCCAACCATTGTATATAAGGCATTTCGTCCTGAAATAAACAAGAAAACAACAGAAATAGATAAAGATTGCTCCGATTTTATTCTTGAATTAGTGCAAAGGGTAGAAATAGAATGAAAAAACTTGCAATATATGTAGAAAAAGAAGGTAATACACTAATTGATGCGTCTTATGAATTAATTTCAAAAGCATGCGAATTGAAAGCATTTGCAAAAAGTTCAAAAGACATGGAGATAGAAGTAACTGCTGTTTTAGTTTCATCAGCAGTTGATGAAAATGACGTCAAAAAAGCATTCTTAGCAGGTGCAGACAATTTTATATTAATAAAAAATGATGACTTTCAGGTTTTCAACCAAATGAAATATTCAAGCGCATTCTTAAGTTATTTCCATGAAAATTACCATGATTACATTCTGTTTCCTGCAACTCCGACAGGCAGAATGATAGCCCCGAGAGTAACAACTGTTCTTAATACAGGGCTTGTAGCAGATTGCACAGGGCTTGAGTTCATAATTAAAGACGGCTTGTTGAAACTGGCCTCAACAAGGCCGACTTTCGGAGCGGAATTGATGGCAACAATTTTATCCAAACAATCACCCGAATGCGCAACAATAAGGCCAAAAACCTTTAAAGCAGACTTCAGAAACACTAAAATCGGTACATACAAGGAATTTCCCTGCTCGATAGAAAATAATTTTGATTTAATTTTACTTGACAGTACAAAAGATGAAGCGCAAAAAATTAATTTCGATACTGCAAAAGTTATATTTTCAGCCGGCTATGGGCTTTATGACGGCAAAGACAATATTTATATCGAAAAACTTTATCAAATAACTCAAAAATTAAATATCGGTTTTGCACTTACAAGGAAATTGGTTGATTTGGGTATTAAATCATCGCAATATCAAATAGGGCAAACAGGTATGACAGCCACCCCCGAGCTATATGTAGCATTTGGCATATCAGGCACAATACAGCACATCGCAGGTATGAAAAATTCAAAAATAATTATTGCAATAAATAATGATGAAAATGCCGAGATTTTTAAATATTCAGATTATAAAATTGTTACAGACGCAAGAGCTGTAATAGATGATTTGTTTGAAAAAACAGGTGCATATAATCAATAGTAAAAATTCATCATTTTTCTTTTTTTACACACTTTTTATAAAAAAAAAGCCGCAAAGGCGCGGCTACTAGACTTGGGGAGGAGGTTTTGATAAAGAGCTCTCGCTCAATACCAAATTCTTATATTAATTCTCTCGACACAAGAATACCAAGGCTTTAACATATATTTTTAAAATTCATCCAAACGGTGTAAAAATTCCGAAAAATAGTTAAAATTACGCAAAATTTGGCTAAAATTAAAATATGAAAAGATATTTGTGGATAGCTTTAATAATTTTTTCTTTGCTTATAACAATGCCGAATGCGCCTGCAGCAAAGAAAAAAGAACCTGCCACAAAACATAAAATAGAATTTCTTACAAAAGATAAATTTATTCTCTCCGGCGATTTATATATTGCAAAACCCAAAACAAACAAACCTCTTGTAGTTGCACTGCATTCATTTTCACTCAGTTCAAAAAGCTGGCAAAATATCGCGGATAATCTGAGATTAAAAGGCTATAACGTACTTGCTATGGATTTAAGAGGTCATGGCAGAAGCATTTATAATGAAAATTTAAAATTAAAATCACGCTATAAATTCGACAAAAATGATTGGCAGAAATTGCCTTTTGATGTTGTAGAATCAATAAATTATGTAAAAAACAACTATCCTGCAATAAATTGCAATGATGTAATAATAATAGGTGCTGATATTGGCGCAAGCGCAGGTGTTTTAGCGGGAGTTAACCTTAAAAAACAACCGGTTAAGTTTGTCATGATTTCACCTATGATTAATTTTAAAGGGCTTTACATCCCCATTAAAATAGCAAATTATACAGACACTAAGTTCTTATTACTGCTTTCAAAATCAGACAAAGTTTTATTTAATTTCTATACAAAAGATAAACCCATTATTAAAACATATCCTATAGGCGGGCCGGGAAATCAATTAATTAAGGCAAACCCTGACGCGGTAAATGATATAGTTAATTTTATTTTGAATTAATACACAACAAAAAACACCCCCGTTTGAGAGTGTTTTCCTTTCTTGGCATACAGTGGATTTACATGCTTAATAGTTCCACTCTATGATAATTTTATAACGTATTTGTTACACTTATTAATAAAACAATTAAATGCTACTTCCTGTAACGTTTTCCATAGACTTCATGGATATTTTCAATAGAAATAAACGCATCATTATCAACAGAAGCAACAACTTCCTTCAATTTAGATAATTCAATACGCGGAATTACGCAATATACCATAGTTTTTTTAGCTTTGGAATATCCGCCCTGCGCGTCAATATATGTAACGGTTTTGTTTAATTTTTCAATAATCGCCTGCCCTAATTCCATACCTTTATCAGAAATAATCCTAATTGATTTTTCTTCGGATAATCCTTGTACAACAGCGTCAATCGCACGATATGCAACAAGGTAAGCTAATGTGGAATACATTGCTTTTTCCCAATTGTAAACAAAGCCTGCCGTAGAAAAGATGAAAACATTAATAAACATAATAATTTCACCAACGGAATAAGGATATTTTTTAGAAATTTTAATGGCCATTATTTCAGTGCCGTCCATACAAGAATCATTCTTAAGCACAAGCCCGACACCGACCCCTAAAATCCCGCCGCCAAATATTGCTACCAAAAGCGGTTCATGGGTAATAACGGGAATATGTTTTTGAACAACATTAACAAATAATGCCAGCATGCCGACACTATAAAGCGCCAAAATGACAAAGCGTTTCCCGAATTCCTTAAGTGCCATAAACAGAAAAGGAATGTTTAGAATTATTAAAAATATTCCTAAATTTACTTTGGTTAAATAGCTTGCCATAATTGAAATACCGACAATTCCGCCGTCAATTATTTCATTGGGGACTAAAAAACACTCCAATGCAAAGGCTGCAATTAACGCGCCCAGCGTGCAAAAAAACAAATTAATAAATAAATCTTTCATAGTTTTATGATAGAATAATTTTATGAAAAAGTACATACTTTTTATTTTAATAATATTTCTGGGGTTTATGTGCACAGGCTGTCTTAACAAAACAAAAGAGCCTACCGATTTAGAAGCTATTGTGCAAAGAGGCTATATAATTGTAGGTGTCAAGGAAGATTCTCCCCCGTTTGGCTTTTATAAAAACAAAAAATTGCAAGGAATAGATATTGAAATAGCGAAAAGCATTGCAAGTATAATATTTCAATCCGATTCTCCGGAACACATACAATTTGTTAAAATCAATCCGCAAAACAGAATTTCCAAGCTAAATGCAAAGGAAGTCGATATTTTAATTGCAACAATGAGCATAAATGAGAAAAGAAAACTGGTAATAGATTTTTCGATTCCTTATTTTACCGCAAGCCAAAAATTAATGGTAAGAAAAGATTCAAAAATTTCACATATCCAATACTTTAACACAACAGGCAAACTGGGTGTTGTGCTCGGAACAACAGGCGAAAAGGTAATACACCTTGCAGCGCCGACGGCAAGAATTACCGGTGCAAGGTCATATAAAGAAGCGATAGACTTGTTGCTCTCGGGACAAATTGACGGTATAATAGGAGATGATTGTATCCTTCAAGGATATATGAATAACAAATTAAAAATCATAAACAAAACATATTCGCGGGAATTTTACGCGGTTGCCGTTAGGAAATCCGACGACTCACAGGAATTGTTAAACCAAATCAATGCGGCAATCACAACATTACTGGATGAAAAAAGAATTAATATTATCAAAAAGGAGTTTATAAAAGATTAAGTTATGGATAAAGAAAAAATCAAAACAAAACTTGTGTTTTGGTATTCAATTTTATGGATATTGTTATTTATAGCCCTGTATTTGGCTTATGGAGTTTATTTTGTAGATACTACATCAACAAAATCAAAATGGGTTGTGTTATTTTCATCCGCAATCGCATTACTTTTAAGCACATGCAAGTTTCTTGAAGTTTCATTTTACAAATATGCTGATGAAAATCTTAAAAATGAAGAAAAAGCTCAAAATAAGGCAAATGCAATCTTTTGCAGGTTTAAAAGCATAGTCTTGGTTTTGTTTTTAGCGGCCGGTTTTGGCTTAACCTATAAACACCTTAATACAAACTTCTCAGTATGCGCTTTTACGGGCATATTATCTTACATATTAATATCTAAATTATCTTCAATGATTTTCACAAAAGGCACAATCAGGGCTAATGACGCATTGCTGACATCTGTTAATACCTCATTAAAATTAAGTTTCAACACATCTGTTGCTATTTCATTTATGTATTGGGGTATATTTTGCGCCTTGGCCGTAATTTTATTTCATATATATAAAGACTATGAAGCGCTTATCGGCTTTGCATGCGGTATTTCCGCAAGTGCATTTTATGAAAATTTAATTGCACTAATTTCCAAAACTTCACTTAAAAATACGGATGATTTCATAAAAAAATATGAACACTTAACGGATAAAGAAAATCCTGTTTTAGCCTTAAAAAATGTTGTTAAAAACTATAATTTTTCAATGTTTTTTGAAACATATTTTCTGTCTTTAATGTCATCAATCGTAATGGGTGCTACAACAGCAGCACTCATGGGCGCATTTTTACCCATAGTAATAAGTGCAAATGCTATGTTCTCATCTATTATTTCAATACTGTTTTCAAAAATTAATAAGACAAATAACGTTTCTAAAATGCTTTTAAAAAATGCTGTTTTTATTGCGCTCATCACTGCAATAATGACATATATAGAAGTATTTTTCTGGCTCGGAAAGGATTTTATCGCGATTTCACATTCGGTATTAATCGGTACAATCACAGGCATTATCGCACTTTATATTAATAAAGATAAGAAAATCGTTAATGACCTTCAAAAAATGAAGCAGTCTTCATTAAAACTATTAAAAAGTATAGGCTTAATTTTAATAATGCTTATAGCTGTATTTATTTTAGCGCAAGGTATGACAGATATACTATATGCCCTATATGGCATTACTCTTGCAGTTTTCGGCTTTAATTTAATTGTAATTATTCCGACAGTTGCAGCACAAGATGTTGAATTAAACAACAAAGCAAAAAGCCACTTACATATTTCTTCTATTTTAATAACAATATCGGCAATTACTGCTTATAGTGCGATTTCACAGCTTGAAGAAGCCGATATTTTAAACCCTGTATCACTGATTTCACTTCTTGCGGGAGCTTTATTACCTGTAATTGCAATATATTTTGTTTCAGGCACCGTATTGAAACAAGCCAAAAAACTTATCCTGCTTGCAAAAAGACAGGTGAAAAGCAAGGAAATGAATTCGGATTTAATTATATTTAAAAGCGTTAAAAGCAGTACCTCAATGGCACTTTTTGCACTTATATCGATAGGGATTGTTGCATATCTGTTTTTAGAATTTTTAGGCTATGAGGCACTCTTAACCGCAACATCGGGCATTTGCCTTACCGCAATAACCATGTTATTTAGAAATAACCCCATAACAAGCGAACTTGCGGGAATTATTTTAAGGTACAACTCTGCGGTACTTTTAGGTATAGCAATTTTACTGACATAAGATAGCTCATGGCGATAATAAATGAACAGTTTACAATTTCAACATCAAAAGCAGGCGATATCATAGATATCACCTCAAAAATTATAGGTTTTGTCAGATATTCAAATGTTGAAAATGCTCTTTTAAGTATAACATCTTCAAGCCCTTATGTTTCAATTTTACTAACGGATGACAGCGCCAAAAGTATGCAAAATGTTATGGAAATACTTAATTCAATAATTCCGAACGACTTTCTGTTTAAAAACGAAAATATTGAAATCTACAACGGCTATTTAAAATTAAAATCATTATTACTTGGCCACAACTTGAATTTAGCAGTAAAAAATAATAAAATTCAAATAGATGATTACTGCAAAATCGCGGTAATAAATTTCAATTCTAACGCTTCTAACTGCAGTATTACAGCAAGTTTAGCACATTAATCGGGATAAAAATGGATAGAAACGGACAAATTAAATTTTATAAAGATTTATTGAAGGAAGATGAAATTCTGCTTCTAAAATCAAGCGATAATTTTTTCAAAAGCCACTACACAGGCTCTCCTTTAAATGTTCTAACGGGTTTTCAAGGCTCGGCAGGCGAAGCTGTAATTAATAAAATCGGGGAAATCACCCTTTTTGTAGATACAAGATATCATCTGTTAGTTGACAAGCAAGCATACAAAGATATTAAAATTTATAAAATGGAAATGGGTGAAACATTCTTTGATGCCCTCAAAAAAACATACAAGGAAGGTAAAACCCTCTACATTCCAAATGATATAATGCTTACGGATTTTTTGAAGCTGGATAGATATTTTAACTTAAAAACTTATCAGCTTAAAAAAAATTACACAAAAAATCGCGATATAGATAAAAACGAAAGAATTTTTCTTGCAGATTCAAAAGTTGAAAAAAATGATTTTAATTTTAAAGTAAAAAAATTCAAAAAATTAAACCCCAAAGTAGAAAAAATAATAATATTCGATTTAGATAAAATTTCTTATTTTACAAATTTAAGAAGTTTTGAAATGAAATACAGCTCTAATTTTAAGTCTATACTATATTTTGATTTTAAAAATGCAAAATATATTCTTTTCTCGGATAAAATTATCAAAGCACCTGTTGATAACTTAGAAATCCGCTCCCTATCTGAATTTGAAGGCATAATCAAAGCAATAAACTCAGAAATTTATATCGACTACAACGATATCACACTTGAAAATTTTCTGTTGCTGCAAAAACCCATACAATTCAACTCAGACAGCCTATCTTTAATATCTTCAATCAAACCTGTAAGTGTTATTGAAAATATGGCAGAATGTTCATTTAAACTGGATAAGGCTATTTTAAATTTCAAAAAAAGACTCTACAAGGGCTTATCGGAATATGATTTAGCGCAAATGTTTGAAGATGAATTACGGCTTCAAGGTTCATATATGCCTTCATTCAAGACTATCTTGGCACTTGATAATAATTCCGCTTCAATTCACTATTCAAGCTACGATAAAAATAAAATCTTAAAAGATGAACAGTTGATTTTACTGGATTGCGGCGGATACTGGGATTCAGGATATGCAACAGATATAACAAGAACATTCTATTTTGGAAAAAATCCGAAAGCAATCTATAAAAATATCTATACAGCTGTTTTAAAAACATTTATTGCCTGTTTCAATTCAAAAGAAACAAAAGCAAAAAAAGTAGATGAATTAGCACGCAAAATGCTTGCTTCATATCAAGATATCGGCTTTTATTTTAACCATGGTTTAGGCCATGGAATAGGTACATCATGTCATCAAAATCCCCCATGTTTATCTATGTTTTCTAACGACACAATCAAGCCCTATCAAACACATTCAATAGAACCTGGCTTATACGGCAAAATAGATGAAGACGAATTCGGGGTCAGAATTGAAAACTGCGTATATTGCGATATTAATTATAACAGATTTTCGCTGTCAAAATTTCCCTTTGAGGAGATTTTAATTGATTATAGAGCACTAAGCAATAAAGAAATTGATTTTATTAAGAAGTGGCAGGCAGATTTTGACGAACAATTTGAATAAAATTGAAATTACAAGTACACAAAATGACCTTGTAAAATTCTGTATAAAGCTGCAAAACCCGCATACAAGAAAATCCGAAAAGCTGATTTTTATTGACGGAGAAAAAACTTTATCGGGTCTTATTGAAGAAAATAAAGAATTTGAATATATTTTTTTAAAAAAAGAAGATTTTAACCCTGCAATCAAAGCAAAAAATATTGTATTTTGCAATGACGCTGTTTTAAAAAAAATCTCAACACTTAAAACTCCGACAAATATGGCGGGCATTATAAAAGAGCCTGAAATTAATAATGAAATTTTTTACAATATGGCAAAAATTGCCTTAATAGACAATATCAAAGACCCGGGAAATCTTGGTACAATAATCCGCTCGGCATGCGCATTTTCAATTAACGGGATAATTTTATACGGCGATTGCGTTGATATTTATAATTCAAAAACTATCAGAGCCACAGCACAAAACATGTTTAAAATACCAATAATCAAGGCAGATTTTGAATTTATTAAAAAATTAAAACAAACCCATAAGCTAATTGCAACAACACCTTATTGCACGAAAGATTTTTTCGACTATGATTTTTCAGGCAAAACCCTTCTTGCATTTGGTTCAGAGGCACAAGGGCTAAGCAGAGAAATTATGGAGTTAAGTGATGAAAAATTAAAAATATTTATGGATAACGATGTAGAATCGGTAAATCTTGGGGTTTTTGCTTCCATAGCGTTTGCATACTGGAAACACAAAATCAAAAAAAATTAAACAAAATATTATTGCCATGCTCATTAATCTATGGTAATATATTCTCAGACACAACGGTTTTTGCGAGAGGTTATTTATGCGTATTCAGCCTGTTTTCAACAGATTAAACAATAACAACAAGACTGCTAAAACTCAAACTCAATTTGAAAGCAAGAATAATTCAATGGTTGAAAACAGACTACCACACACATACACAGGTGTGGCAAGCGTAGATTTAGCTTACGCAAGTATGTTTGACAGTTCTATAGCAAAAGATTTAAAAATTATGGGCTTAATTTAATAATTAAGTCTTTTTTAGTTTAAAAGGTAAGAGTTTATTATGAGAAGTAATTGTTTTAAAAAAGGCTTTACACTGGCCGAAATCATGATAGTTTTAACGGTTATCGGTGTTTTAACGGCTGTATTATTGCCTTCAGCGTTCCATGCAACACCTGATGAAAATATTATGAAGTTCAAAAAGGCTAATGCAACCTTAAGCAACATTATAAGAGAACTTGTTTCAAGCGATAAATACTATGCAACAGGTGACTTAGGAAAATTAAGAAACGGAAATCTCGTACAAAATACTACATATTTCTGTGAAGCATTTGCAGATATCGTTTCCACAAAAGGTGTTAACTGCTGGGGCGGCGGAACGGCAAAACAATATGCAGATATAAGAAATAACGGTAAAACAGATAAAACAAAAAATATTCCAAAATTCAAAACAGCCCTTGACACAACTTGTAAAACCATACAAAAAAGCGTAAACGCAGGTAAAGACTATCAAGGTGCTGAAATTGTTACAACAGATAATGTTGTATGGTTTGAAGCAAGCCCCGCTACACCAATGGGCATTTGTAATTCAGGCTCGGGCGCGTCATGTGTAAGGTTATTCTCTGACCCTGAATCAGGAACTGCAGTTCCTGCTGATTTTCAAGACAGCCAAGGTTTTGATGCAATTTATAAAGTATTCTGTATGGATGTAGATGGCGGCAACGGCAGTGATTCAGATAAATCGGAAGCGCCATTCGGCTATGGTATTCGTGCAGACGGTAAAATTATGCCCGGCGCAAGAGCAGATGAATGGGCAAAACGTTCTGTTCAAGATAAAGACTAATTATAAAAAGGATTAATTATGACTCAAAACAAAGCAACTATAGGTATATTTGGCGGTTCAGGATTTTATAAATTCTTAGATAATATCGAAGAAGTAACCATTGATACACCCTACGGAAAAACATCAGACGCATTAATGGTAGGCAAAATTGCAGGACGCGATGTAGCGTTCATGCCTCGTCATGGCAGAAATCATTCAATTGCACCGCACAAAGTTAACTATAGAGCCAATGTTTGGGCAATGAAAGAAA
The DNA here is from genome assembly GCA_017475485.1 of Candidatus Gastranaerophilales bacterium. Taxonomy (GTDB): domain Bacteria; phylum Cyanobacteriota; class Vampirovibrionia; order Gastranaerophilales; family Gastranaerophilaceae; genus RUG14156. Next base: position 1,144 of record JAFVFO010000009.1, on the reverse strand, counting down.
TCGGCTGCAAATGCGTGTTTTCACCTTGCGCAGCAGGGTCATTACAAAAGCATGTTAAACCGGGTGACATTGTATTTTGCGATCAATATGTTGACAGAACCAACTCAAGGATAGATACCTATTTTGAATATGATAACATTCAGCATGTATCATCGGCAGACCCATATTGCCCGAAATTGCGCGAAGTTGCAATTAAATCCGCAAAAGAACTTAATCTGACTTACCATGACAAAGGCACAATTGTCGTAATTCAAGGCCCAAGGTTTAACACGAAGTCAGAAAGCGCTTTCTATACTAACCAAGGCTGGGAAGTTGTAAATATGACACAATATCCGGAAGTTCACCTTGTAAAAGAATTAGGCATGAAACCATTAAATATATCTCTGATAACAGACTATGACGCAGGCTTAATTGCTGACTGCGAACCTGTTTCACACGAAGCAGTTATGAAAACTTTTGAAGAAAATATAGTTAAACTTCGCAAACTGTTGTTTTCAATAGTGGAAAATATTCCTGATGAGCTTTTAAAATAGAGGTATAAATGGGTATAGCAGTAGCAACGGCAAGATTATTCGACCTGATATTTATATTATTGTTTGTGTCCGTTTTGTTGACTTGGTTTCCAAACATCAATTGGAATAACGAACCATTCAGGTCTTTAAGAGCATTTTCGGAAATATTTTTTGCACCATTCAGAAAATTAATACCCCCGATAGGAATGATAGATATTTCACCTATTGTTGCATTTTTCGTGTTGTCATTAATCAGAAATATTTTAATCAGATTACTTGTAAGTTTAGGTTTTTAGCTAAACAATTTTATTAAGTCTTGAAAACCATTATAAAATAAAGCCAAAAACAATTAACCCACTTAACAAAATACATAAAATGTTAAGTGGGTTAATTTTATTTCTATAAATATATAATACCACATTATTTGCATTTTTCAAAAAATTTGCATTTTTTGAGTGATTTTTTAATTTTTCTTAATTTTTGTGTGGCTAAAATTCAACTATATCTTGATAAAAATTCCCACTTAACATTTTCTGTATTTTGTTAAGTGGAAAATACCAAAAACACTTATCATTTCAAAAGAATTTTACCAACACACAAATAAAGGAATACATGTATGAGAATTATGAAAT
>JAFVFO010000008.1 GCA_017475485.1 Candidatus Gastranaerophilales bacterium | reverse complement strand
TTGTTCTAATGATGCTTCCTCTAATACGGGCGTTTGAGGCTTTTTAGACTGCTGTTCTATATATGCGCTAAGCATGCTTGATTGATTAATAGGATTTACTGACATAACTTACCTCATTTGTACAAAATTACAAAACATCTGAAAAAAAATAATTGCTATTAATTTTTATTTTGCAATCATAAAAAATTAAATTAAATTTAGCTCTTTTGCAACAACAGGAACTAAAACATCCCATGCCAAGCCCGAAGGATGAAGATTATCTATGGTTCTGTATTGTCTTTGATTTAAAAAATTAAATTCAGGTACATCAAAATTAATCACTTTTACGCCCATTTGTTCTATTTCATCCCACCTGTTTGTATGAAAAGGCTTAATATCAAACCCCATAACATTTTGATATGTATCGTCATTATACACAATAACAACCAGCTTGCTGTCGGGGTATTTTTCATGCAGGGCTTTATTTACTTCTTTTATGTGCAGTTTGTAAAGATTAAATTTTTGGTTGTCCGATTTTAAGCTATATATTATATCTGTCCATTTTTTGCCGATATAGCTCACTTTTATATAATCGGAAGGTACAACTTCAAGCGGTCTTTCTACTAGACCCCCCCCCTCAGAATTTGTTTTAGCATAACGAAGGTATTTGGTAGAACCTACAAACCAATAATAGTTTTTATACATCCTGTTCAAATGGTCTGCGATAAAAATATAAACAACATACTCAGGGTTTAAATCTTTTTGTTTGAAAAAATCCGAATGTCTTATTTTATATAAAACATGCTGTATTCCCTGTGCAGTCATGCCGTAGTTAAAAGTTTTTCTGTTTGTAATCTGTTGTAATTTATATGCTAAAGTATCTTCCGGTGCAATCAATTCACCAAATACATAAGAATCACCGATTGTGATAATAGGGCGTTTTGTACTGTCAAAAGGCAGAAAACTTTCTATTCTCGGCGTCACTTTAAGTGTCCAATTCAAATCCACAGGCTGAACCTTATATTGATTTATTGCCAATAACAGCCAATCAAAAAGCAATATAATATTTAAAATAAGAATTATATTTATTGAAATTATTTTAAAATTTTTATTCATAATTTTTGTGTTTTAGTTTATTTTAATTTTAATATCCTTCACCAATTGTGTCAATTGCTTCAACACGAATATCCGTTATAAGTTCGGAATAAGAAATTACAACAATTGTAGGGATGTGACGTTCAAGCATTTGATACAAGGGAAGGCGAATTCTCGGAGAACATAATATTACGGGTTGAACTCCGACAGCACCCTGCGCACGCATTAAGGTATTAGCTGTTGTTTCAATTAATTCCTGCACCTGCATAGGATTTAACAAAAACATTGTACCCAATTCTGTTCTCTGGCAAGAATCATCAAGAATTTTTTCCCAATCGGAAGATAAGGTTAGCGCATACAAAACCTTGTCTTTATTAGCATTTGACAGGCATATTTGCCTTCCTAACGCCGCACGAAGACGTTCCGATAAGATATCGGGTTCTTTTGAAAAACGTGCGTAATCGCATAATCTTTCAAAAATAAAGATTACGTCTTTAATTGAAACTTTTTCTCTGATTAAATTTACAAATATTTTTCTTAAATCTGATGTAGATATAATTGTCGGAACTAAGTCGTTAACCAAAGTCGGGTCTTGAGATTTAACAAGTTCCATTAATTTTAATACATCTGTTTTTGTCATTACTTCATCAACATATTTTCTCACGCAATCCTGCAGGTGCGTAACAATAACATCAACCGCATCGACCGCTTGAACAGTGTCATTTTTACCTATATGCTGAGGATTTAACCAATATGCCTGAGATTGAAATGTCGGCTCAATTGAAGCTATGGCATTATCGGGCAATTTCTTGCCTAACGCTTCCCATTGATCGGCAATTACCATTAATTTACCGGGATACACAGTACCGGTTGCAACAGGGTTTCCGCGAATTGAAATTAAATATTCATTATCGCCTATTGCCGATGAATCCATAATTCTTATATTCGGAATAATATAACCCAAATCATCCGTCACTCTTTGACGTAGAGCTGCAATTTTAGCCAACAACTGACCGTCTTGTTCGGGGTCTGCAATAATTAATAACCCTGCACCAACTTGCAAAGATAAAACATCAACCCCTAATCTTTCATACATTTTATTAGGATTAACCAAATCCTGCATGTTCTGTTTAACGGCGTCTAATTGCCCTAATTGCTGTTGTACATCCGCATTAACCAAGACAGATAAACCGCCCAAAATTAAAACTATTGAAAATACTATAAAAGGAAACCAGGGTAATCCTGTAATCGGAGAAGACAACGCAATTAATATCAAAAAACCGGAAGCTAAAAATAAACTTGTGGGTTTAGATAAAATTTGAACTGCCAAATCAGAACCTAATGCAACCCCGCCCCCTGTTGCACGCGTCATGACAATACCTGATGAAATTGCCATTAATAATGAAGGTACTTGAGATGACAAACCGTCGCCTATTGTTAAGATTGTATATTTACCAACCGCATCTTCAGGCGACATACCGTTTAAAACAATACCTATTATTAATCCGCCGATAATATTAATTAAAGTAATGATAATACCTGCAATAGTATCACCTTTTACGAATTTCATCGCACCATCCATAGAACCATATAAGCTGGATTCTCTTTGAAGGTCTTCACGACGTTTAACCGCTTCTTCGGGCGAAATTAAACCCGCATTAAAATCGGCGTCAATCGTCATTTGTTTACCGGGCATAGCATCAAGTGCGAAACGGGCGGAAACTTCGGCAATACGTTCAGCACCCTTTGTGATTACCATAAACTGCACAACCGTAATAATCAGGAAAATTACACCGCCGACAACCATATTACCGCCGGTTACGAAATTTCCAAACGCTTCTACAACCTGCCCTGCATCACCCTTAGCAAGAATTAAACGCGTTGAAGCAATTGAAAGTACAAGCCTGAATACCGTACCGATAAGCAATATAGAAGGAAATGCCGCTAATTCAAGAGGTTTATTAACATACAAAGATATCATAAGAAGTACAATACCAAGCGTTATGTTAAAACTTATTGAAAAATTAATGACCCAATTGGGCATTTCCAGAAGCAAGATTAATATTAAGACTATGACAAAACCGGCTAAGGCAATTTCTGATACCGGATTAGAAGCCTGTTCCTGCGCCACTACATGCCTCCTTTATATATTCCGAAGGCATTTTGCAATACTGCAAGCTGAGTTGAAAATCTTGCATCAATTACACCGTTATTAGCTACAATTATACAGCTTCCTTGTTCAATTGAATCATCCGCATTAATTGTAACTTTTGCCCCTTCGCCTTTTGATTCGATAATTTCGGGCAGGGAAGCACGCGCAAATTCAACATCTTGAGAATTTACTTTTATTTCTACTTTTTGAGTATCGGAGTTTAGTTCATCCATTGCACTTATAATAACATTTTTTAACACATCATCAGATAATTCCACTTCTTTTTTAATGATTTTTTCGGTAGCGGCAAGAGCAATTTCAGCTATATGCGGATAAAATTTTTCATACATATCATCTTTCAAACAAAGAAACTCGCTTAAGGTCTTTTTTAATTGTTCAAGTTCATTCTGCGCTTCTCTAAAACCTGATTTATAACCTTCTTTTGCAGCAAGCTCTTTAATAGTGTGTGCTTCTTGCTGTGCACGCGTAACTAATGACCTTTCATCAATCCTTCTGTAGCCCCTGCGTCTGTCACCCCTTCTTCTTTCAACCCTTTCTTTGAATTCAATTGAAGAAATATCTATCTTTTCAAAATCATCCATTTCGTACGCTTTTTTTGAAGGCATGGGTGTATTTTCAATAATTTGTTCACCCTTAGGCTGAATTACTGCAGGATTTATATCTTCTTTTTTAATTACGCTGCTTTTAGACTGCTTTTGAGCAGGTGTTGAAGAAGATGATTTTGATTTTTGAACATTCTTTTTTCTTATTATCATTTGTGCTCCTGTAGAATTTGCTTTCGCAAATTCCTACGTCGCCTGAGAACGGTTTCGCACTTTGCGCTTGCTCAACGCAACCGCATGCGTGCTTCACACTCTTTTGCCGCTCACCTTCGCTTGCTAAGCTATCGCTAAGCTCGCTCGGTTCGGGTATTCTGCGGCACTATTTATATTTGCTCCTGTGGGTATCTCGGCTTTGTTCGCCTTAGCCGGCTCACAGCCTCGATTATCCTACGTCGCAGTTTAGGTGTACCTCGACGTCTTGCTCAACGCAAGCCGTCTGTGGCACTATTTATATTTGCTCATCTAAATATTTAGATATAACATTTGCAACATATGCCGGCAGTTTTTTCTTTTTATGGTTGTAGCAGGAAAGAACAAATTCCTGAACTGCAGGTTTCTCTTTCTTAATAATATCCAGAATTTCATTTTTAGACGAATTTTTAACAATTTTATACATTTTTCGATATGCTCTGTCATAACTGATAACTACAGCCTCGGGCAGTGCCTGCTTCATCTCTTCAAAACATTTCATAGTAGCTTTAACATCCAATTTTTCTTCCAAATCCGGCATTTTTAAATAGCTTATTAATACATCCCGCTCAGCCTTTTCAAACTTTTGCAATATAGCTTTCATTCTTTCTGTTGAAAAATTACGCATTAATATCGCTAAAGACGCAAGTTTTATAATTTTAGCGTCAGGCATGCAGGCAATATCTGCAGAAGTTTCTTCTTCGACTTCCGCTTCGGCCATAGCGTCAATATTTGATTGATGTTTAGCATTTTCTGCAGTTTGTTCCGATAAAATACCTTTTTCTTTTAAATCTTCAAGAGCCTTTGTAAAAGATTTAATAACCTGCGCTTCAACAAGTGCAATTAATTGCTCTTGGGGAATATCTCTTTCAACCGCTTTTTTTGCAATATCAAAAACAGTAAAAGCGACTTTTTGTAAAATGCCTTCACGATACTGAGGTTCTATACCTGCTCTTATAATATCTATTGACTTATGGAAAATCCATTCCCCGATAAATTGAGTTACAAGGCTTGCTTCATTTGCGTTAAGTTTCGATTTTTCTTCCTTAACAAGTGCGTCACCTGCCATTTTACAAAAACGATAAATAATCGAAACTATAAATTCGGAATCCTTAGGGCCGATGTCACCGGGTATAACTCCGCTTGCCTGCTGAGATAAGTCAGCGGCAAAAGCATCATAATTAAATTCTTGTAAGCTGGGCCCTTCGGACATCTTCTTTTACTTTTCCCTTATCTTAAGCGCGTCATGCGCTTTCAATCCAATTTTTTATTTTCTCTATTGCTTCAGATTCATCCACCGCATTGAAATCCGTTTCCAATTCATCTATTGCATCGGAAAGATTAAATCTCGGCATAGCTTGCGCCTGTGCCGCCTGTGCCTGTGCTTGTGCGGCCGCGGCTTGTGCACTTTTAACCTGTTCAATTGCAAGAGTATATTGATTTTTCTGCTCTATTAAATTTTGCGCCATTTGTTCTTGTTTTGCAATCAAATTAGACGCCTGAGAAGTAACTTCTTTTAATTGCTGTTCTTGCGTTGCGGTAACTTGTCTTAAGTATTCAAGTTCTTCTTCTTGTTTTCTGGCTTCTGTTTTTACTTTACCGCCTATATGAGATAAGCCTACAACCAAGCCGATTAGAAGAATTACACCGACTGTCCACCAAGGATTACCTGATTCTTCGGGTTTTGGAAGCTCATTTTCCTTGTCAGGAGCTAATACAAGACTGTTAGATTCGACAAATGCTATAGAAACATCATCAGGGCTTACTTTTGGACTTGCGGCATTAGCAATTAAAACCTTTAATTCTTCAAGGCTCATATTAGTCGGGATTGCACTTTCTTCAATAGATACTGCAATTGAAATTTTTTCAATTATGCCTGCGTCTAAATATTCGTTGACCTGTGTTTTAGATACACCGTATTGTGTTTCCGTTGCGGTTCTTGCATATTGTCTGTCTTGCGAAGAAGTGCCTTTTTGAACCGTACCTTTAACGCCGTCAGGAACATATAAACTTACGGGATTCATGCCTGATGAAGTAGAATCTGATTGATTATCTCCCAAAGATTCTTTAAATTGCTGTTCGGTTACGGAAGTTTTTTTATCAGGGTCATAGATAATGCTTGATTTTTCAACTGGTGCTTGGGTTAAAAACGTTGAAACGGTAGCAACATAATTACCCTTACCCAATAATTTATCCAATTGTGCAGATACTTTTGATTGCATATATTTATCATTTTCTTCAATTTTTGCAATCGCATCATCAGAAGCACCTATAATTGAATTATATACAGTACCGTTTGTATCCGTTATTGATATATTATCAACAGTCAAGCCATGTACAGCACCAAGCAAAAGATTTGAAATTGCTTTAATTTTCATGTTGTCTAATCTTTCACCGGAAGGCATTGTAATTTGAACAGTTGCAGTAATCGGTTTTTGATTTTGAGCAAAGAAAGTTTGTTCGGGAATTGAAATAAACACCTGAGCATTTTCTATAGGCGGAATTTTTCTTATTAATCTTGCCAGTTCGCCATTTATTGCTCTTACTAATCTTATTTTTTTATCATCTTTTGTAGCTGTAAAATCACCTTTATCAAATATTTCAAGACCTGTGTGCTCATCTAACAATCCGCTTTTAACAATTGCCAAAAGCGCTCTGTCCCTTTGGTCTTGAGTATATTCTTTTAAAACTATGCTTACTTTTGAACCGTTATCGACTTTAGCGGCCGTTATTTGTTCTCTAGCCAAAAGTGCTTGTACTTCAAGCGCTTTGCCTGTTGATTCCGTAGTAAAAAGCGTTACAGGGTCATTTTTAATTACTTTTTCAGAGGCTTTAATTTGTTTTGATTGATTGGGGTTAGCGGAATTAGCAGAACCGACATTAAGTAAGACTGCTATCATAATAATAAACATGACAACAACTACCCCAACACTCCCCGCTATTGTGTATAAAAGGGGTTTATTGGCAAGTAATTGTTTTAGGTCAGATTTTTCATTATTTTTTGCTGCCGACTTTGCGGCAGGATTTTGCTCTTGTGGCATTCTTACCTCTGTAAGCCCTGTGGCATACTAATAATTAAATTATACTATCAAACTATGCTAAAGTTAAGATTAAATCTGTATTTGCATAATTTTCTCATACGTTTGCAGGATTTTTCCCGTTACTGTTGTTGCAGCTTGGACTGTTAATTCGCTTTGAGCAATTGCCGCCATAACATCATGGATATCAGCCTTGCCTTGAAGCATATCTCCTGCAAGCTCTTGAGGCTTATTTGTAACCTCGTTTATTTCGCTCATCATATTTGCAACCATATCTTTAAAACTGACATTGCCTGTATTTTGAGCATCAACAGACACCATGCCTTCTAATTGCATTGGTTGAATTCTGTTTGTTTGGAAAAAATTAATTCTGTTTGGACTGTCCATTTTTTATTTCCTTTATAGATAATTTGCCAAAACACTTCTTACATAGTTTTGAGTTTCCTTATAAGGCGGAACACCCGAGTATTTGTCAACCGCCCCGGGGCCTGCATTATAGGCAGCTAACGCAAGAATTTTATTGCCGTTATATTTTTCAAGCATTTGCTTTAAATATCTGACACCGCCATCTATATTATCTTGCGGATCGAGGGAATTTTTTACCCCCAAAGAACGTGCCGTTGCAGGCATTAACTGCATTAAGCCCTGAGCGCCGACTTTTGATATTGCATCAGGATTAAAGCCTGACTCTTGTTTTATAAGAGCGCTTATTAATTTTTCTTCAACACCGTATTTGTTAGACGCTTCTTTGATGTAGCCCATAATTGTTTCACGCGATTTGGAAACTTTTTCACTTTTTACAGGTGCTTTAACAGCAGAAACTTTTGACACTTGTTTTGTCAATGAACCAAATGGCTGAGGTGTGTAGATTTCTTTTTTAAATTCGGTTTTAGGCGGCAGGTTTAACTCAAAAATTCCGGAAGGCTTATCAAGAGCACTTTCTTCCCTTGATTGAATAAGAACTTCTTCAAAGGCTGATTTTTGATTTTCAACTTGAGGTTCTTGCTTCGGGTAAATAGTATCTATATAACGGTTCAATTCGTTCACACGGCTAAGTGCAGACGTGTGTGAAGAAGAATTAATATAGCTTTGAATTTGAGGACTAAACATTTTCACCCTTTTCCCCTGTACTAATATCGAACGGAACTTAGAATGTACGGTTTAGCGGTTTTCTAAAAAATCATCCAAATTCATTAGTTAGGGAAACGAATTTACGGGTAATACTTAATGAAATTCAAAAAAATGTCAAGCCAGGTATTCTCTTAAATATTGTGTATCTTGAGATTTTCTTAATTTTTTCAATCCTTCCATTTCAATCTGTCTTATTCTTTCTTTTGAAAAACCCAATATATTTCCTAATTCCTCAAGAGTTTTTGTTTTTCTGTTATTCAGTCCGAATCTGTTTAAAATAATAAATCTTTCCCGATTAGTTAAAATATTAAGTGCACTATGTATATCTTTTTCAAAATCATATCTTTCAAGCTGCGAAAGAGGAGTGTTTTGAACATTGTCGGAAATATAATCTTCAAGCGTTAAATCCTGAGCAATCGGCGTTGAAAAAGAAACAGGTTCTTTTATTATTGCGTCTTTTACCATTTTAATTTTTTTAATGGTAGTATTAAGGTATTTTGCCAATTCCTCGTCTTCGGGTTCTCTGCCTAAGTCAACACTTAATTTTACAATTGCTCTTTTTAAGTTTCTTATTTTATCGCCCATGTGGACAGGTATTCTGATTGAGCGCGAATTATTTGCAATGGCTCTTATTATTGTTTGTTTTATCCACCATGTTGCATAGGTTGAAAATTTAAACCCTTTTTTATAATCAAATCTGCCGGCTGCTTTAATCAAGCCGAGAGAACCTTCCTGTACCAAATCCATAAACAACACACCTTGCCCTGTATATTTTTTGGCGATAGAAACAACAAGCCTTAAATTCGCCTGAATTAATTTCTTTTTTGCAATAACAGACTGTTTTTCATCCCCAAGTTTAATTTCTTTTCCGGTTTGAATTTCTTCTTCTTTATTTAATAATTTAACTTTACTTATATCCTTAAGATACATTTGCAAAATTTCATCTTGAGAAGGAATAACATTAAATGTTTTTATTTCTTCTTTACCTTTTTCATCTTTTTGCGTATAATCAAAATCCGGCTCTTGAATATAGTCTAAATCCATTATCCTTAAACTCCTTAACTTTTCTGTTTGCTATTATTCAAGACGCCGTGATTGGGAATTTGTTCCTGATATTGTTAACTTTTGTAAATCTTAATAAAATTACAAGTCAATTCTACATGTTCAGGCGAATTTTCTAATTACCCCCAAAACATTTGAAAGGTAAAATATGGAAACAAGTATTGTTACGGTTAACGTCAGAAAAACCGCGCCAAATAAATATCGTTTAACAGGTAACTCAAGAACACCTCAACATCTTAAGCAAAAAGAACCAAAAAAAGATATTCTTGAATTATCAAATAAAAAATATACCCCGAAGCATCTTTCACCTTCAAAACGAAAATCAAAAACAAACTTGGCAACTATACCCGTAATTTTGGCGGCAGTACTTGGAATGGGAAAATTAAGTGCTGATAGTATAAGGGTTCTTGCACCTTCTTATGAAGCTCCTTCTTCTTATGTTGAAACAAACCCCGAAACAACACCATTTCAAGAAGAACAAGTAACAATACCTGAATATGATACAACATTTGAAATACCCGTTTCAACGCAATCACCTTCAAGACAGGATTATTCTTCCGCTGCGGAAGATATTGAAGAAACGGATTTTGAAGGTGCTTCAAATAATCAAGTAATATCTGTCAGAGAATCAATAGTATTAAGTTCTCCAAGTCCGAAAATGCAAGAAGCGCAAGAAATGCAAGAAACCGAAGCAACACAAGAAGCACAAGAAGCTGAAGAAACCGAAGAAAAAACAACAGAACAACCGTTTCAAATTGAACTTGATGACACAATGCAATATTGTGTTGATAAATTCCTTGAAAGATACAACAGAAACATAAACAGATACAAATATGTTGAAGCAAAAACAGGCGTTGCCGCAGAACTTATAGGCGCAATTCATTTCAGGGAAGGAAGCAATGATTTTTCAACCTGCCTTCATAACGGCGCACCGCTGGGTACGGAAGTAGATGGAAATATTTACTACAGCTGGGAAGATTCTGCAATTGCAGCCATTAACAAAATAAAAAAATTATATGTTCCGACTTATGGCGATATAGAAACTTATTACAACTTTGCAGAACAATACAACGGAACAGGCTATAGAATTTATCACAATATTAATTCGCCTTATGTTTGGTCAGGAACGGATAAATATGAAACCGGAATGTATATTTCAGACGGTTCTTTTGACTTATACAGCAAAGATACACGCCCCGGAGTTGCGGTTTTATTAAATGCTCTCGGTTTATCATAAAGTTTTGTAACAAAATTTACAAAAATACTACAGAAAATTAAACTTCTCGCGATATTTTGCCGAATACATAAATATAGGGAAATAAGGTGTAATATTTATGTTGAATTTTGAAAATCTTAAATCGGGTTTTAGAGATTATCTTGAAAACTACAGTAAGGAACATCCTTGGAAAAAATTTAATCTTGACGGTGAAAATAAAAGTATTTTCATGTATTCCAAAGAATTTAAAGATTATCTTGTTAACGAATTAAATTGTGACGCTTCAATTTATTCTCAAAGCATGAGCGAAATTATGTCCATGCAAATTGTTGACGGGAAATTGGTAGCAGGCAATTCGCAAGGTTCAAAAGAACAGCAGGGCGCAACATTAAAAGTATTGGAAGAAGCCTCAAGAAAGCAAGAAGATGAATTGTCCCAAGGGCAGGAAGAATTATCTCAAGCTGCGGATGAAGATGAAATTGTTACGGAAGTAATGAATGATTTAATGCAGGACAAAACCTTCAAGAAGGCTCTTGATACCGATAAAGACGGCGAAATCAGCGATGAAGAACTTGTTGCATTCTATGAAACAATTAAAAACAATGATAAAGATGATAAAAATGTATCTTTAGATGATATTATTAATGCTGCACAAGATATTAAAAATGGTGATTTTAAAATCACATATAAACCGGAAGAAGAAGCCGCACAAGACGCAGCTTCCGCAGCAGATAAAGCCTCATCAGGCGGCGGCGCATCAGGCGCAGGCGGTGCAGGCGGCGCATCAGGTGCGGGCAGTGCCGGCAGTTCAGGCGGAGCAGGCAGTATGCCGAGTGCTTCACAAGGCACATCCGGTGCAAATACACAAAAATCTTTGCAAAATATGACTGTTCCCGAATTACAACAAGAATTAATGAGCGCTTCAAGTGATTTAGGCGAAAAGCAAAATGCGCTATCTGAAATTCAAACAGAATCAGATTCAAGATTAGAACAAGCAAATGAAATA
>JAFVFO010000003.1 GCA_017475485.1 Candidatus Gastranaerophilales bacterium | reverse complement strand
GCACCAACAAGTGCTCCGACCAGTGCTCCGACTTCAGCACCGACTTCAGCACCAACAAGTGCTCCGACCAGTGCTCCGACTAGTGCACCAACCAGTGCTCCGACTTCCGCACCGACATCAGCACCAACAAGTGCTCCGACCAGTGCTCCGACCAGTGCTCCGACAAGTGCACCAACAAGCGCACCGACTTCAGCACCGACTTCAGCTCCGACAAGTGCACCGACAAGCGCACCGGCAAGCCCCAACGCAGGGGATGAAGAAGGCGGATTTAGAAATAATACACCTTCAACACATGCACCTGTTAGCGCACCCGCGCCAACAAGCGCTTCAACCAGCGCACCCGCGCCAACCAGTGCTTCAACCAGCGCACCCGCGCCAACAAGCGCTTCAACCAGCGCACCCGCACCGGCCGATTCGGCACCGAGCTTTGAAGAAAGCAGACGTGATGATTACCGAGATAGGGATGAATCAGGCCGTTAAAAACAAAAATCATATACAAATAAATAACCCTTCAATAAGAAGGGTTATTTTGTTATTTGATATTTTGAATAATATCCAAAGCCTTTTTAACGGTATTTTCCCATTCGTTTTCTTTTTCGTTGACAATAGGCAGAACAGAAGCGAAAAAGCCTGAATTTTCTTTGTTAATATTTATCCACCTTGGATTATAGCAATGATTAAATAAACCGATAACTTTTTTGCCCATAGCGCCTGCTAAATTTAAAATGCAATTATCGCTTGAAATTACAATATCCATATTTTCTATTGCACATGCAGTATCTGAGAAATTTTTAAAACTTTTTGCAATATTGATTATTTTATTGTGTTTAAATATTTTGTCTATTTTGTAATCGTCTGTATCTTTTGTAAGGCAGTAATATTGCACATTTTTTGCCTTATCAAAAATTTTAATAAATTCATGAGGAACATCTCTTTTTTGTTCTCCCTTTTTATTTCCGCTGAGAGAAATTCCGACTTTTAGTTTCGGTGTGTTAAAAAACTCTTTTTTATATTTTTCAACCCCTTCTTTTGGGGCATGGACATAGCTGTTTTCTATAAGTGAGGTATTTTTAGATATTTTCAGTGCAAGAGTTACATCCATCATGGGCAGATGATAATCAAAATCAATTGTTTCAAGATTTGTTGATTTTGAGTATATTTCAATACCTAAATCATTATTTTTTAATAATTCTACTAATTCATCCTGCACGACAAAAATTAATTTTTTGCATAGCTTTTTTAACCTATCGGCATAGCCAAAGCAAAAAATAGTATCTCCAAAGCCTTGTTCATAGTGAACAAGAAGGGTTTTGTTTTTAATATTTAATTTGGAATTATATTTTGGCTTTTTGATATCGGGATAGTATGCGCCTCCTTCGGGGAGCTTAAACCTTGAATTGTAAAATCTTTCCCACAGTGCAAAATCACCGCATTTCATAGCGCAAAGGCTTATTCTGTATTTGTCATCTTCCGGTATTTCATCATCATTTACCAACTTTAAATATTTTTTCCAGAATTTTAATTCTATAAAATATTTTCGGGATTGATTTGCGCTTGAGGTTATGTTTTTAATTGTTTCTTTTGTTTCTTGTATTTCGTTTGCTTTCAAAAAGTAATTAAGCGCAGTTTTGGCATATTGTTCAATAAAGGTTTCTTTATACAGGCAAAAATAAAAATACCCGAACCATGAATAATCTATACCAACAAGATTATCTTTATTGAGATATTTTTTGTAAGCGTCAATTGCTTTTTCGTAGTTTTTATTATCGGAATAACTTTGAGCTAAAATTTTAAAATTGTCTTTTGTCGGATTTAATTTAACAAGATACTTTGCAAGAGCTTCTTCAAGGTCATTTTGATTAATTTCTTTTAAGCAGGTTATATAATTTTTTATATTTTCTTCATTATTTTTATCCAGCTTATAGATATTGAAATAGCAAGTAATTGCGCTTTTATAATCTTTATTTTTATGATAATTCTGTGCTAATTTTTTAAGTTTTGAAATAAATTCTTTTTTAGCTTTCTTTTTTGTCTTAAAAAGAAAATTAACGGTTTTCAAATATTTCCAAAAGGCGAAAATACCTTCATCAAGCTTCCCTTCATCTAATAACATGAAAGGCGTTGCTTTAGATAGTTTTTGTTTCAATAATTGTTCCATAGTAATAATCATACATATAAATGTTTATTCTTGACATATATATTTGAATGATTTATTTATAAAATATAAGGCTTTATAGAGGTAATCATGAAAAAAACAGCTTTTACTCTGGCGGAACTTCTTATAACCATAATGCTGATTGGTACAATTTCTGTTGCTATGCTCAGAAACGTAAAGTCGTCGGATTTTAAAGACAGAACCAACATTGCAAAAGCATATAAGGCTATTGATATTTTTGATCAGGCTTCAAGCCAGATAAGAGATGTTGAAAGCGAACACTGCCCCATAGGACAAATGTTATATAAAACAGGTGTTAAGGCAGACGGTACTTATGATTATGAAATCGGAGTAATTAATTCAAAGGGTGAAACGGTAAGTGCGGCAGAACTGCTTGAAATATATTCCGAACATATAAAATTTGAAAAAACAGGTTTTTCTTTTTGTACCTACAGTCCCTATTGTAATACGGCCGGATATGCCGCAGATAAGGTTTCAGGGGCAAAACTTCCGGGTGATATATATATCGGTTTATATGTTGACGGTGTAAAGGATTGCCCTGATTTTTATCTTCCTGAAGTTAAACAAATAGTTACGGTTAGAAATGACTTTAAAACAAAGAAAAAACCCCAATGCTGGGCAAAATTACTCGTTGATACAAACGGTTTAGACCAGCCTAATGCTTTAGGTAAAGATATATTTGTCTATGGCATAGACGCGCTCGGGGTACACCATTAATCAGGCAATTAGAAATCTTCTTCTGATAAGCTCGCGCTTATTTTCTTTGAAATCCTGAAAATCCATGTAAGATTTTAATTTTCCGTCTTTAATTACTATTGAAAGATAGGTCAATAATTCGCTGTTCAGGTTGTAGAGCTTAAATACATTATTATTAAGGCATTTTAAAAATAAGGCAGAATTAAGACTTTTGACATTTTTCATATCAAGTCCTATTTTATATCCGGGTTTTATATTGCTAATTATTTTTTTTACCAGCGAATCTTTTATAATTTTATCGTTGATAATAAAAACAATTTCGCTTTTAGCGAATTGCCTTAAAAAGCTCATAGATTGTCAATCCTATAATAAAGTATTATTATTTTAACTTTTTTGAAAATAAATGTTAATTATTACAAAGATTAGGGTATCTACAACTTTCGTTTAAATAAAATCCATGATAGTATAATGTTAAAGAAAGACAGATACAAAGATAATGAAGATTTTAGAATATTTTAAACCAGTTAAAGCAGATAATGATTTTAATTTATTGCCTGACGGTATATTTACATTGGAACAAGACGGCAAAATTATAGATGTAAATGATAAAGTCTTAAAAATGTATAACGCTACAAGGTTCGATTTTTTGGGCAGATATTTTTCGGATTGTGTTGAAAACGGCACTGCAATTTTAAATCAGGTTATTAAAAATAATGAATATGTTTGTGCCAGAGCAAAAGTTAAAGATACAGAATCTCCCATGATTTTAGAGATTAACACAATCAGAAATGACGATACTCAAAAGGTTTATGTTAGTGCCAGAGATGTTACGGGAAGACAGCGCGAGCAAAAATCAATAACCGAAAAATATACCATGGCGCAAAAAATAATTGATGAAAAAAATGATTTTCTTTTAACTTCATCGGGTGCTTTATTGTCAAGTTTGGTATCGATTTCGGGTTTTTCAAGAGCGTTATTAGACGGAATCGGCGGTGCGTTATCCGAAAAGCAGGAAAAATACCTTAATATAATAAATACAAATTCAAAAGATTTAAGTTATGATTTAGAAAAATTATTTACACTGTTTATGGTTGAATCAAAAAAGCATGATTATAACTGTAAGAACTTTGATTTTATAAGCCTTATTAAATCTATTAAAAGGGTTTACGAAAAAGATATTAAAGATAAAAAAATTATTTTTAATCTTGATTATTCACATTTAACACAAAGGGACTGCACACTTGACCCTGAAATAATAGAGTATATTTTAAGATGTATTATGGAAATTTTTGTGAGGTTTTCAAATTTGGGTAAATGCTCTTTAAATATAGGTCATCCCCCTGTTGATTTTTTGAAAACGCGCGATTTCAGGGCAAATATTTCTCCCGACCCTGAAAAATATATTCTTATTGAAGCAAAAATCACGGATTTAGTATTTAATCAAGATGAACTTGATAATATTTTTGATACTTATTACAAAGGTTCAAATAAGCGCCCCATAGGCCTAAAAGCGTCTTTAAATCTTTTAAAATATTATATAACCGATTTTGGCGGAGATATTTGGGTATATTCAAAACAAAGTTTTGGCACAATGTTCACATTTGTGTTACCCTTGAAATAGGATAGTTTTAAAAGGATAAATTGTGGCGGGAGTTACTTTAAAAAATATTTCAAAAAGTTTCGATAAAAAAGAAATTTTAAAAGATATAAACCTTGAAATAAAGGATGGGGAATTTATTGTCCTTGTCGGTGCTTCAGGGTGCGGTAAATCTACTTTGTTAAGAATGATAGCAGGGCTTGAAGCGCCAAGTGCGGGCGATATTTTAATAGACGAAAAAAGAGTTAATAATATTGCACCAAAAGATAGAGATATTGCAATGGTATTTCAAAGCTACGCATTGTATCCTCATTTGAATGTTAAGGAAAACATTTCGCTTGGCTTAAAAGTAAGAAATGTTGCAAAATGCGAAATCGAAAGACGTGTTATTAGGGCGAGCGAAGTTTTAAAATTAGAAGAATATCTTGACAGAAAACCAAAAGAGCTTTCGGGCGGACAAAGACAAAGAGTTGCCCTTGCGCGTGCCATTGTACGCGAGCCGAAAGTTTTTTTAATGGATGAACCTTTATCTAATTTAGATGCTAAATTAAGAAGCGAAATGCGCTCTGAAATTAAAAAATTACACAACAAACTTAAAACCACTTTTATATATGTAACGCATGATCAAACAGAAGCCCTTACTATGGGAGATAGGATTGTGGTTTTGGATAATGGTGAAATACAGCAAGTGGCTTCTGCTAATAACATTTACAATAATCCTGCAAATACTTTTGTTGCAACGTTTATGGGAACAAACCCCATGAATTTGGTTGAAGGCACTATAGACAGCGGATTTTTGAAATTCGGCAATGTTATGCTGGATTTAGATAATCTTATTTTAAATACGGATAAAAAAGAAATTATAGTGGGAATTCGCCCTGAAAAAATAGCAACTTCACTTGACCCTGAGTATCATTTTAATCAGGTTCGCTTTAGTTCCGACATTACTTTTGAAGAAAATTTAGGCTCGCACAAAAATGTTTACTTTGAATTCGGTACATCGCAATTTTGTGCGGTAATTGATTCTAATGTTAAATCTAAAAAGGTTGATTTTGCAATCAACCCTAAAGATTTAAGATTTTTTGATAAAGAAACAAAAAAACCAATAATTTAAAAAACAATTTCACCTGATTCAACTTTTTGTTTCAAATCGGAATATCCGCCTATATTTATCCCGTCGATAATAATTTGCGGAAATGTTGCAAGAGAAGCCAAATTGTATTTTTTTGTTAATTCTTCGCGCATTTTTTCTTCGTCATCATCACATGGAATTTCTTTGAATTCAACATTGTGTTCATGCAGCATGTATTTTGCCTTTTGACAATAAGGGCAGTACGCAAGAGTGTAGATTTCTACATTTTTCGCCATGGTTAATCCTTTCTAATTCTTTGTAAAATGTTTTTAACCTGTTCTTTTTCATCTTGCGGTATATCAAGTTCCAAATAGTCTTCAAAATATTCAACGGCAGAAGTATTATCGCCCCTGCCCATAAACAAAATACCCAGTTTTTTATATGGAAGCGGGAATTTTTCATTAAGCATTGTTGCCTTTAGAAAAGCGCCAATAGCCCTGTCTATCTGGTTATCTGCCTGATATGCTTCACCCAGCATATAATATATAAGGTGATTTCTGACTTTATCTGTAACTAATTCTAAATTAGAAATTGCAGAAGCGTAATTGCCCATTTCCATAAATATTCTGGCTAATTCGTAATTATAATCCACATTATCAGGTTCATCTTCCATTGCTAATTGGAGCATTTCCTGCGCGTCATCATATCTGCAGTCTGCAATTAAAGCTCTTATATATTCTATTCTTGATAATTCTTGCTGACTTTCCATATTAATATCCTTTATAATTACTTCCAAAATAGGGGTTGTATATTTTTTCATGACCAATTGTTGTCTTTGGCCCGTGTCCGGGGTAAACGGTTATTTCATCAGATAAAGCAAACAATTTTTCTTTTATGCTTCTTTCGATTTCAGAAATTGAACCGCCGAATAAATCACACCTTCCGATTGATTCATAAAATAATGTGTCGCCTGAAAATAAATCATTTTCAATTAAATAACAAACACCACCTTTAGAATGACCTTTTGTTGTTATAATTTTTATCGGGATTTCTCCAAGGTTTAGGTTTTTTGTGTTTTCATCCAACAATCCGTCTATGCAGGGTATATTAATTTGTTCAACTTCCGCCATGGTGCATTGGGTATTAACCTGATTTAAAAGAGGCATATCTTCTTTATTCATAAAAACCAGAGCATTCTGGAACTTTTCTTTTAATTCATTCAGACAGTAAACATGGTCAAAATGCCCATGGGTTATTAGAACATATTTTAAATTAAGATTATTTTCTTTTATTTTTTTACTGATTTCATTAATTGATGAGGTGCAATCTATTAAAATCGCGTCAAGCGATTTTTCATCATATACAAGATAAGTTGTTGCGCCATATATTCCGTTTGGAAAAGGTATAATTTGCATTGTTTAATCCTTATTCTTTCTATAAAAGGATTTTACCATGTAAAAATATTTTTTAATAAGGCTCTTGAATTTTGATATCGGGCATGACTCTTTATATATCTTATATAAAATTGTGCGCATTTTTTTATCAGGCATGTCAAAATGCCTTTGAAGTTCATCAAGATAACAGCTTATATATTTCTTTATTTTCAGCTCTTTATCGGTTTCATTTTCAAAATTGTATGTTTGCATAATTACACCGCCTAATTTATATTATGAAATTTTTAGACTTCTTTCATTAGAAAAAGGCATATACTTATGATTAGAAATTATGTTAAAATTATGATTAAGGATAAGTAAATGAAAATAAAATTTCTGATAATTGCATTTATATATCTGTTAATCTCAAATTCGGCATTTGCGATTAGAATAGGGCTGGAAGAAGATGTGGCCAGAACCTATGTCGGTTCTTCTCAAAATGCTCAATTTATTGACGCAAATACGGGGAATTTACTTTTTGTTTCAAGGTCATTTTTTCCATATTCAATTAAAGCATGGGGTAATTCTATTGCAGTTAAAGTGAAAGGCAGATATTACGACTGTTCGACAAGCGCAATATATATCCAAAACCCTGACCACAAAGGCTTTTTAGCAACAAAAAGAAGGTGGTATAGGGGCGATATAATGATTTATAATTTTGAAGGTAAATTGACAATTATTAATAATCTGCCTTTAGAAGAATATCTTTTAGGGGTAGTTCCATCCGAAATGCCTTCAAAATGGAATATAGAAGCTCATAAAGCACAGGCAATTGCTGCAAGAAGCTATGCTATTGCGAATTTGAATAAAAGAGGTTCGCATGGTTATGACTTAAAAGATACACCTGCTGATCAGGCTTATGGCGGGGCAACGAGCGAAACTCCGCAAACAACGCATGCTGTTTTATCAACAAAAGGCGAAGTTTTAACTTATGATGATAAAATAATTCCCGCATATTACCATGCCTCATCTGGCGGAAAAACAATTCAAGCGGGTGAAATTTGGGATCATGACCTTCCTTATATTCAATCTGTTGACGGATTTGATTCAAATGTAAGGAAAAAAGGCCACGGTGTAGGAATGAGTCAACATGGGGCTAATAACCTTGCAAATAAAGGGTTTAGCGCTAAACAAATATTGAGCTATTTTTATAAAGATATAGGTTTTGCCAAAATAAAATCCAAAAAAGAATAAAATTTTTCTTAAAACTATTGCAAAATCAATATAAATAGGTATAATAAAGGGGTGTTATTAAAAAGGAGTCAGATATGAACAAAGAAGAATTAGTAAAAGCAGTTGCTGCAAGTGCTAAATTATCACAAAAAGACACAGCTGAAATCATCGGTGCAACTATTGAAACTATTCAAAAAACAGTTTCTAAAGGTAAAAAAGTTACATTAGTTGGTTTCGGTACTTTTGAAGCTAGAAAAAGAGCTGCACGCGTAGGCCGCAACCCTCAAACCGGTAAAGAAATCAAAATTGCTGCAAAAACAGTTCCTGCTTTCTCAGCCGGTAAAAAATTCAAAGAATTAGTAAAATAGTTCTTGAATTGAAAGATTTAAAAGGCTCAAGATATCTTGAGCCTTTTGTTTTATTTTTTACAATAAATTAGTTGTTCTAAAACCTTTATAGTGTAAAATATTGTTAAAAGCGTAGTATAGCTTTTTTTAGATAGTATAATATTATTATGAAATATAAAGAGGAAAGGATTTAACAATGCTAAGCAAAATCATGAAACCAAAGTCAATTGCGGTTGTCGGTGCTTCTACAAAAGAACACACAATCGGTTCTGACATTATGAAAAGATTACAAGAATATAAATTCAAAGGTTCGATTTACCCGATTAACCCAAAAGGCGGTATAATTGAAGGTTTGCAAGCATATACAAGCGTTTTGGAAGTTCCGGGCGATATTGACCTTGCAATAATTGTTGTTAACGCTAAATTTGTATTGGATACAATTGACCAATGCCACCAAAAAGGCATTAAAGGTCTTTGCGTAATTACCGCAGGTTTCAAAGAAACAGGTAAAGAAGGCGCTGAACTTGAAAAAGCATTATTAGAAAAAATTCGTTCTTACGGAATGAGATGTGTCGGCCCGAATTGCTTAGGTGTTGTTAATACATTGCCTGAAGTATCTATGGATGGATGTTTCGCTGAATCTTTGCCGGAACGCGGTCATATCGGTTTGTTTCTCAATCAGGCGCATTGGGCGGCGGTATCTTAAATATTTTAAAAGACTTAAACCTTGGTTTTGCTCAATTCATTTCAATCGGAAACCAAGCGGATGTTAACGCTGAAACTGCTTTAGAATATTGGGAAAACGAAGAAGATGTCGAACAAATTCTTCTATACATGGAATCAATTGCAAACCCTGCTAACTTTAGAAAATTAGCTACAAGAATTTCTAAAAAGAAACCTATTTTAGCTCTAAAAGCAGGCCGTTCTGCAGCAGGTGCTTCGGCAGCAAGTTCTCATACAGGTTCTTTAGCCGGTGCGGATAAAGCGGCTAATGCACTATTAAATCAATCAGGTGTTATAAGAGAATATTCTTTGAAAAACTTATTCTCAACGGCTAAAGTTTTTGCAAACTGCCCTATTCCAAAAGGTGACAGAGTTGCAATTATTACAAATTCAGGCGGCCCCGGTATTATGGCAACTGACGCAGTTTGCGAATATGGTATGCAAATGGCTAAAATCAGTGATGAAACAAAAGAAAAATTAAGAAGTTTCTTGCCGTCTGCAGCCAGTGTTAAAAACCCGATTGATATGATTGCTTCAGCTCCTATTGAACATTATAAGCAAACATTAGAAACAGTTATAGCTGATGAAAATGTTGATATGATTATGGTTATTTATTTACCGTTCTTAGGCTTGAAAGATATTGACGTAGCTCGCGCAGTTATGGAAATTAAAAAACAATATCCTCATAAACCTGTTATCGGTGTATTTATGACAAAATCAGAATTCTTTACAGCATTATCTGATATGGATGTTAATATGCCGTTCTTTATGTATGCGGAAGAAGCAGCAGAAGGTTTCCACAGATTAAATCAACAAAGATTATGGATTAACCGCCCCGAAGGCAGAATTCCAAGCTATAACGTTGACAGAGCAAGAGCTGAACAGATAATGAAACAATCATTATCGGAAGGCAGAGCTCAATTAACAACTCGCGAATCAATTGATGTATTAGATGCTTATGGTATCAGAGTTTGTAAATCAGGTTTTGCTACTAACATTGATGAAGTTATAGCAGTAGGTAATCGTATCGGATATCCTGTTGTTATGAAAATGACATCTAAAACAACATCACATAAAACTGATGTAGGCGGGGTTAGAGTTAACATTCAATCAGAAGAACAATTAGTTGCAGAATATAATGATTTAATTGCAAAATTAACTGAAAAAGGTTTAATTGACGGCCTTGAAGGTGTTATTATTCAAGAAATGGTTAAAGGCAACCGTGAAATGGTTTGCGGTATTGCAACAGACCCTCAATATGGCCCTATGATGATGTTCGGCTTAGGCGGTGTATTTATCGAAGTTATGAAAGATGTAACATTCAGAATTGCACCTTTAACTGATGTTGACGCTGATGAAATGATTAAATCGGTTAAAGCATATAAATTATTAGAAGGTGCAAGAGGTACAACTCCTGCTCAAATGAACCAAATTCAAGAAACACTATTGAGATTATCTCAACTGGTTAGCGATTATCCGTTCATTGATGAATTAGATATTAACCCGTTATTAATATCTGAAAAGACAGGTGAAGGTATCGCTGTTGACGGTCGTATCAAAGTTCGTCTTGAAGAAGCAATGGAAAAATTAAACGTTAGAGCAATGGCTGCTGTATAAGTAAGCATGCTATCTAAAATCAAACTTAAACAGGAAGCGAACAGGCTTCCTGTTTTTGCTTAAAATCGTATTTTAATTGTGTAATATAATTAGTTGATGTTAAAACATAATAAAAAAGATAATATTATGCTATTAATTTAAAAGGTTTAACTATGGCAAAATTTCTTTATTTTTTAAACAGAAGCATAAAATTTATTATTTCAATTGCAATTATCTATTTTGCATACCTGTATGTTGTCAGGGCGGAAGCCGATATTGACATAGAAAAATTTAAAAACACAATGCAAAATAACGGCTATATTGTATATAAAGGACGCACTTCAAAAAGCGTGAAAAATGTTAATTGTTCTTATATTGCAATAAAAAAAGATAAAACCACGAAAATCAGCTATATAGATTTTAATAATCAAGATGACGCTTATAATTATTATGAAAAGTTCATGAATTCTCAAAAAGACAAGTATTCTAAGAAAATATCGCGCGAAATTCGATTTAAAGGACACCCCGCACAAAAGCAATCTTATATTTTTGAAGATAAATTATACATAGCTTTATACGCCAAAAGCGTTGTTATATATACGGCTGTTGATTCTCATTATAGAGGTGAAGTAGGCAGTGTATTTGATACTTTATATTCAGACTCCGGTGCGGAATTTATTAATTGGAAAGCTCTTTTTGAAAAATATATTCCCGAAAAAGATGATTAGAATTATTCAAGAACTCTTTGGTAGCTTTTCTTTTCATTTTCGTCATAAAATTCATTATCAACCCAATGGCCGATTAATTTTTCATCTTTATCGAAAATAAAAGATTCCGTTTCAGATACTACAAATGTAATATTGATAACTTCACCGTCTTTATCGTAAGCTATTGCGCGATAAGGGTAGTTGCCTGCGTAATCATTAATTTCATATTTAACAAGGTGTCCTAGCGGGTTATAGTAGTATTTTTTATTTATATCATCTTCGTATTCAACACTGTATAATACTATTTTATCCCACATATAAAACGGGTTTATGTTGCGTTTGGGTTCATCTTCAATTTTAAGATTGCCTTCTTTGAGGCTTTTAATGTTTTCTTTTGTGTTTTTGTCTTTTTTATAGTCTTTAAATATTTTTTTAGGAACTGTGCGTGCTAAGTCCTTGAAGGCTTCAATTCTGGCAGCTTCCTGTGTATAGGTTACTTTGCCTTTCAGATTTTTAGCGTCTGCAAGGTTAGATAGTAAAAATATTATAATGAAGAGTTGTAAAATTATTTTCATCGTGTTGCTTTTGCTTGATAAAAGTTTGCTACTGAGGGGATTCGAACCCCTGACCTGTCGATTACGAATCGACTGCTCTACCAGCTGAGCCACAGTAGCGTTAATAAAAAAGACTGTAATATACTATCATCTATTATAATATGCAATTACTTAATGTTCAAGTTTTAAAATTTATTCAATACATCCATAAATTTATCATTATCTTTTTGTAAAGTTTTGGCGCTCAATTTGAACGGTTTAAGCTCATAACTTTTTTGCATTAAATAAACTTGTGCTTCAAACCATGTGTCCAATGCTTTTCTATCCCCCGCACAGCTTTTTAGCTGAAATAAAAAATCTTCATCCGCTTCTTTTAATTCGGGATATTTTGAAAGAATTTTTCTTCTGCATTGCGCCTGTACTCCATTGTATAAAGACAATTTACAGGAAGGAGATGAAACCATATTTCTAACTTCATCACTATGATAATCAACTCCTGATAATTCTTTCATCATGCCGTCTATATCGCCCTGCCATTTGTAATCGTAGCCTGTTACAAGCCTTAAGATGTCTTTGGCTTTATATTGTTTTTGAAAATTAATTATATTAACTGACGAAATTTGCATGGTTTTCCCTTTTGAATATTTAAAACCCATAAATAAATATATTTTACAGAAAATTAAAGTTTTTTTATTTTTTGACGTTATATCTGTTAAGGAAAAAGGGTGTGCAATGAATTTTGAAACAATTAAAGCCGGTTTTATAACATATTTAGAGCAAAAAGAAGCCGAAAAAACGGGGGAATATGTACCTTTTGATGAAAACAAAAAGGTTAGCATTTTTGCGCACAGCAGTGAATTTAAAGATTATTTAATGCAGGAAAATATTGCCGATTCAACCATATCAAACATAAGTTTGAATGAAATTTTATCCATGCAGTTAGTTGACGGAAAATTGGTTAAAAAAGAGCCCGAGCCTGAAGAATTTTCCGGATATGATACGGAAGAATCAGAAGAAACACAAGAAGAAAATTCAGACGAAGATTTAATGAGCGCGATTATTAATGAAATGATGCAGGATGAGCAAGTTGTATCTGCGCTTGACGCTGATTTTAGCGGAGATTTGGATATTGACGAAGTTCAAGGATATTTTAACAATATTGCAAATGAGCAGGGCGAAATTTCTTTTGATAGCATAGCAATGGGTGTGCAAAATATTTATCAAACAGAAAATTTCAAAGAAGAAATGTATCAAGATTCCGATGTTATCACAATGCTTGATATAGACGGCGACGGCACGTTATCGGACGAAGAAAAGAAGCAGTTTGAAGGTTTTGTAAAGGGCGATAACGATACAATTACTCTTGAAGATTTACAAACCGTTTATAATGCTATTAAAGAAGGCAATTTTGAATATTTTGTCAGCACAGACCCGCTGGGGGATGATGTTGAAGAAAATATTCTTCAAACAGAAACCGAAACACAAAATGTATCAAAAGAAAGTACACCGGTATCTTCAACAGGCCGTACAACAAGTACCGGCGGGGGATACGGTAATTATTCAAACACTTCGGTTAAGCAAAAGTCCCTTGAAGAAAAAACTTATGAAGAAATGACCGTAGCGGAGCTTGAAACGGTCAAACCTAAAAAAGAGCAGGCTGTTAAAACTGCGCAGGATAACCTTGCAATGATTTTGCAAGGTCAGGATGAAGATATCCAAAAAATGCAGACAGCGTATGATTTATCTCAACAAAATATCTTGGCCCTTGTTGAAGATAATCAAAAAGAAGAAATTTCAAATACATATAGCGCAATTAGCGATAAAGAAAAAGAAATTGCAACCCAAAAACAATTAATTCAAGTACAAAATTCAAAAATCACAAATCAAAATTATTTAATTCAAGAAGATAAAGCGGTTCTTATGGGTCTTGAAAATGCGCTTTCAGGGCTTCCCGATGTTTCACAATATTCGGATAATCCTGAAAAACAGCAGGAAATTAAAGACAAAAAACTTGAACTTGAAAGTTTAATTGCTCAGGCAAAAGCCAAAAAAGAACAAGATGAAAAAATTCTTAATGAAACTTTAAATCCAAAACTTCAAACACTTGAAGAAGAATTGGATAAGCTGGAAAACGAAGATTTAAAAGGATTAAATGATAAAAAGACAGAGCTTGAAAATACTGCATTAAGCAACAATCCCGCTCTGCAGGGAATTTTGGATGATTCTGAACAAATAAAAGAAAGCCTTGAAGGTTTAAAAGAAACAAAACTTCAGCAAGCAAAAGCTGCACTTGAAATTGCGCAAGCTGACCTTGATAAGTTGAATGAACAATTATGTATCAAAAAGCAAGAAAAAACACAGCGCGATAACAGCCTTAAAAATAAAGGCGAAGAAATGATTGAACTTGCGCGCACTTATGCGGGCAATAACGAAGCGTCAATGAGGCAAATAATAAGAGGCGAAGGCTATCAATTTGATGACGGACTTTGGTGTGCTGATTTTGCAACATTTATTACCGCAATGACATACGGCAAAGATTCAACCCCCGGAGATTTCTATAATAGCTGTGCGAATACTGCTTATTGTCCTACTATAGACAGCTGGGCGAAAGAACATGATGTATTCACAACCGATTCAAGCCAAGTTCAACCGGGTGATTTCATTTTATATAATCATAACGGCAGAGCAGGCCACATAGGGATTGTAACCGGTGTAAATGCAGACGGCAGTGTTAATACAATTGAAGGTAACACCTATAAAAGCGGTCAAAGAGGCAGTTATGTTAACGAACATTATAACGTTACAAACTGGCGCGGTTTTGTATTAATGAGCAGTGATAATTTAAGCTAATATATATTTTCATAATTATTCTTTTGCGATATTATAAAAAATATATTTTAAAAAGGAGTAATTATGAAAATTGCAATATTAGGCTACGGTAATTTAGGACGCGGGGTTGAAAACGCAATAAAGCAAAACCCTGATATGGAGCTTTGTTATATATTTACAAGACGTGATGTAAAAACCCTAAAGGTAAATTCCGATACTCCCGTTGTTAATGTATCTGAAATTGCAAAATATAAAGATAAAATTGATGTTTTAATTTTATGCGGGGGAAGTGCAACAGATTTACCGAAACAAACCCCTGAATATGTTAAAATGTTTAATGTTGTAGATAGTTTTGATACCCATGCAAAAATCCCCGAACATTTTAAAAATGTAGATACGGAAGCTAAAAAATCAGGTAAGCTCGGTATAATTTCAGTCGGCTGGGATCCGGGTTTGTTTTCGCTAAACAGAATGTATGCTAATGCAATATTACCGGAAGGTGCTGATTACACTTTTTGGGGCAGAGGGGTCAGCCAAGGACATTCTGATGCAATCAGAAGAATTGAAGGGGTGCAAGACGCTAAACAATATACAGTTCCCGTATTAAGTGCAATTGAAAAAGTTAAAAACGGTGAAAACCCTGTGCTTTCAACTCGCGAAAAACATACAAGAGAATGTTACGTTGTGGCAAAAGAAGGGGCTGATAAGGCAAGAATAGAGCGTGAAATTAAAACTATGCCTAATTATTTTATAGATTATGATACAACCGTTCATTTTATAACACAAGAAGAATTAGATAAAAACCATTCAGGTATTCCCCATGGCGGAAGTGTTATCAGGTGTGGAAAAACAAGTGAAAATACAAAACATGTTATTGAATATAACTTAAAACTTGATTCAAACCCTGAATTTACTTCTTGTGTGCTTGTTGCCTATGCAAGAGCATGCTATAGATTAAATCAAGAAGGACAAACAGGCGCAAAAACCGTTTTTGACATAGCTCCTTGCTATCTTTCTTCAAAATCAGGCGACGAATTAAGAAAAACAATGCTATAGTTCTTTTTTGGAAATTTTATAAGGCAGATATAAAACAAAAGCAAAACAAATGGCATATATTAAAAATGCCTTTGAAGGGCTAATGTAGTCAATTAAATTTTTAAAAAGCATTAAAAATGCACTCGAACAAAAGCCCGCAATCATATAATTTACGGATGATGTTGTGGCGCGTGTTTTGTTTTTGGCATATTTATGCACCAATGATGTTGTTGATACGTTATATGCCATTTGCATGCCTATTGCAAGGCAGATTATGATTAAAGATATAAAGCAAAAAACAGGGTTGATATAAATTCTGTTTAAAATAATGATTAAAAAAGAAAACATATAACAAACCCACACCAAAAGCCCGAGTTTTTTAAAGTTGATTATATTTATTATTTTTTGTGCATATAATGAGGCAAATGCTCTTGTAGTGTGATTTATAAAATATATAACCCCGAATAAAACAATTGCAACATTTGCCAATTTCATTGCCGGTTGAAAATTCCATACAAAAATGCTTGTTGTTCCGACCAAAATTGAACTATAGAAGATTTCAAGATTAATATTTTTATTTTTAAGGGTTGTAATTATCGTATTTATGATGTTTAAAAAATGAACTTTAAAAGTAGTTTTTTTAACCTGAATATGCGGAATTTGGGGTAAAAATATTAACAATAGAATTGCAATTGTATGAATTATAAATTCAAGAATTAATAATATTTTAAAATTAAAATATTTATATAACGCTACTCCTAAAATTGCACTTATGGCGCAACCTGAAGACATGAAAAAATTATATTTTCCGTATCTTTTAAGCATGGAGTTTTCAATATTTTTAGTTTTTAAATAATCATAAATGTACCCATCCGATACACCCCTATAGCAAGATTTAGAAAGGCCGTAGAGAATTTCTCCTATTAAAACAATCCAATATCCCTTAAAAAATATCCAAAGTGTAATTCTTGATAAAAATAAAAGGTATGAAAAAATTAAAATGTTTTTTCTTTTAAAGATATCTCCCAAGTAGCCTGCAGGGATTTCGGAAATTAAACACACAAAGTAAAAAATTCCTTGAAAAAATATGAAATCGCTTAAATTTAAGCCGTTATATAAATAAAATAAAAAACTAACAGGCAGAAGATATCTTTGCTGTTGCAAAAATACAGCCGTATTTAAAAGTTTTAGAGGTTTTTTTGTTAATATTGTCATTTTAATTTTGAATATTTTTCCCAAATGTAGCTATATTCAATTTCTTTATTTTTCCAAGGCTTTTTTTCGCCTGTAAAATGTATAATAACGGCGTCATTTATATTTTTGAGTTCCGTTTCTTTAAATCTGCATGTGAAAACATTATATTTTAACGGAAGCTGTTTAACCTTTTCTTTAAATGCAGCATTAAAACAATCCTGTGTCATAAATTCTTCAGACGCTTTATAAATTTTATAGAATAATAATTTTAACATTACATGTTCTTGCCGCATTTTATTTAGGTTTAAAAGCATAACCCCGTTGTTAAAATAAAAATCAAAATTTAATCTGCCGTTAATAAAACCAATATCTTGAACAGCACCCGCGTAATTATCCTCTAAATCAGTGTTATAAAGTTCCGATAAATCTTTGTTAATTATAATATCGCAATCAAGGTATAGAATTTTATCGAATTTTAGAAATATTTTTGCCAAATTAAACTTGAATAAATCCGCCCTTGAAACATAGTGATGTTTTTTCTTAACGATGTTATAAATATTTTTTTGATTTAAAATCGTTATTTTTGTATCGGTATTTTCAAGTGATTGAAGTTTTATTGTATCTTCATTTTCTAATTGTGCTCCGATTATAAAAATATGATACTTGCTTTCTTTATTTTTATTATAAATTGCTGATTTAATTGCGGTTTGAAGGGGCACAGCATAATTTTTATCCGTAATAAAAACAATATTAACAGTGTCTTTTTCGGGTTTTTCTTTATAATTATTGATTTTAAAACTTGAATTAAATAAAATGGTAATAAAATTACCGAGAAAAACGATAATATATATGCAGGTTAAAATTATTAATGCTAAAACATCTTTTTTCATTTAAATATTATACTAACATATAATTAAACTATGTTTCAATTTTGATTAATGATTTAATTTTTAATTTGTAGTAAACTTTCACTATGAAGATTTTAAGAATATTGTTAATATTTCTGTATTTTGCTTTTTGCTTTTTATTAAAAGATAATTTTGAAGCACATTTTGCAAACAGTTCTTATTCTTATTATTCTGCTAAATCTGTTCAAAGTGTTGATTATCACGATAATTCAGCCCTTGCTCAAAATAATAACCAAGAAATAACCAATATTCAAAATAATAATCAAAATAACAATCTTTTAAAAAATTTCAAAAAAAATGATTTATTAAAAATAAATTATGCGTTCAAAAAAATCTCAAAACACTTCTCTTACCGTAATTTTTCAGCTTTTAATTTTGAACACATAATTTATACAAGAGCACCCTGAAAAATCCTATTTAAAAATTGAACAGATAATAAATAGGAGAAAAATTATGAAATTTCTGAAAGATAATTCAGAATGGCTTTTCCCTATTGCCTTTACCGTTATATTAACCATAATAATGGCAATAGCTTCGCATTTTATGAATTAAAAGCATAAGGGCTTGAATTTATTAATATTCAAGCCCTTTTATAAAATTTATTCCAAAATCATGCTATAATCCAATTATGGAACAAACATCACTTTTTGAAGATAATAAAAACCAGCCTTTAGCTTCAAGGCTTCGCCCAAGAAATTTAGATGAATTTTTCGGGCAAAAACATTTAATTTCGGAAGGCAAAATTCTAAGAAAACTAATTGAAAATGATAATATCTCATCTTTAATTTTTTGGGGCCCGCCCGGGGTTGGCAAAACTACTTTAGCTAAAATTATTGCCAATAAAACAAATTCAAGTTTTATAGAATTTTCTGCCGTAACATCAGGCATTAAAGAAATAAAAACAGTTATGGCAGATGCAGAGCAAAACAGAAAAATGGGCCAAAAAACTATTGTTTTTGTTGATGAAATACATAGGTTTAACAGAGCCCAGCAAGACGCGTTTTTGCCTTATGTTGAAAAAGGAAGCATTATTTTAATTGGTGCAACAACTGAAAACCCTTCGTTTGAGGTCAATTCGGCACTTTTATCAAGATGTAAGGTTTTTGTTTTAAAAGGACTTGAAACACCTGATATAGTTGAGCTTTTAAGACGCGCCATTAAAGATGAAAGAGGCTTTGGGTCATATAAAATAAATATTGATGATGAAACTTTAAATATCATTGCAAACTTTGCTAACGGGGACGCAAGAAATGCACTATATACCCTTGAAATGGTTATATTAAACGGCGATAATGAAAATGGCGAAATTACGGTCAATAAAGATATTTTAGAACAATGTATTTCTAAAAAATCTCTGATGTATGATATATCAGGAGAAGAACATTATAATATAATTTCAGCTCTTCATAAATCCATGCGAAATTCAGACCCCGACGCTTCTGTTTATTGGCTTGCAAGAATGCTTGAAGCAGGGGAAGACCCATTATATGTTGCAAGAAGAATAATTCGCTTTGCCTCGGAAGACGTTGGTTTAGCAGACCCTAAGGCATTAGAACTTGCAGTTGCTGCCTATCATGCCTGTCATTATATCGGAATGCCCGAATGCAACGTGAATTTAACTCAGGCTGTTATTTACATGTCTATGGCGCCAAAATCAAATGCCATGGAAGTTGCTTATTTAACGGCAAGAAAAGACGCAATTGAGCAATTAGCTGAACCTGTTCCTTTAATTATAAGAAATGCGCCCACAAAACTGATGAAAGAATTAAATTATGGCGCAGGATACCAATATGCCCATGATACTAAGGAAAAAATAACTTCCATGCAGTGTCTGCCTGACAGTTTAAAAGATAGAGAATACTATATTCCGACAGAACAAGGTCTGGAAATTAAATATAAAGATAAATTACAAAAAATAAAGGATTGGAAGAAAGCCCATTAAGTGATATCCTTATTTTATGGAAAATAAAAGACCGGAGTGGAGCTCATATTTAAGTTTTATAATAGCAAGCGTCGGAAGTGCCGTAGGGCTTGGTAATATTTGGAGATTTCCATATATTATGGGGCAGTATGGCGGGGCCGTTTTTTTAATAACTTATCTTTTAATCATTGCTCTAGTCTGTGTTATTCCTTTAAGTGTTGAACTTGCTACAGGCAAATATTACAAGGGTGATCCTATAACAATATATAACAGCATAAATCCAAAATTTAAAATATTTGGCTTCTTCTGCTTAATAACTTCAATTTTAATTCCTTGTTTTTATTTTGTTGTAGGCGGGTGGATATTAAATTATATTTGGGTGTTTTTAGGAAATAATATTCCGAATGATTTTTCTCAATATTTTACAACCCTCAATGCAAGCCCTTTAATACCTGTTATTTTAACTTTAATTTATCTTTTATTTTCGCTTTTATTTCCATATATCGGGTTAAATAAAGGTATTGAAAAGGCAAATAATTTTATGATGCCTTTGTTTGGTATAATGCTTTTGATATTAGCAATTTATGCGCTGACTTTACCCGGTGCAAAAGAAGGCATAGAGTTTATGTTTAAGCCGGATTTTTCTAAATTTTCTTCCGAAATGATATTGGCGGCATTGGGTCAGGCATTATTTACCTTGAGTATCGGTATAGGAATTATGATGACTTACGGCAGTTATCTAAAAAAAGATACTAATATAATTAAATCATCTTACACTTTAATTTTTTTTGATACCATAGTTGCAATTTTAGCAGGAGTTATGATTTTCCCTATTGTGTTTACAAATCATATTGAACCTACTGCAGGTGCAACTTTAGTATTTATATCTTTACCTCAAATTTTTACAACCCTGCCTTATGCAAGAATTTTGGCGGTTTTATTCTTTGTACTTTTATTCTTTGCGGCTGTAACGTCAGGTATAAGTTTATTGGAAGGTGGAATTTCCTGTTTTTGCGACTATTTCAAAATGCCGCGCAAAAAAGCGTCTTTGCTTTTATTTTTCTTGATAGGTATTATTTCAATCCCCGCCTCATTATCTTTCGGTGTTTTGGCTGACTTTAAGATAATGGATAAAACATTCTTTGATTTATTAGATTATTTAACTTCAAACATCCTAATGCCGATTTGCACAATTGCAATTTGTTTGATTGTGGCATGGGGTGCAAAACATATACAAAAAGAAGCATTTGGTGAAGGTATTTTTGCAAAACTGCTATCGTTTGTTTTAAAATATATTCTGCCTTGGATATTGATTTGTGTACTTGTTATGGGCTTAAGATAATTAATAAGCGTTAACTGTTTTTACAACGTATTCAACCTCACTATCTTCCATAACGGGTGAAATCGGAAGACTTATTATTGTATCGTGTATGGTTTGCGTTATGGGGAAAGAAAGGTTATTCCATTCTTTATAACAAACCTGTTTGTGAGGCGGTATCGGGTAATGAATTAAGGTTTGAATATCTTTTTCTTTTAAATAATTTTGAAAATCATCTCTGTTTTTTGTTCTGACAGGAAAAATATGCCATACGTTTGCACTTTCGTCATAAGATTTCCTTAAAATTATTTTTTCATTTTTTATGTTTTCCAAGTAATAGTTTGCAATTTCTCTGCGTCTTTGATTTTCTTTATCCAGATATTTTAATTTAACATCTAAAATTCCCGCTTGAAGCTCATCCAGCCTTGAATTTACACCTTGATAAATATTATGATATTTAACGTTAGAACCGTAATTTCTTAAGGCTTTTATTTTGTTTGCCAATTGTTCGTCATTTGTTGTAACAGCCCCGCCGTCACCTAAACAGCCTAAATTCTTTCCCGGGTAAAAAGAAAACCCCGAAGCGTCGCCTAAATTGCCTGTTTTTCTTCCTTTATATATTGCGCCATGGGCTTGAGCGGAATCTTCAATAATTTTTAAATTATATTTTTTGGCCAATTCCCAAATTTTATCCATTTCAACCGCTTGCCCGTACAAATGAACAACCATAATTGCGCGCGTGCGGTTTGTAATTTTTTCTTCAATTAATTCAGGATTAATATTGTATGTATTGATATCGGGTTCTACTAAAACAGGTTTGCAATTATTATATGAAATTGCAAGAATTGAAGCTATATATGTATTTGCAGGAACTATTATTTCATCATTATAATCAAAACCCATGGCCTTAATAATTAAAGACAGTGCATCAAGCCCGTTACCACAGCCTATACAATATTTTGTATTGCAATATTTTGCAAAATCAGCTTCAAAGTTTTCATCTTCTTTTCCTAATAAATACCACCCTGAATTAAGTACAGAGCTTATTTTTTCATCAATTTCTTTCCTGTATTGTTGGTTGATTTTATATAAATCTAAGAATTTAACCATGGTTTTCCTTTTTAAAATATTTTTTATCAATCAATTTATTTATTTTCCGCTCAATGAATATATGCGCCAATATACCTATAACTGTGCAGATAAACAGATACAAGACTATCAATTTCCAGCTTGCATTTTGCGTGGTTTTAAAAATATATTTATTTAAGAAATATAAAACGGGAAGATGTAAAATATACATACTATAAGTGCATCCGCCCAATATTTTTGAGAATTTGCAATTAAGAATTTTTGAAAAATATCCCATTTTAAAGATAAATAACAAAAATAATATAATAAATAAAAATTCCCAATACGGCAAAATCATTATAGGATGTTTATTGAAAAGAATATGGGATAGAATGAATCCGAAAAGGCTTATTTCTCCTATTGTTATTAATAATTTTACAGGGGTTTTTAATTTTATATCAATACTTTTGTAATTTTTTATAAGAATAGCAATTATAATTCCAAGTGCAATATTAGACAGCCCCAAAACCATTCCCAAAGTAAGCCAATTACTGCCTTCGATTAACGAAACGGCCATTTTACTTTCTTCTATAGAACTGCTGATTGAGGCATAACCCCAAAAAGAAAACAATGAGCAAATAAATAAAACATATTTTTCCTTGCAGGAAGTAATTATAAAATAGTAAAATGTGCTGACAAATAATAATACACAGATAAACCAGCTTGCACCGTTGTATAACCCTTTATTTACAAGCCCTGTGCCCGCATTGATAAAAAACAAGCCGAGCATATCCATACGATTAAATTTACCCGCAATAATAAGAACAACACCCGATACCAAAAGCATTGGCCAAAGTCTTAAAACCCTTCTTATAAAATAATCCTTTGTTTGGGTTTCTTGGTGTTTTAAATATGAATTATAAAGAAAATATCCGCTTAAAATAAAAAACGAAGCTATACCTACATAAGAAGCAACACTTGATTGTCCTAAAAGCGAAGAAATTAATTCAGGATTGCACTTTTCCTGCAAAAAACCAAGAGTATGGCCGTACATTATTATAAGGATGAAAATAAACCTTAAAAAATCAATATTATATAAATAATTAGTCATTTAATCTCCGGATTTAATTTCTTTTAAATATTCCTGATAATCTCTGATGTATTCGCTTTCATCATATATGGTATTTGTTAAAACCAATAATATTGCATTGTATGAAAAATCATACATATCTTTCCATATCATTTTATCCAAATAAAGGGCTTTATGAGGAGTATTTAATTCAACAATTTCTTGTGTTGTGCCGTCATCTATTCTGATTTTACAGCTTCCCGAAATTGCAATTAATATAAATTCCGAGTTGCGATTGGCATGTTGTCCTCTTACTTTGTTTGGAATGGTGTCAAAAATATAAAAAGTTCTTTTTATATCAAAAGGACAATTAACCCCTTTTTCAAAAGAAATCAGATGTCCTGTATTATCCCCGTAAAACTTTGTTTCAAATAATTTATACTTCATACCGTCAACCTAAATTATATGTTGAATTTATTATAACAAAAGGCTTTTGAAAATTCAAAAGCCTTTTTAAATTATTTATATCAATGTTTCTTTTTGGTTTTTCCGTTTTTTATGTTTTTGTATCATTTCCTGAAGTTTATCGGGATACACCGTATTATTAGCCGCTGCGGTTTTTTGCAGACCTTTTTCCAGCAGACTTGTTTCTTTATTTTTTAATTCGTCACTTGCCCTTACAATATCTCTGTCGCAATATATTTCAATTAAATTAATGCAATTTTCGCTTGGTGCTGAAATTTCTCCGACTTTTTGCTGTACTTTATAACTTGCCCAATCAGAGGGAATTTCATCAAACGAATTATAAAATTCGCCATTTGGTGCAAGGCGCTTATTGATTTCTTTTTCAAGAATTTTTTGAACATACCCTTTTTGAGATTTAAAACGGCATGGTATTATAATTTCTGAACCTATAACTTCTTCAGGGTCTTTTTTCTCATATTTTTTAAATATTTCGCAAACTGTTTGCAAGTGTCCGAGTTCAATGTCTAAGAAAATTTCCCAATGTTTTTTCAAATTTTCATCCGTTTCATCTTCTAAACAGGTGTAGTAATTGCAAACTTCGC
Source organism: Candidatus Gastranaerophilales bacterium (assembly GCA_017475485.1). Taxonomy (GTDB): domain Bacteria; phylum Cyanobacteriota; class Vampirovibrionia; order Gastranaerophilales; family Gastranaerophilaceae; genus RUG14156. Next base: position 2,519 of record JAFVFO010000003.1, on the reverse strand, counting down.
AAAATTCATGGAGCAATAATTTTTCAAACATTGTTTCATTAGGGTCAATCAATGATTCATACATTGTTACATGTTCTTCTTCAACATCTTTTATTTCTGCGTAAGTTTCTCTTAAAATATGGTCGCCATACATAAACCCATGTTCTGAGTAAAAATTATGCGTTTGTTGCTCTGCGGATAAAACGGTTAAAATATTTATTTTTGTTTGGGGTGAAGCGGTATTTTTATCGTAATGCTTGCGAAGCCTTAAACCGTTACAGTTATGATGATGTTGCGTAGGTCTGCCAAGAATAATATCTGTTTTTCCCTGTACAATATCATTAGGTTCTAAGCCTTCTTCCATGTACGCAAATTGAGAATATCTGTATAAATGGTCAAAATCTTCCAATAAACCAAAGTCAAATGTTTCTTTGACGTATTTATCAGGTTCATTTTGAGATAGCCATGCCGTCAGGTCAACTGCAACCTGCTCGTAGCCTAAAGTTGTTTCCAAAACGGTTTGATTGGCAGGTGACAACCAGTTGCAGGTCATTTGCTGCTGGTTTTCAATTCTGCCAAGTCTTGAAATATTTGCTTTATCTTCACTGTCAAGGTTCATAAACCTGTTAAATTGATGTTTAAAACCCCAGGATTCAACCTCTATACCGTTCATTAAAATTTGGCGGGTTCTGCTGTAGCAGTCAACAAGCTGTTTTTTATATGGTTTTGCAACAATCTGGTGCCAATTTCTCAATTGTTTTTCAAGCGCAAGCCCCTTTTCTTTTAATGGATTAAATGTCATAATTACCCCTTTCTTTGTAGGTAATTATAAAAATAAGCCTTAATAATTACATTAAACATGTGGTTATTTTATGATATAATTTGACATATTAACATACGGCAAAACGAAAAAGAGGAGTTATGAAAGATTGGCTTATTTATTTAACTTTTTTATTCACGTTTTTTGTTTTTGCACCTTTAAATACATATTTGAATAATATTTTAGAAGTAAATTGTGAAACTTTTATATTTTCCTGCGCTCTATTTTTATTTGTTGTATTTGGAATAATATTTTTTGCTGTTAAAAAATTTGCAAATGAGAAATTTTTAAAAATATTTAATTCAATTATCTTATTTCTAACGATTTTAATTTTTATAGAAGGTAATTTGATTAATTACGGCTTTGGCGTAATAGATGGCAGTGCTATTAAATGGAACAAATATATTTTGCCGATAATTGCAGAAACAATTGTTTGGATAGCATTCGGGTTTTTATTGTTTAAATATAATAAAAAAATATTCGATAAAACAAAAGAAATTTGCTTATTTATATTGGTTTTTCAATTAATAAACAGTGCCTTTGGGGCTATAAATGTTCTGAATGAAAAAACAATAGCTTCTAAAAAACAGCTATATTCGGAAAATAATAAAAAACCCGAAAATAATTATTATACATTTTCAAATAAAGATAATGTGTTGATTATTGTGCTTGACGCTTTTCCTATTGATTTATTGGATGATGTTTTTAAACTCAAGGAAGGCGAAAAAATTAAAAAAGAGCTTAAAGATTTTACCTATTACCATAATTCAATAGGAAGATTTCCGACAACTTTAATGTCTGTACCTTTTATACAATCAGGTATTCCCTATGATAATACTATTACTATGAATGAATATAAAGAAAAGAACAAAGAATATTTCATTCAAAATAAATTAAATGACAGATTGTATTTTAATGGCTCTAATCCCTATAGTAATGCAGGTGAGGTAAATTTTTGCTATACGGTTGTTTTTAAATATTCTCCAATTTTAGCTAAAATGTTTTTAAATAAGCAGGTCAATTTGGTAAATTATGAATTAAGCGGATATGAAACGCATTATTTTAATCATTTAAAACGTGAAATTAATTTTACAAATAAGCCTGTATATAAATATTTGCACCTTGTCGGGGTACATCCCGGTGCAAGAATGAATAAAAATATAACTTATAACCCCAAGGCTTCTTTAATAGATACCGCTATTGGTAATTTGAAGATTGTTTCATATATTTTAGATAAATTAAAAGGACAAAAAGTCTATGATAATTCAATGATATTTATAATTGCAGACCATGGGCTTTCAACAAGTTTGTATAACAGAAAATATTCAAAACCAATATTTTTATTTAAAAATTACAATACAAGCCAAAACGAAATGACAGTCAATAATTCATTTGTTTCTTTAGGTGATATTCCTAATACAATATTTGATGTTCAAAAGAAAAAATTAAATCCTTACGGTATATCCATTTTAAAAGATATTCCAAAAGACAGAATTATTCAATTTTGCGGTTATGAGTGGTCTAAATATGCAAGGGAAAAAGCCGGAGCAAAAAACTACCTTCCGCCCTTAGAATGTGCGAATTTTAAAAACGGCAATAAATATATTTATGATGAAAAAGATTCATATATTAACGAACAGAAAAAGGTATTTTCTTCTGATATAGAAAAAGAGCTGTATTCCGAATTTTATTATATTGCGGAAGATAAATCCGTTTTGAT
>JAFVFO010000007.1 GCA_017475485.1 Candidatus Gastranaerophilales bacterium | reverse complement strand
TATTCCTGCAACTTCTTATTGGACATGGAATAGTTCTGGTGGTTGGTCTTGGAAATTAATTAATGGGCAAAGCGGCTCTGTTACAAATGGTGTTGCACCAACTACAAATGGAATATTAAGAGCATTGTATGCGCATATGTGTACTTCAACCACTAATAATGGCACAACTACCTGGACATGTCCTTTTGGCGGGCTTGGGCATTAAAATTTAATTTTATGTTTTGATATATGGGCGGTTATGATAAATCGCCCATTTTTTTAACTTAAATTCAAACCTAACAATTTAATTTATACATCAAACAATATATAAAATATAAGCCCAAAATCCTTGCTACATCTATATAAATAATAATTATGTTAACTTATGTAACAAAACTACTTTAAATCCTAAAGTTTAATTGAAAGTGTGACGATATTCATTATGTAAGCAATAAACAATAGAATGACAATAAGGAGCACGACAATGGAACTTAACAAAGTAGTTTTTGGGAATTTCGGTTTAAACGCCCAAAAGAATAATGCAGAGAAAAGCGAAGCTAAAGAAGAAGCGGTTAAATTAAATGTTGGTAGTGAAGTAAAAAATGTAGATGCAGAAGCTGTATTTAATGCTATGAACATTGCAGGCGCACAAAATTTAGCATTTGTAAAACCTGCAGAAAAGAAAGAAATTGACCCTGCTGAATATTTATCAGCAGGAAGAATTGCAGACATTGAAGCCATGATGGGTGAATTTGAAGACGGAGTTGGCATTTATGTAGATGCCCTTGATGAAGAGTTACCCGGATTTTTCGCAGCAGATGCAAAATATGCTCTTGCAGCAGAAATGTTCGCGCAAGAGTAAGTGAATTTTTCCTTATTCTCCTCTATTGTTTAATTTTAAGTGCCGTTGAAGTTAGCTTTAACGGCTTTTTATTTTGCAAAAATATATAAATTAAAAAGTATTTTTAACAAATTCTATTGCTTCTTTTTTGGTTGTAACTTTATTCATCAATTGTTGTTCAATTAATGCTTCAATTATTTCGCCCACTTTGCGCGAAGGCTTTAAATTAAGCAAGGTCATTATTTCCCGGCCGTTAAGAAGGCTTTTTGGGTTTTTTACTTCATTTATTACTTTATTATAATAATTTAAAAGATTATCAAGATGACAAAGTGCGCGCTCAACCATTTCAGGTGATATATCCGGCCCTTGCGCAGATAATCTGTCTGCCCTTGATAATTCAATTAAATCAGGTGTATCTTCACCGATTTTTCTGACAAATCGGGCAAAGGCCTTTTGAGTATCATCATTATTTACCAATGCCGCGGGATAGATATGGTTTTTAACCATTTTAGAAATATAATTAATAGCTTTTGTTGAAAAATTAAGATGTTTTAATTCCTCGCAGACAAGCACCCCGCCAAGGTTATCATGCCCGATAAAACGATGTCTTCCGTTTTCTTCAATTGTCCAAGTTTTCGGCTTTCCGATATCATGGTAAAATGCGGCAATTTTCAACAAAGGTTTATTTATTCTGATATTTTTTACCGTTTCAATGGAATGATGTAATAAATCAAGATGATGATGAGAATTGGGGGGAATTTTTTTAATTTCTTTAACAAACGGAAAAATTTGCTCCAATACGTTATCTTGCGCCATTATTAAAAGCGTATTTGCAATATTTTCCCCTTCAAAGATGTGAATAATTTCCGTATTAATGCGCTCTATTGCGCAATTTTTTACAAGATGAAAATTATTTTTGCAAAAATTCTCTGTTTCTGTATCGGCACTAAAACCGGTTGTTGAAATAAAACGATACAGCCTTAACATCCTTAAGGGGTCATCTTTTAAGTTATTCAAATTAATTGTTTTAATAATTTTATTTTTAATATCATTTATTCCATTTGAATAATCAAGAAATTCTTTTTTATTTAGGTCATAAAATATTGAATTTATTGTAAAATCTCGTCTTTTGATATCTGCTTTAATATCATCATTTAATATTCTTGAAACATCAAAATAATTTTTTTTATCGGGCAAAACTACTCTATAGATTTCATTTTCGCAATCAAGCTCTATAAAAGTGCCGTTTGTTTTTTGTGCAATATCAAGCGCCAATTCCTTTGATTTTTCAATTACCGCAATATCTCTATCAAAAGAAATTTCTTTATTTATAAAATAATTTCTTAAATAACCGCCAACCAAAAAACAAGAATATTTTTCAAAAATATTGCTAAGCGATATAAGCAGGTCATCATTCATCATCTAACCTCGATACAATGTTTGAAACACCGGCAACCACTGCATTAGGGGCTTTATATATCATATTGCCCAAGGAAATTAATTTATAATTTTCTTTTTTGAAATATTCAAACTCATCTTCTGAAAAACCGCCTTCCGGCCCGATAACAATAGCAATTTCAGAATTTTTATCAATATCTTTTATGGAATTATTTAATGAGATATTTACATCTTTTTCGGAAAATATTAAAACATTTTCTTTTTTAAATTTTTTAATTGTTCCGATTAACGGCGCAATATCTTCAACTTTTGCCATATCGGCACGTTCGCACTGCTTAAAATTTTCGGATACAATTTTTTGCCATTTTATTATTTTGTCATCTGACGCTTTGTAAGAAACATTATCCGATACAACGGGATAAATCTTTTTAACGCCTGTTTGGGTTGCGTTTGCGATTAAAAGATTTTGACTGTCGGGTGCTAAAATCGCTTCGATTAATGAAATATCATATTTTAAAATTCTGTTAGAAATGTTTTTAGATAAAATTTCGGCAAGTAGTGATTTTTTATTGATTTCCGTTATTTTGCAATCATAAACATTGTGCGCTTCATCAATAAACTTTATTTTTTCGCCAATTTTTACCCTGCGCACTTTTGTAATATGGAACAATGTATTTTCATCACAAAGTTCTATATGGTTTGATTTTATTTCACTGTTTTTTATTAAGAAATGCGGCATAACATGATTTTACCATAAACCCTAATACATATAGATGATTTTTTAAAATAAATGTTAAGTACTAAAAATGCAGATTTCCCAAGGATTTACGGGAATTAATCATACTAAAGTATAAAAATTTACAACTAAAGTATAAGGAAATTTAAACGATACAGAAACCAGAAGGAGAGAAAAAAATGCCAATTACATTAGGTACAAATATAGCAGCCTATTCTACAAGAATGCAGCTTAATAAAGTTACAGACGGCCTTGGCGGCATTTTTCAAAAATTATCTACAGGCCAAAGAATAAATAAAGCAGGAGATGACGCTGCAGGATTGGTTATTTCGCAAAATATGGAAGCCAAAATCCTTGGCTCTAAGCAGGCTATGCAAAATATTCAAACCGCAAAAAGTTTTTTAACAATTGCAGAAGACGGCATGGTAACAATTAACGACCATTTTCAAAGAATTAACGATCTTTTAACAAATATGGCAAACGATACTAATGACATAGATTCAAGAACCGCAGCCATAAGAGAAATTATTGAAAGATTGAATGAAATTAACAGAATTGCGGAAAGTACAAATTTTAACGGCATGAGCATGCTGGATGGTTCCGTTGAATCTATAGTTGTGCAAATGGGGCCTGATTTTGATCAGGAAACATCTGCCCTTAATATATCAAGCGCATTAACCGATTGCCATGTAAGCTCATTTAATGCAGAATTACCGGAAAACCTTGATCCTGACGTTTTAACTTCTTACGAAGTAACGGTTGACGGAGTTAAAAGAGCCATTATACCAAATCCTGATACATCATCCACTAAAAAATGGGTTTTTGCGGATGACGGAGAAGAATACGAAGGAAGCGATACTCCGACAGAAAGAATTATCGTCAGAAATCCTGACGAATTCACAGGCGGTTATGTTTACAAAGATACTTTAGAAGACGACGCAGGCCCGACAAAATATGCAGGTAAAACAGACGGCCTTGAAGCAAAGAGTTTCAAACCTACGAATGTAAATTGCAGAGCGTATATGGCAACAATTCAAAGCGCAATTTCAAAAATAGCTACACAAAGAGGGCTGTTAGGCGCTTACGAAAACCGCATGGAAAGTTCTTACGATTCTTTAACAACGAGAGTAGAATCATTGGAATCTGCAAAATTACCATATACAGATACAGATATAGCACAAGAAGCAACATCTATGACAAGAAGCCAAATACTACAGCAGGTTAATGTTGCGGTTTTATCAAATTCAAATATAACGCAGCAATTGGCATTATCACTACTTGGCGGTTAATAACACAAAATTCTCTCCACAAGGACGGCTTAAAGCCGTCCTGTTTATATTTTTTCATCATTTTCCATATTTTTAAATTTCTCAAGCGACTTTTCGCGCTTCTTTTGAATTTCCGCTTGGGTTTGGATATCGCCCCTTTTTTGGGCGGTTTTTTGAATACGTTCTTGTTCTTGAGCGGTAGTTTTTTTGAGTTTGTAAACAAAGATAAGAATTTCGGCTACAGCTTTATACAGGTCGGGCGGAATTTGTCTGTTAATTTCAACAAGCCTGAACAATGCGCGGGCAACGGGGGGATTTTCAATAATGGGAATTCCATGCTTGCGTGCAATTTCTTTAATTTTTTGTGCAAATAATTCTGTACCTTTTGCAACAAGCATTGGAGAATCCATTTTTTCAGCGTCATATTTAATTGCAACCGCAACATGGGTTGGATTTGTAACAACAAAATCGCATGTTGTAACGGAATCCATCATTTTTTGCTGTAAAATCTGCTGTCTTCTTTGACGCAGTGCGGCTTTTACATTGGGGTCGCCTTCTGAGTTTTTGTATTCATCTTTAACTTCTTTAAAAGACATTTTTTGATCTTGCAGGAATTTCCACTTTGTAACACCGTAATCGGCTGCTGCAATAATTAAAAATGCAATCCCTGCCTTAAGAACGAAATCTAAAACCAAAGAACCAAACTGGATTAAAACCGCAAAATGATTATCAATCGCAGCAAGCATCAAAATGGCTTCAAAATGCGAAGTATAGACCAAATAACCAATTATACCCAATATTGCAACTTTAACAATATTTTTTATTAAATCAAATAAGGTTTTAGGACTGGCAAGATTTTTAAAATACTTCGTAGGGTTGAATTTTTCAGCGCTAAATTCCATTGGCTTTGTTGTAAATAATGGCCCGATTTGCACCATATCGCCCAAAACACCCGTAAAAGAAGCAAGAAATAATATAGGGAGCAAAATAAGTGCTGTCGGGATAACTGTTTTTGTAAATAAATAAGCATAGCCGATATCTTCAAGATGTTTATTCGGAATTTGCTCATATACAATGGTAAACAATGCACTTAATTGTGACCATATAAAAGGCCCTATAAGATAGAGGAAGCTAAACATTATGACAATAGCAATTGCGGTTGATAAATCTTTGGATTTTACAACCTGCCCTTGTTCTCTGGCTTTTCTCAGCTTTTGCGCCGTAGCCTCATATTGTTTATTCTCGTCACCCATGGGTTATTAATCTGTTAAGCCATGTGAATTTCGGCAACTTTGGGGTCTAATAATTTTTTGCCTGATTCTTCAAAGTCAATTTGTAACAACTGTCTTTGATCATATTGTATTATTTTAGTAATTACGCCTCTGCCATATTTATTATGAACAACGATACCGCCTGTAACATATTCGGGCAATGCCTTTTGTTCTTTAACTTCTTCTTCCTTGAATATGGGCAGATTTTCTTTCTTTCCTTCGTTTAAATCAACCTGAATTGTAGTATTTTCATCAATTTCAAAGGTTGGTTTGTTGACATCTTTTTTTGAATTAATAATATCTTCAAAATTATTTTCAATAGCATTAGAAGCAATTTCAGACAAATCCAAATCGTCATCCTCATTAGTATCTTCATTTGTTTCTATAATGTTATTTTCTAAATTGTCAGATTTTACCTTATATTCAACATCATCTATAACAACATTCTCTTCATTTGCTAACGCAGCAGTACTTTCAGACAATTCAAAGAAATCAAGTTCTTCATCCGATATATCAATTTCCTTTTCTTTGCGGATAATTTCCTGTTGAGTATCTTCCGTTATTGAAGGTTCTTTTTGAATTTCCTGAGATACCGCGGGCATTTCTTGAACTTCTTGAGATGTTATGGGTTCTTCTTGAACTTCTTCTGTGGTATTTTGTTCAACCTCAACGGGCTGCTCGATTATTTCTTGCGGAGCTTCTATAACGGGAGTTGTGATTTCCTCTTGAATTTTAGGCTCTGCTTCAATATTTTCAACAGCTTCAGAGGTAGTTATAATTGTATTTTTTTCAACTATAGGCTGAAATACATCTTGTTTATCTTCTTGGGTAGCTTCTTCTATTTTTACGAATTCATCATCTTTTGATACTTCAACTTCTTGTGATATTTCTTTTACAATCGGTTCGGAAGGAGCTATAGCAGGCTCATTTGATAATTTTACTTCTTGAATATTTCTAATTGTTTGAATTTCCTGAGGAATTTCAGAAGCGTTAGCCGGCTCATTAATTTCTTGGAATTCATCTTCTTCAACAGGTTTATTTACTTCTTCGCTTACTTCTTCAAGCGGTTCTTCGCTCAGTTCCTGTTTGCATATTTCTTCCTGATGTTCCTTAATAGACTGTTCTTCAAGGTCTGAAAGCTCTTGAACGAGTTTTTGTGAATCGGAAATAGAATCTTCTGCGGGTTTGTTATCTTCAACCTGCGCCATGCTTAGGGCAATTTTTCTGTAATTCTTGCGTTTTTCTTGAATTTCAAGTTCGTAATCGCGTGCTAAATATATAAAATTATCAGTGTTTTCGCCAAAAATTATGCACCCGTCAGAAATTAAATTTGCAAGCGCAAAATTAGCGTCAAGAAAATCATTTCTTTGGTTTAAGCTGGGCATTAAAATATAATTTTTACAATATTGCATTATTGAAGGCAATTTCGAATAGTTATATGAAACGTTAGGTACAAATTTAATATTTTTTCTTGAATTATATATTTTGTTAATTAAATCTGTATCAAAACTTTCATCATTAATTCTTGTAATTAAATATATATCCGTATCAATATCTGCAACAATATATTCAAGATAAGCCTTCTGCCAAATACCGTCTAATCCGGATAAATCAACTATTGAAATATCATTTTTTTCAATAGTTTTTGCTAAAGTTTCATAATCTTTTTTATTTTTTGCAAAAATATTATTCATTTGGAATTTTTTCATGCGCGCCAATAAAAGCTGCAATTCAGGATATGGTGTAGCTTTATACTGTTGTAAAATAACATTTACAAAAGCATTAAACGGAATGAAACCAAGCTCTTGAGTTTTTGCATATTTCTTAACTGCATTAATAATTTCTTGGCCTATAGCTTGAAATTCAAGACTTGCATCAGACAGACACCTGTCAAAAACCAAATCCAGCGTAGAAAAATTCAAAGGCATTTTAAAGTTTTTACATGCCGTAATTTTTTTTGCGTCATCATATTCCACAACACCTGTAAAATCAACAATTACGGTGTGTTTTTTGGAAGATAATTTCTTTGCAAGATTTAATGAAACCGCATTGGCATTTTCAATTTTATCCGCAAGAATTACCGCATTATTATTGAAGAAATCATATTGTACATTGAGTCCCTGCGAGGTTTTAGTATTTGTTGCAAAAATAAATGTATCTTTATCCTGATTTATAAAACTTTCGACTTCATCAGGTTTAACTTTAACAATTTCGCACTCCTTATTAGGTGTAAAATTATCATAAGGCATTACCTCATTATTAGGGGCAATTTTATAGAATAGTCTTAATTTCGCAACATTTTGAGAAGAATCAAATTTATCATCATAAATTTCGACAATTTCGGCTAAATACCTATCGTTAGAAGACTTAACTATCAAAAAATCAAATAATTTGAAAGTCTCTACCTTAGGATTGAATAAAATTCTTATAGTGTTATTTAAAGCATTAGCTACTTGCATTAATAAACTTTCTACTAATAATTCTTTATCCGACACGGGAAATTGTACATTAGTTATAATACTACAAAAAAAAGTATTTTTGCAAGCAAATTGAATAAACAGCAAAAAATAATGCTTGACAGTTAAGCATGTCCTTAATAATATATAATATGTAGATATGCCGATGTAGCTCAATGGTAGAGCAACGGTTTTGTAAACCGTAGGTTGCGGGTTCGAGTCCCATCATCGGCT
>JAFVFO010000066.1 GCA_017475485.1 Candidatus Gastranaerophilales bacterium | reverse complement strand
TTTTCTTTTTTTCTTTATGTTCTTTTTCTTTTTCTTTAACTTTTTTCAAAAATTCAATAGAGCCCGCATTTTGCGCAGCCAAACCGTTAAGCGAGGCGCGAAGCTGGGCGGAGCGGTCTTGAAATTCCTCTGTGGGGCGTTGTTCTGCTTCCATTTCGTTAACAAAGTATTCCCCGCCTTGTCCGTATTTTTCTTCGGACATTTTATTGGCCATGCCGGAAGCATCGCCTGCTTTAAAATATGTAGTTATAGGGGACACACCCCTGTTATCTACCATTTTTTTCCCTCACTTGCGATATATTACCATTTTTTTGAATAAAATACAATAGTAGTATTTTGCGATACAACGTATGTGACAAAAAAAATTTGCGCATAAAAAACAATATGATAAAATAGATATATGAAAAAATTGCTTTTATTGCTGGTTGTTATGAGCCAATGCGCGTATTGCGCAAATTTTAATTTTAATTCAAACGGAGATAAAGAAGCGAGCGCTATCTTAAAAAATTTTGTTGAAAATAAGTTTGAAATTGAAGATGTCAATGCGACAGGATATTTTTATGATATTAATCAAGACGGCCAAAAAGACGTCATAGGCATTGTCAAATCGAATATTTTTTATACCCTTGAAGGCTATAAATTAATTATTTTAAAAAATGAACAAGGTAATTATACCCCGATAAAATGCGAGGTTTTTTTTGATAATTCAAAAGAAATTTCAATTGATAATAATGAAATTAATTACTATAAAACGGTATTTTATAAAAATAAAAAATGCAGTGCCGATATTAAAAATGATGAAGTTAAAATTCATAAAACAATAGCAGATAAAGTTACGGATAAAAAAGTTCAAAATATTGAACAATTAACCCGTCATGGGCATTATGTTAATGTAAATAACCTCGAATTATCTGATTTTAAAGCACCTGTACAAAAAAATGTTAATGTAAAATACAATAATTTAAGCGAAAAAACAAAACATTATTTAGATATGAAATAATTTTCTATTAAATCAAGTGCTAATTCTTGGTTTAGCCCTTTGTCATTCGGCGCGGTATTGCCCCATAAGGCAAGTATCGTTTTTACACTATTATTTTGAACGGTTTTTAAATTATTTATATTATCATCAACAAAAATTGCGCTGTTATAGCCTTTTTGTTCCATATATTCATTAATAAATTCGCCTTTTGATAAATAATTATCAAGTATTTCTCTTGCAAAAACAAAATCGGGAGCTAAGTCAAAATTATAGGTTTTAAAACGCTCCAAAATAGAATTTTTATTTTTTTTGGAAATTATTACAATATCAACATTTTTATTGTCATACAGCTTTTTTATTCCGTAAAAAAATTCATACGGAACTTCAAGATTTTTCCAAAAGTCAAAATGATTATTAACTAAATCCCTTCTTGCAGATAAAAAACTCCGGCAGAATTTTTCTTCTTCATTTTTATCACGCGATAAAAGTACATTTTGGTATTTTGAAACAATTTCATTTTCATCACAACCTGAAAATGCTATGGGATTGTAATAATAAAACATCCAAATATTATAAACAAGATATTTATATTTTGAATATCTTTTATAATTTTTTTCGTCAATTTCGTCTAAAAAAGGTACAGCGGAATGTATATAACGGGATATTAAATACACCTCTTTAAGTGTATCAAACAATACTCCGTCAAAATCTAAAAATAAAACTTTTTTACCCATATAAGAAGGGTATCATAAAATTATATATTTAGGAATTTTTGTTCCTGTTTTTTTAATTTCATACATTCAGATTTTATTTTTTTAGCCAATGCTCTCAAGCGAAATCCGCAATAATCCAAAGTCAAAGATTCGGAATACTTTGAAATCTCCTCATGCAAATTGCCGTTTAATTCTACTCCACAATTCTCTTGTTCTTGCATATCTACGCCCATTCAATAACTTATATTGTTAATAAGTATTTTTTTGAGAAAAAATTGCCCGATTTAAAATAAAAATATCATTTTTGTTAAGAAAAATAGAGAAATTGTTACAAATAATATAAAAGCAATCAACTTATAAAGCCTTTTATTATCTTGTTTTTTCGGTTTTTTAGGCTTTGTGGTTTTGTTAACATTTTGTTTTAAATTTTTCTTTGCTTTTTTAATTTTGTCTTTAATTCTTTGTTTTTCAGGGGAAATTGTTTTTTTGATTTTTACTGCTTCATCTTCTTTTTTTTCAACTTTTGCGCTGAATTCTGACTGTTTTGAATTCAATAGTTCTTCTTTTTTCTCTTGCGCCAATTTAACGTATTGTTCAACAATTGTATTTTCCGAACGCGGTTTTGTTGTAATCAATAAAGTATCATCAAAATTTAACTTATTAAATTTTGAAGATTTTGTTTTTGCGCTTGCATAATTAATTGAAGCCTCATAAGCACGCTTTATTGCTTCTAATACGGTAATTGCGGATACATCTTCGCCATGGGCGCATTTATTTCCTTCCCGCTTTATAAAAAATAAATCTTCTATAAATTCCTGCTCTTTATCTGTTTTAATTTTGTCCTTCAAACAATTAAGGGTATCGTCAAAAGTTAAATTATCAGGTGAATTTAAAATTTTTTTAGACATTTTTTCGGCAAATATTCTGATTTGCACCATGGATTGATTAAAATATTCATCCCTGAACAATTTTTGAGCTTCTTCTATATTCAAGTAAAGCTCTTTATCTATATTTTCCAGAAAATCAAAATTGCTTGCCATAAATAAAGAATAGCATGTTTTTTTTGACATTTTGAAAAATATCCTTAAAAAATCAGTAAAATACATTATGGAAATTGAATTTAAAATCTAATAAACTATATATTGAGGTAATTATGACATACAAAAATGACCACGCACTTACAATTGCAAATAAATGGGGTGCTGCAAGCTCCTCGGCTAAAGCAGAATTATACGAAACCTATGACCGCTTAAGAGATTTAACGGTTTCAGGTTCTACCGCAACAGGTTCAGGCTTTGGCAGTGCAGGCGGTTTTTTGTGGCAGTTAGCCAATTTATTTTCACCCTCTGCTTTCATGCCTGTTATGGGCGGAAGCAGTATGATGAATATTCCGGGCACTTCCTATTGGTCACCGAATTATGCAACAAATTCATATTTTGATTCCGCAACACATTCTTTTGGTGTTTCAGGCCTATCAAGCTATTCAGGATTTCCCTCCGGTGCTTCAAGTATTGATTTATCATTCTTAGGCGGTTCTCCTACAGGCGGTGCTGCAGGTTTAGCAACAGGGTACGCAGTTCCTGCCGCAGGAATTGCTGCAATGAATAGTGCATCTTATGCGGCAGGTGCTACATCAGGTTTTGGTTTTGGTCAAAATATTTTATTGCCCGTTGCAGGTTTAGTTTCCGGCTGGGGCGGAATTTTGCAATCTATTGCACCATATACGGGTGAATTTGGTTTAGGTGCAATCGTTGCGGGTAACTTAATGCAAGGTACATCAAATGCTGCGATTGCCGCATATCAAAATATTACCGGCAATATTACAAATAACGCAGATGTTATTTTGGAAGATAAAATAAGAAATATTGAAACTATTTGTAAAATGCTTGATACTCAGGCAGATATCGTTCGTCAAACCTTGAAATCAGATATGGAATCTGATTCTAAGCTGGTTGATGAATTATAATTCTTCGTATAATGAACCTGCTTCATTAATTGAAACATTACCTTTAGGAATTATAAGCACCTTATAATTTTTAGTCAGATTTTTGTATTCAATTGTAATAATATCGCCAACTTTCAATTGTTTAGCAGGTTTTGCGCAGATTTCATTAACAAAAACCCTTGCGCTGTCGCAAACTTCATTTGCAATTGTTCTTCTTTTAATTAATCTTGAAACTTTTAAAAATTTATCAAGACGCATTACAATTCAATCCTTTTAACCTTAAAATCGGGGCTTTTTTTAATTTTTTCATCCATTTCTTCAAATGTTAAAAAACCTTCCTGTGCGCCAAAATGTTCGCATACCGAAGCGGAATTTATTGTGCCGTATTTTAAGGCTAATTCAATATCGCTAAATTTATCTATTGAAGCAGCAAAAGTAGATGAAAATGCATCACCTGCGCCCAGTGTTGAAACGACTTTAGCAGGATATGTCGGGCAGATATAAATTTCTTTGCCGTTATAGCAATACGAGCCGTTTTTGCCGTCTGTTATTGTAACAAGGGTATCTGAATTACCTCTTAAGGTTTTTAACATGGCTTCAATATCAGGATGAATTTCACAATGAGAAAATTTGGTTTCTTTAGTATCGGGGCGCACCTGAATTTTAGTTACAAGTGTGGCTTCTTCCTTATTCATAACCATGATTTGTGCACTATGAAGTATTTTATCAAAATATTTTGCACCCTTTTTTAAGGCTGTAGTTCCTGCATTAATTGCAAGATTAATTTTATTTTCCTGACAAAATTTTGCAATAACATCCAATACTTTATTACTGTCGCCCGATAGGGGTGATACATACATCCAGCGCGATTTTTTAATAGCGTCAAAATTTATTTCTTTTTCCGATACATGGGCATTTGCGCCGCGGTGTGCCAAAACCGTTCTGTCCCCTTGAAAGCTGACTAATATTATTGAAAAACCTGTCAATTCTTTTGTTGAATCTATAACATTCATAATATCAACTCCGCCTTGGGCAAGTTTTAATTTAATCATATTATTAACTTCGTCATTTCCGAGCTTTATAATGGTTGAGGTTTTCATGCCTAAGTGCGCAAGATTTGTAGCGGTATTTACAGCTCCCCCGCCTAATGCTTTTGTAAAATCGGCAATTTCGGTTTTAGCGCCATAAGGAAAACTCATGAATTCACTTTTTTTAGATAATTGGCTGACAGAAACAATGCTTGCAACATCTGATTGAATAAAAACATCCTGTGTGGCTGAACCTATTGTAATAAAATCGTACATAAAATCTCCTTCAATTACTTTTATTGTACAATAGAAATTGATGAAGCTAAAGAAGTTAACACTAAAAAACTACAGAAATTATGAAGATTTTGAATATGATTTTAATTCAAATAAAACACTTATTATAGGAAAAAATGCCCAAGGAAAAACAAACATCTTAGAAGCCGTATATTACCTTTGTGCACTTGATTCCCAGAGAATTAAAAAAGATTCTGAGCTTATAACTTTTAATAAAGATTTTTTAAACATTAAAGCGGATATTTTTAAAACAAATACTGATATCACGCTTGAAATAACCATAAATCCGCCTAAAAATAAAATTCTGAAAGTAAACGGTCTTAAAAAAACAAAATCACGCGAATTTTTGCGCGTTTTAAAATCTGTCAATTTTTCATCTTCCGACCTGCTTTTATTAAGAGGAGAGCCTTCAAACAGGCGCAAATGGCTTGATTTGGCTATTTCTCAAGTATATCCTCTGTATCTGGATAAATTATCAAAATATAACAAAATCCGCCTTCAAAAAGCAAATTATTTAGACGGCGGAAATATTAACAACAACATGCTTGATGTTTTCAATCAGCAAATGGCAATAGAATGCGCTAATATAATCTTTTTAAGGAAAAAATATTTATCGGAACTTGAACGTATCGCAAAACAAAAGCACGCAAAAATGGCGCAAAGCGAAGATTTATCCATACATTACCAAACCATAACCGATAATGATTTATCCGTAGTTGAATTAAACGATTTGATTTATAACAAATTAAACGAAATAAAGCCTGATGAAATAAAACGCGCGCAATGCTTAATAGGTGCGCACAGGGATGATATTGATTTTTATATAAATCAAATTGATTCTAAAAAATACGCATCTCAAGGCCAGCAAAGAACGATTGTTCTTGCGCTAAAGTTAGCGGAACTGCAAATTTTAAAAGATAAAATAAAGGAAACCCCGCTTTTATTGTTAGATGATGTTTTGGCAGAACTCGATTCAAACAGGCAGAATTATTTACTAAACGCAATTGATGATGATATTCAAATGATTATAACATCTGTTGATACATTGGCTTTTGCGCCTGAATTTTTGAAAAATGTTGATATTATAAAAATCAAAGAAGGTAAGATTATAAATAATGACACTTCATCAGAAACATAGATACAGATTATTTTTAATAATTATCGCAACCATATTTTATTTTCTGGCCAATATACAGCGTGTTGCGATACCGGGGGCTGTTTTTAACGTATTGCAGGGAGATTTTTTAGTTAACGCTTCTAAAATTACTATGCTGGGTGCAATATTTTCTTATGTATATGCACTTACACAGTTAATTGTAGGGCTTTTAGTCGATAAATTGGGCGGTTTCAGGGTAATTGCACTTGGATGTATCATTTTTACATTGGGTGTATTGATTTTTCCGCATTCCAATTCTCTTTTAGGGCTTTATTTATCCCGCGCCTTAGTGGGTTTTGGTTCTGCGACATTTTACCTAAGTACAATAAGAGAAGTCAAAAAATATTCCTCTGATAAAAATTTTTCTTTATCCATTTCATATATGCTATTTATAGGCTATTCGGGCGGAATTATAGCAAATGCACCGTTTGTAGCTTTAGTTAATCAAACAGGCTGGCGCATTAGCTTATCTTTAATAGCATATTTTACTTTAATTTTAGCTATAATTTATCTTATTACATTAGCTGTTTTTAAACCGACACATATCGAAAAAAAGACCAAGTTCTCGCTTGCTCCTTTTAAGGAAGTCTTAAGCCAAAAAAGAAATGTTAATTTATATATCTTTGGAAGCATAAATTACGGACTTTATTATGTTTTACAAAGTGTTATAGGAAATAAATTTCTGCAGGATTTTTGCCATATAGGGCTTCATAAGTCTGCTGTTATTTTATCTGTAATGGCGCTCATTTCAGCATTTGCAGGCACTATAACCGCATTTATATCAAGATGTATTAATAACAAACGTGCCGTTATTTTTAAAACATTTGGATTTTTGTCATTTTTTTCATGTTTAGCTGTTAGTTTGTTTTTGATTTTCGATATACATTCAAAAATAATAGCTTTAATATTCTGCATTCCGTCATTCATCGGAAGCATATCGCCATTGTTAATTTTAACCTTGCATATTTATAACCGCTATGAAGTTTCGGCAACCGCAGTAAGCATACAAAACTGCGCATTTTTTATGATGGTAGGTATTTTAGGTATGATTTCCGGCATGTTAATGAATGTGTTTGAACCTGTAGTAAAAAATGGGGTTATGATATACTCTAATAATTCATATCTTCTTGTTTTCGGCTTATTTTTAATTTTGAGTATTTTTGAAGTCTTGTGCGCTATGAGAATTAAAGATTAAAGAAAAACAACAGCTAATTTAATTGAACAAGCTCGGCATGTTCCACATCAAAAAACATTTCAGCGCTTTTAATAAATTCATCGGGATTTTTTGAAACGAAAAATTCTATATTATTTCCGTTTGCCTCATTTCCTATTTTTTCTTTAACAATACTTGCCAATGATATTGCAGGGTCAAAATATTCAACCTCTAAAATGTTTTTAAAAATCGGCTCTAAATAAGGGTAATGCGTACAGCCTAAAATCACCCTTTTTGCATTATATTTTTTTACAATATCAAGTTTTGATTTTATTAAATCAATAGATGATTTATCTCTATAACGCCTATTTTCAACTATTTCAACAAAACCGGTGCAATCAAGCTCTAATACGTTGATTTTCGGATTGATTTTATTAATTTCCTGTTGATATTTGTGGGAATTTATTGTAGCGCGCGTTGCAAAAACGGCTACAGTATCATTGTTTTTTAAACCTTCTATAGAAGAAGGTGCTACGGTTTGTATAAGAGGAAAAATATTTAATTTGGAAGAAAAGTATTTTTTTAATTCGTCATAAGCAACGGCAGATGTAGTGTTGCAGGCAAAAACAACATTTTTAACGTTTTTTGTTAAAAAGAATTCTAATATTTTTTTAGTATATGAAAAAATTTCGGTGCTTGTTTTTGTTCCGTAGGGAACATTTTTTGTATCACCAAAAAATATATAATTTTTATCGGGCATGATTTCATAAAGTCTTTTAAGAACGCTTAAACCGCCTACTCCGCTATCTAATAAACCTATATATTCCATTATTTTACCTTTAAATATTCCAATATGCCTTTTGCAATTGAATCTGCGATTTGTTCTTTTCTTTCCTTTGTATTTAACTTATCGCGTTCTGTTCTGTTTGAAATAAATCCCATTTCAATTAAAACAGCAGGCATCTCAGTATGATTTATAACATAAAAACGAGATTTAATCACGCCCCTATCTACAGTTTCCCATTTTCTAAGATTTTTTTGATTTGCAAAATTATCATGTATTGTATTTGCTAAATCTATTGAATCATCTTTATAATAATGCACTTCAAGCCCGTAAGACACTTCTTGCAAGGTTGAATTGGCATGGATACTAACGTATATATCAGGGTTAATTTCATTTGCATAATTAACTCTGTCTTCTAATGTTAAGGTTTCGTCTTTTGTCCTTGTCATATATACATAAACATCTTTTTTCATTAATTTTTCCTGAATTAATTTTGCAACTTCAAGATTAATTGTTTTTTCGTAATATTTATTTTCTAAAGCTATAGCTCCGCAATCTGACCCGCCATGGCCGGGGTCAAGCACCACTTTTCTCATTGCGGAAATAGTCATTTCATCTTTTGATTTTTTGGGTTTTTTAATTTTCTTTTCATCTTCGCCTTTTGGAATATATGTTACATTTATATTCCCGACTTCATCTTGCTTTATTATTTCAGGGGTCGAAGGTTCTTTTTTAACTGTTTGGGGTAAAGGTGCAATTGCAATAACGGCGGGTTTTTCTTTAAAACAAAGTTTGATTGATTTTGCGCTTGATTCAATATTGGCATAAGAAAAATTAAGGGTATTCAAAGGTATTATAAAACGTGTTTTATCCCCTGCAATTTTCATTGCCTGTATTTTAATATCATAATTTTTAAATACATTTTCAAATGCGTTGATATTATAATCGCTTAAATTATCAATATCCAGATAAAAATTATCGCCTAATTCAAAAACATCATAAGTAACGCCTTTATCAAAAATAAAATCAAAAAGCCTGTATCCTGCCTGTGTTTTAGATACATTATAAGATTTAACCGCTGCTAAATTAGCTGAAAATATTGTATTTAACACATAACTTCTATGCGAAATAAACATGCTTTGAGCATCTTGAGAAACTACAAACCTGTAATCTTTTAAACTTTCACCTTGTAAAATTATCTGTACTTTTTTAGAATTAAGCCTGTTTATGGTAAGTGTCGTATTCAAACCTTTTTGAGAACTCGGAATAAAGTATGTTTTATTTTGCAATTTTTCAGAAACGGAAGCATTATCAAGGGTCAGGGTTGCCTTTGTATTATCAGAATTATATATTGTTTTTTGTAAAGATATTGCCCCTAATCCTCTTAATATAAGCCCATCAGAATTTTGGTCAATGCGCGAAAGGTAATATTTTGTTTGAAAAACAGGAGCTAAATTGGTGACTTCGCCTGTCAAATTATTTGTAACGGAAGCGCCCGTATTTTGGTTAACCGCCGTTTTATCCATATCGCCAGACGGTGTATAGAATTTATATTGCAGGGAATTATCAATTATTTGATTATTGTATTTAATAACAATATTTTCTCCGTAAGAATATATTTTAAATTTGGATAAATCATTAAAATTATTAACCCCGATAGTCAATCTTACTACGGAAGGCGAATTTGAAAATTGCGAAAGTTTAATATTTTGAATAGTTTTTGAATTTTCAAGGTTGTATTCCTTATTCCCGCCTATTAATACTGCGTTTGGAATATCAATTACATATCTGCAAGGGTTATTCAGGGTCATTGTTGCAATTGAATCAAGCAATTTAACACTTTTAGAATTCTCATCAATCGGGATATATGTTGAAGATTGATTATTTTTATAATTACCTTGAGCCTGTATAAAAAGCATTCTGTCCGAATTATCAATTATTAAATCTTTGATTTTATAATTTTCAGCACAAAATGCACTGTTGAAAAAAACAGACACCAAAAAACAGATTATTATGACTGTTAATCTAATAAATTGCAATTTTTCCTCTATAGATAATTGTAGCATTAAGTCAAAAATAATAACTAATACGGATTATTGAATTTTAAAAGAAATCAAAATATTGAACAATATTTTTATTTATTCTAAAATATCCATAGTTACAGCTAAGTAAGGAGTTTAGAATGAAAAAATCAATTAAAGATTTAGGTGATATTAAAGGAAAACGCGCTCTTGTCCGCGTTGATGTTAATGTTCCGTTAGATGAAAATAATAATGTTACGGATGATACAAGAATTCAAGCAATCCTGCCTACGATTAAATTCTTAAAAGAAAAAGGCGCTAAAATTATTTTAATGGCTCATTTAGGCAGGCCAAAGGGCGAAGTTAAACCTGAATTCAGCTTAGAACCTGTTGCAAAATATTTATCTAAGGTTTTAGGGGAAGATGTTTTATTTGTTAAATCGCTTGTCGGTGAAGGTGCAGATAAAGAATTAGAAGCACTCAAAGACGGAGATGTTGCAATTTTAGAAAATATAAGATTTTATAAAGCGGAAGAAGCAAAAGATGATGATATGACATTTGCCAAAGAACTTGCTAAACTCGGCGATTTTTATGTTAATGACGCATTTGGTGCTGCACACAGAAATCATACATCAACCGCTAAATTAGCTAAAATATTAAAACCTGCAGTTTCAGGTTTATTAATGGAAAAAGAATTAAGATGTTTAGGCTCTGCCCTTGATAATCCGATACATCCGTTTTGCGCAATTGTTGGCGGCGCTAAGGTTTCAACTAAAATCGGAGTATTAGGAAACTTATTGGATAAAGTTGATTCTATGATAATAGGCGGCGGTATGGCTTATACTTTTGTTAAGGCACAGGGCGGTAAAATCGGCAATTCTATTTGCGAAGATGACCAATTAGAAACAGCTTTGGCTATTGAAAAGAAAGCAAAAGAAAAAGGTGTTAAATTAATTTTGGCAACTGATGTTTTAGTAACGGATGATTTTTCAGGAAACGGCACTAACAAGGTTGTTGATGTTAAAAATATTCCTGACGGCTTTGAAGGGGTTGACGCAGGCCCTGAAACTCAAAAAGCATTTTCCGATGTTATTAAATCATCTAAAACAATTTTAATGAACGGCCCTGTAGGTGCTTTTGAAAATCCTAAATTTGCACAAGGTACTAAGGCTGTATTAAATGCAGTGGCAGAAGCAACACGCAACGGCGCAACATCTGTTATAGGCGGCGGCGACAGCGTTTCTGCCGCTAAGAAATTCTGCAATGCCGCTGATTTTACCCATGTTTCAACAGGGGGCGGTGCTTCATTAGAATTTATCGAAGGCAAGATTTTACCCGGTGTAAATGCTTTGGATGATTAATTAAATTACATATAAAAAGGAGGCCTTCGGGCCTCTTTTTTATTCTGAAAAGTTATTTTTTACAACTGTATTCTTCCACTAATTTTTTTTGTTCTTCTTTAATTTGTTTAATAAAATCTTTATCGTTATTTATAATTTTTTGTGCAATAGGCGCAACTTCACTTGCTCCGGATGTATGTACTACAATTCCATGGTATTTCGGAGCTATTTTTAATGCTGTATGAAGTTTGCTTGTTGTAGCACCGCCTATAATAAGCCCCGGCAAATCAAGCCCCTGTGCTTCCATTTGTTCCGCTACATTAATCATCTCATCTAAAGATGGTGTAATAAGCCCTGAAAGTCCTATTATATCAGCGTTACATTTTTTTGCGGTTTCTAAAATATCTTTACAGTTAACCATTACGCCTAAATCAATTACTTCAAAATTATTACAGGTTAAAATAAGAGATAAAATATTTTTCCCTATATCATGAACATCGCCCTTAACGGTAGCTAAAACAATTTTTCCTATATGATTTTGTTTTGAATTTTTGGGCATATAGTTTTTTATTATATCGACCGCATTTTTCATAACGCGCGCCGATTTTACAACCTGAGGTAAGAACATTTTTCCTTCGCCTAATAAAACACCGATTTTATCCATACCGTCCATTAAAGGTTTTTCAATTAATTCAACGGGGGTATATTTATTAAGCCCTTCTTTTATATCATCTTCTAAAAATTCGATATTTCCTTTAATAAGCGCATATTGCAATCTTTCTTCAACGGAATTATTGCGCCATTCGTTTTTATTTTCCTGATTTTGATTTTTTGTTTCAAGATGATTGTTTTGGGCATACTCTAAAAGTTCTTCACCCGCGCTATCGGATTTATTTAAAATAACATTTTCGCATAATGTTTTTAAGGGTTCGGGTATATCATCATATATTTCAATCATACCCGCATTAACTATCCCCATATTCATGCCTGCATTAATCGCATGGTATAAAAATACGCTATGGAGCGCCTGTCTGACCCTGTTTAAACCTCTAAAAGAAAAAGATAAATTACTTACACCGCCTGAAATTAATACATTCGGGTATTTTTGTTTAATAAGACGGGTTGCTTCAATAAATGAAATTGCATTGATATTATGCTCCTTCATACCTGTTGCAACAGGGAAAATATTAAGGTCAAATATCATATCTTCATCTTTTATGCCTATAGATTTTAATAATTTATAAGACCGCTCAACTATTTCCACTCTGCGCCTTGTGGTTGAAGCCTGACCTTTTTCATCAAATGCCATAATAACCATAGAAGCACCGAGGTTATGGATAATTTGCGCATGTTCAATAAACTTTTCTTCGCCTTCTTTTAGGCTGATTGAATTAACAATTGCTTTGCCTTGAATACATTTTAAACCTGATTCAATTACTTCAAACTTTGATGAATCAACCATTATCGGAACTTTTGCCACATCAGGTTCAACGGCAATATAATTCAAAAAATCTGTCATCATTTTTTTTGAATCAATTAAACCTTTATCCATGTTGACATCAATTATATTTGCGCCGTTTTCTATTTGTGTTTTTGCAATTTCTATTGCAACATCTAATTTTTTTTCTTCAATTAATTTGGCGAATTTTGCGCTTCCTGTAACATTTGTTCTCTCGCCCACCATTATAAAATTATTATTTTCCTGTTTATAAATAAAAGGTTCTAGCCCTGAAAATGCGCAAATGCTTTTCTTTTCAGGCAGTTTTCTTGGTTTAATCCCTTTTAAATTATCGGCTATTGCCTTAATATGCTCAGGTGTTGTTCCGCAGCAGCCGCCCGCAATATTAATATATCCGCCTGCAGCTAAATCTAAATATCCTTTAGCCATTTTTTCGGGTGTATCAAGATAATTACCAAATGCGTCAGGAAGACCGGCATTTGCATATAAACTAATATAACAATCTGCTATATCGGATAGTTCCCTTATATGAGGCTTCATATCATCTATACCCATGGCGCAATTTATTCCGACCGAGATTGGGTTTGCATGTTCAATGCTGTAATAAAACCCTTCTAAAACTTGTCCTGATAATGTTCTTCCTGATTTATCGGTTAAAGTAACCGATATCATTATAGGAATATCTTTTTTGGTTTCTTTTAAAACTTGTCTTATTGCATAAAGTGCCGCTTTAGCATTCAGGGTATCAAATATTGTTTCAACCAAAAATACATCAACCCCATATTCAGCCATTATACTTGCTTGTTCATAATAGCTTTCATATAGTTCATCAAATGTAATATCGCGGTAGTATGGCTTTTCGACATCAGGAGAAATTGAAGCGGTTTTCCCCGTCGGCCCGATTGAACCTGCAATAAAGCGCGGTTTATCGGGGGTTGAATAGCTATCAGCAACCTCACGCGCTATTTTTATTGAAGCAATATTTAGTTCTTTAACTAAATGTGTTAATTGATATTCCTTTTGAGAAATTCTATTTGCGCTAAAGGTATTTGTTTCAATAATATCTGCACCTGCTTGTAAAAATCTTCCGTGTAAATCCTTTATAACATCAGGTCTTGTTATGGATAATAAATCGTTATTACCTTTTAAATCTATACTATGGTTTTTTAAAATCTCACCTCTAAAATCATCTTCAGTAAGTTTATACTTTTGAAGATTGCTCCCCATAGCTCCGTCTAAAATAAGTATTTTCTCATCTAACAGTTTTTTAAACATACAAGAAATTATATCATAGATTTGTTGCAATAAATTATTTCTCAAGTAATATTTACATTATGAAAGATTTAATTATAGTAAGTGATTTTGACGGAACTATTACAAAGAAAGATTCTTTATATAATTTTTTCAAAAGTTATGCAAACGCTTCTTGGCTTGAAGTGGAAAAATTATGGGAAGAAGGTAAAATTAGCTCAAAAGAATGTTTAATGCGTGAATTTGAACTTGTTGAAGGCTTAGGGGAAGATTTAGTTAATGAATATATTAACAATGTTGAATTAGACTTAGATTTTATAGAATTTAACAATTACAGAATAAAACAAGGAATAAAATTGATAATAGTTTCAGACGGCATAGATTATTTTATTAAAAAAATTCTTGCAAAATATAAAATAGAAAATATTGAAATTATATCTAACCATGCGGAATTTATAAATAAAAAGTTAAAACTTTCTTTCCCAAATTCTAACCCTGATTGCAAAAATGCTTCCGCAACCTGCAAATGCGCCGTTGTTTCAAACCTTAAAAAATATTATAACAAAATTGTTTATCTGGGCGACGGGGTTTCTGACTATTGTGTCTGCGCTAAGGCAGATATTTTATATGCAAAAGGAAGTTTGATTAAATATTGCAAAGCAAATAATATTAACCATATTGAATTTCAAAATTTTAAAGATGTGTTAAGAAATATAACTTTTTAATTTCTACCTTTTATGAATTTTTCAACATGACTTCTAAAAGCGCTTAAATGCTTTCTGTAGCATTGCGCTAATGCTTCGAATTCATCTTCCGGAACATCATCTAAAACATTACTTTCTAACCTTAAAATGGGGATAATACTTTCTTCCATGAATTTCTTACCTTTTTCGGTTAAGAAAATTTGCATGCTCGGGTATTTTGCAGGTCTTAATTCAATATGACCGTCTTTTTCAAATTTTTTAATTGTGGAATTAATTGTTTTTTTGCTGGCATAACCGTTTTCTGAAATATCTTTTTGGGAACAGCCTTCACCGAGTTCGTTTATTGCAAACATAACAATATATTCACTTTCCGAAACATTATTCGCCTTAAGCAATGATTGATAAATATTATCAACCTCACTTAACATAGAATTAAGCTGTTTTAATTTGTTCCCTATTTGATAATTCATAGCTGAATAATACCATAATTTAGCTTCTTTTCCTAATTCATAATTTACAAACTTTACATTTTTTAATGGTCTGAATACAGACTATTGCATTTTTATATTTAGTAGAATATTATATAAAACATAAATATAAGTAGAAGGATGAATAAATGATTTACACGAACTCAACAACCATTACGGATGAAAAAGTAAGAGAATTAGACAATGAATGGACTTCATGGGGTGATACGGTTCACTATTCCAAAAATCCGAAAGTTTTCAGAGGCTGCGAAGGTTCGTATATGTTTGATGCTAAGGATACACCATATCTTGATTTACAGATGATGTATTCTTCCTGCAACTTTGGATATAAAAATCAAAGAGTTACAAATGCAGTTATAGACCAGATGAATACACTGCCTCAATTAACTCCAAAATTCATACAGCCGTATAAATCATTGCTGTCTGAAAAAATGGCTACAATGATTCAAAAACGCTTTGGTGTTAAAGGCAGAATGCACTATAATGTCGGTGGTGCGCAGGTTACGGAAGATGCTATTAAAATTGTTCGCAACTATACAAAACGTCAGGGCTTCTTTGCATTCCAAGGCGGTTACCATGGAAGAACAATAGGCGCAACGTCTTTAACTTCAAGTTTCAGATACAGAGAAAAATACGGTCATTTTGGCGACAGAGCAAATTTTGTACCTTTCCCATACTGCTTTAGATGTCCTTATGGCATGAAATGTGATTCTTGCGACAGATTTTGTATAAAACAATTTGCACGCCAGTTTGAATCTGAATATAAAGCAATATATGACCCGAAAACAAGAGAATGCGAATTCAAGGCATTTATTGCTGAACCGATTTTAGGTACAGGCGGTTATATCGACGCACCAAAATGGTATTTCAAAGAATTAAAACAAATTCTTGATGAATACGGCATTATGCTTGTAGTTGACGAGGTTCAAATGGGTATGTACAGAACAGGTAAACTCTGGGCAATTGAAAATTACGGCGTTGTACCTGATGTTATGACATTTGCAAAATCAATTACAAACGGCATGAACCCCATGGCCGGTTTATGGGCTCAGGAAAAATATATTGCACCTGATGTATTTACCCCCGGCTCTGCTCATTCTACATATTGCTCTAATCCTATTGGCGTAAGGGCTGCTTATGAAGTTATGAATATAGTTGATGAAGAAGGCGCTGTATTTGAACGCGAAATCCCAAGAAAATCAGCATATTTTATGGAAGGTTTAAATCATTTAAAATCTAAATATAAATTTATTGGTGATGTTGGCGGTATCGGTTTTGCACTTCGTATGGAAATAACCGAAGCAGACAGATACACTCCTAATAAAACCCTTTGCGATGCAATGCAGGAAGAAGGTTTAAAGGGAGATTTAACCTACAACGGCAAAAAATGCGGTTTGGTTTTGAACAATGGCGGTTTTTATAAAAACGTTATTACCCTTGTTCCGCAATTGTATATTACAGATAAAGAAATTGATATGGCAATAGATTTATTGGATCAAATATTATCAAGATTAACAAAATAGGTTTATTTTAGTGGAGTTAGAATTTGAATTAGTACATGAATGTAATTCAAAAGGGGCTGTACTGCTATTTCATGGGCTTACAGGTTCTCCTTTTGAATTGAAAAAATATGCCCGGTTTTTATTTAAACAGGGTTATGACATTTTTGCACCCTGTTTGCCGGGGCATGGGGATAGAGCATTTGAAATTTACACCGTTAAATACCAAGACTGGCTTAGTTTTGCAAAAGAGAAATTTTTAAATTTATCTGAAAAATATGAAGATATTTTTGTATCGGGTATTTGTCTTGGTGCTGTTTTAGGGCTTTCTTTGGGAATAGAATTTCCAAAGAAAATTAAAGGGATAGTTCCTTGTTCCACAACTCTTTATTTAGACGGCTGGAGATTGCCTTGGTATAACTGTTTAATGCCCTTGGGTTTAGCTACTATAATAAGATTTTATTATAATTATCCCGAATGCGAACCCTATGGGATAAAAAACGAAAAAACCCGTGCTGTTGTAAAAAAATTATTAGCCAAATCGGAAGTCGGCATGAACGAATTTCCCATGACGGGATTTTATGAATTATTGAAGTTATCAAAAGTAATAAGAAAAAATCTTTCTAATATTGAAGCACCCGTTTTATTGTTCCATTCAAAAGAAGACGATTTAACAAGTACGAAATCGGCTGAGATTGTGTATAATAAAATTTCTTCAAAAGATAAAGAAAAAATTATTCTATATGACAGCTACCACATGATTTTTTATGATAATGAAAAAGAATTTGTGTTTAATAAAATTGCCGAATTTTTAAATTCTCATATTGAATTGAAAAATAAGGAGCTTATATATGCTTAAATTTTTAGCATTAGCATTTTCTTTATCGGGATTACTTTTTGTTCTATCAATTTTCATTCACAAAATTTATATATCTAAACAAAAAGATATCATGAAAGCCTCGCATTTCATTGCTTCTATGACAATTTTTATGGGTTTATATATATTGTCCGGATTTATTTTGACCTTTTTTGTTAAAGGTATATTTTCAAAAATTCTTATTTTTCTTTTTGCAATGTCACCGTTTATTGTCGGAAAATTTGCCACATATAAATACGAGAAAATATATAGCCTAATTCAGGTATTTTGTGTTTTAATAAGTATAGGGTTTATATTTTATAAGGTTTTATAGTAAATGATGAAAAAAGTAATTTCATTGTTTTTAATTTGTTTCTTTACGGTTTTGCCTGTAAACGCTAAAAACCTTGTAAAATCTAATGCTTTGGTGCATACGGAATATGATATTTTAGATGACAGTGAAAATATAATTGAATTTAGTCCTGATAAAAATATTAAAATATCTAAAAATGTTGATATCCCGCCCCACGCAAAAATAAAAGCACAGATTATTCAATCTCAAAAAGAAAGAAGATTTCATAAATCAGGTTTTTTGATATGCAAATTACTTGATTTTACCT
The DNA here is from genome assembly GCA_017475485.1 of Candidatus Gastranaerophilales bacterium. Classification (GTDB taxonomy): domain Bacteria; phylum Cyanobacteriota; class Vampirovibrionia; order Gastranaerophilales; family Gastranaerophilaceae; genus RUG14156. Next base: position 33,196 of record JAFVFO010000066.1, on the reverse strand, counting down.
TAGAAGGCGTAAAGGTTGATATTTCGAAATATGACGCATATTTAATTGCAAGAAAATATGAACCCATTGATAAAAAAGAAGCTGCAATTATTGCAACGGAATTAGTTGTCATGAGTGGGGCTTCATTTTTTGCTCCGGGGGTTGATATAGGCTACTTTTTTACCAAAGGGGCAATTTTGCGCAAAAAACACCCTAACTGGTTTAAAGCAGGTGTAATGAATGCGTATGATAATTCAATTTGCTGGATTTTTCTAAAGGGTAAACCAATTAACCTTAATAAAAATGATAAAGTTTCTTTGAAACATTTAACAAAAGAAGACGCAAAGGATTTAAGTGCCAAAATTACATACAAAAAAGATAAAATAGCTTATAAAAAAGAAAAGAAAATTTTAATTTCAGAAGTTAAAGAAATCAAAAAAGAATATAATAAAGAACAAAAAGAAGAAAAGCATGCCTATAAAATAGCCCAAAAACAGGATAGAAAGATATTAAAAGAGCACCAAAAAATGGTGCACATTATGACCAAGACCCTTGAGAAACGCGCAAAAATAGCAGCTAAATCAAAAAAAGAAAAATAATACTTTTCCCCTTGCGAAACTTTGCTTAAAGAGGTAAAATATTTAGAAATGGCAAAAGCGGAAACTTTGCACTAAAAAAGCGCAAAAAATTTTATTCCTGTGTTTTGTATAAGAAATATTAAATTGAGAGAAAATAATGAGTAACGATATTTCAAGCGAATTAACTAACTATGTCAAGACGAGGACAAGCCATGTATTGTCTAAGAGCACCGGTGTGCAAAAAATGCACAATGATGAAAATGCTTCAAGGGAATCTTATGAAGCTGCGCAGAATTACTTAAATGCGCTTGGCCGTACAAAAGTTAACATGGATAAATCAGGGCTTGATAATCGTGTTATTTCTTCACTTGATATATTGAAGAAAAATCCCGAATTTGTTGAATGTCACATGGATTTTTGCGACATGCTTCAAGAAAAAGGCTATAGTTTGGAAGATGCAGTTATCGGAGCGGATATTGTTTTTGACAAATTGAAAGAAGAATCAACCTATCGTTCCTAAGGAAAAGAAGATGAATACAGTGCTTAAAAAAAATGTTACAGTTTTAAATCACCCCGTTATTAATCATAATCTTGCAATAATAAGAAATAAAAAAACAGATACACAAAATTTTAAACAAGCACTGAAAACAATAAGCTATGCACTTATATATGAAGCATCTAAAAACATTCCGACAAAAACAATTGAAGTTGAAACTCCTTTAATGAAAACTGATTGCGAAGTATTTGATGATAATTCACAATTGATTATAGCGCCTATTTTGCGGGCAGGGCTTGGTTTTTGCGAAACAGCATCTGAAATTTTACCTTTTGCAAATATACATCATATAGGAATGTATAGAAACGAAGAAACGCTTGAGCCTGTTTGGTATTACGACAAAGATAAAAAAATTCTCGAAGATAAATCGCGCGTTTATACTATAATATTAGACCCTATGCTTGCAACGGGAAATAGTGCGCTTGACGCTGTTAAAAATTTTATAAATAAAGGGGTTAGGGAAGAAAATATTGTATTTATGAGTTTAATATCTTCCCCCGAAGGCATTGAAAAATTATCAAACGCTTATCCTGCCATCAGAATAGTTACAGCTTCACTTGATAAAGGATTGAATTCTAAAGGCTATATTTTACCGGGGCTTGGTGACGCCGGCGACAGAATATTTAATACAATACCCGAGTGAAGCGAAGCGTAGGCAGACTTGCCACGCTGAGCAAAACGAGGGCAAAAGGATGTGAAGCATTGGCACGGCAAGCGAGGAGCTTGGCGGGCTAATGCTCCACATCCTTATGCCCTCGCCTTCGCTTGCTAAGCTGTCGCTAAGCGCGCTCGGCTCGGGTTTATTAACTTTTGTAACAAAAATATATAATTTTGATATACAGCCTTTTAATTTGTTTTTATTAATATGTAAGTCAAATTCAACTATATAAAGGGATAAAGACAATGGATTCAAGGACAAGTTCTATTTTAATTAATCTTGATTTAAATATTAACTCAGGTTTAGTTGCCTCAAAATACTCAAATGCCATTGCAGGAATTGAGGAATCCAAAAAAGGTGACAAAATCAAGTCCTATTCAAGTCTTAGGTCAACCGTTAAAGAATGCTATCTCACCGGTTCTTTAAAATATGGTAATAATTTCATAATGTAATTTTTATTTTTTGTTTTATAATAAATATAAGCAAAATGTTAGGTAAGATAAACAAGAATACTACAGCTAATCTTCAATTAGCCGCAGCTAAGCCTTGCTTTGTAAAACTAAATTCGCAAATAAAAAAAGATGAATTTGTTAAAACTTCTAAAAAAGAAGTTAGTTTTACTTCGCGCAATGGCTCTGGGGCGCTTTCGTATGAGCAATTGGTTTTAGATAAAGTAAAAGGTACAAAATACGAAAATAGGCCTTCTATAGCTATAGAAAATGTTGAAGCATACAGAAATACCCCTTGGTTTAAAGATATGCCGGATGATGATTTGGTAGGCATTTTTGAAAAGGTCGAATTTAACGGAAGCGCAATATATCAAATAGTATCATACAGTTTTATAGATAAGGCTTTATCGCTTTCATGGCTGATTGATGAAGGAATTATTACAAAAGAAGATATAGATTCTTTTGCACAAGACGCTCATTCGCACGAAGACAGCTTTGTTACGGCATTATATAGCGACAGATTTCACCGCGTTATAGATTTAGCAAAAAACAAAGCGAAAAATTATCAGGGTGATAATCCTGATGTAGTACTATTTGCAATGGGTGTACCGATAAACAGCATTAAACAGTATAAAAATATACTTGATTACGATAATATAGTTAAAAATATTGATAAAGATTTTCAAATATCCTTTGTGCCGATACAAAACTCAAAACTTGCCGAAGCAAAAGCGTGGAAAAGCAGACAAGATGATGAAACAGGCAACCTCGTAACCATAATTAAAACTTTTTTGCCGGACAATACAATGACCATTTCGCGCTCCGAAAGAAAAATTCCGCAGGTGCATGTTAATAGTGTCGGAAATTATGAAATTAACGGCAAAAATTCTCATATAGATTGTCATGATACTTTGCAAGAACCAAAAATAGGCACTTATCTTGAAAAAAATTGGACAATAAACGGCGAGCTTTCAGCGGTAGAACTTGATATGCCGGTTTATAGCGCTTCTAAAAACGGTAAAAGAACATTAATTACGCGATATTCCGATTTTAATAATATAGATAGCCAAATTGAAATAGTATCGGATTTTGAACCTTATGAAGTCATCTATACAAGACAATCCGATATTTTAAAAGGTGCTTATGATACAACAATATACGACTTGAAGGATTACCCCGAAGATTACGATATTATTAAAGGAATTGAAGAAGGCACAATCCAAGGCGGAAGAAATATTGCACAAACAGGCATTGAAAAAGGCCAAACATTTTACAGAGAAAATTATTCATATAATCAAACCTCTACAACAAGGTATTATAGCGAAGTTTTAGACGATAAAGACAATGTTATGTTAAGCGAATATTCATATCGAATTGATGATGATAACGGTGAAAATTTGTTTAACTTAGAAAGAACATTCTTTAGAGATAAAATTACAAATACAAATACAACCGTTATAAACGGCGAAAAATATATGGCATATTATTCAAATAAAGATTATTTTATAGAAATATATTTGCCTAACGGAACAAAAAAAGTACTTGATTTATCAGATAAACTGCATTCTGTATATTGGGATGATAAAGAAAAATATGATAAAGTTTTTGAATTCTTTAAAACCCTGCCTGCGGATATTCTGTTGGAAATAGAAAAATATACGTCCTCTGTTTGTTTATTTGATGATTGCAGTGCCTCAATAAACAGAAGCGGGGAATTAAAAACAATTCCTTCCTTGCCTGTAATTGCACATGAATTAGGACATGGTGCAGATTATTATCAAATAGCAAATTCTTATTTTGATAAAGCGGAAACAAAAACAATTATAAGTTCAAATCCTGAATTAATTGAAATATATAATTCCGAAATAGACAATTTCAAAAAAGAATATCCGCAAATAAGCGAAAATATTATTGATTATTTCTCTCAATCAGGCGGGGGAGATTCTAACACAGGGCTTTCCGAGCTTACAGCCGAGTGCTTTATGTTATGTGCAACTTATGGTATGGATAAAGAAAAAGTTACAACAAGGTCTAATTTCCTTGTTAAATATTTCCCAAGAACAGTTGCAAAAGCCTGCCAAATGATTTTAGATAATAAAGCTAATTTACAAGATTAAAAATTTTATTGCAAATATCAAAAGTTTCTACAGCTTTATCCAAAGGAAGCATATTATCCCCATCACACAAGGCTTTATCAGGATTTGGATGAACTTCAAAGAATAAACATTTTGCGCCTGCCGCAATTGCGGATTTTGCTAATAACGGTACAAATTTACGCTCTCCCGAAGAACTTCCGCCATGACCGCCCGGTATTTGAACACTGTGGGTTGCATCAAATACATAAGGAAAACCTAATTCTTCCTGAATGATTTGAACACCTCTAAAATCAACAACAAGGTTATTATAGCCGAAGGTTGTTCCTCTATCCGTTATTAAAATTTTATCATTTCCGGAATCAATAACTTTTTGTGCAATTGATTTCATTTGATTAGGCGATAAAAATTGCCCTTTTTTAATATTTATTATTTTACCTGTTTTTGCCGCTGCTACAAGCAAATCCGTCTGCCTGCACAAAAACGCGGGTATTTGAATAATGTCGGCAACATTCGCTGCTAATTCCGCTTGAGAAGGCTCATGGATATCGGTTACAATAGGAACTTGCAGTTCGTCTTTAACTTCTGTTAATATTTTAAGACCTTCTTTTATTCCTAAACCGCGATAAGAACCCAATGAAGAACGATTAGCCTTATCAAACGAGGTTTTAAAGACAAAGTTTATATTTATTTTTTTGCAGATTTCTTTGAGTTTTTTGGCTGTTTCAAACTCAATCTCCCTTGATTCCATAGCACAAGGCCCTGCTAAAATTGTTAATTTATTTCCGCCTATTTCAAAATTGTTAAGTTTTAGTGTTTTCATAAAATAATTATACAATAATTTATGAAAATAATGAATAAATTGGATTAAAAATGCAAAATAGTTTTGCCATAAAAAATAAAACTGTCAGCCTGATATATCAAACATTTATTCTTTTTGTAAAATAAATCACAAACTAAAGAAATAAATTAATAATTTACATTTTTGAATAAGTTGGTTTATAATTGAATTAATAAACATCAAGGGAAGTGAGGAAATTTATGTCACCTGTTAAAGAAATGGACGAAAAAGAATTAAAAGCCATTGAAGAAGGCAAACAAAAAGCCTTAAAAATGGCATTAGATAAAATTGAAAAAGACTTTGGAAAAGGCTCAATTATGCGCCTTGGAGATAAAACAGGTGTAGAATGCGATTGTATTCCGACAGGTGCTTTAGCACTTGACCTTGCGCTTGGTATAGGCGGTGTGCCGAGAGGAAGAATTATAGAAATATACGGCCCTGAAGCGTCAGGTAAAACAACTTTAGCGCAGCATATTGTAGCTAATGCTCAAAAAAAAGGCGGAATAGCAGCCTATATTGACGCAGAACATGCCCTTGACCCTGAATATGCAAGAAATTTAGGTGTTGATGTGGATCAACTCTTAATTTCTCAACCTGATACAGGTGAACAAGCCCTTGAAATTTGCGAAGAATTAGTACGCTCCGGTGCAATTGATGTTGTGGTTGTGGATTCTGTTGCGGCATTAGTTCCAAAAGCGGAAATAGAAAAAGCTATGGATGAACAACAAATGGGTTTACAGGCACGTTTAATGTCAAAAGGCTTAAGAAAATTAACCGCGATTGTCGCAAAAACCAATACCACAGTTATTTTTATTAACCAATTAAGACAAAAAATAGGCATAATGTTTGGAAACCCTGAAACTACAACAGGCGGACAAGCACTAAAATATTATTCATCTGTTCGTCTTGATATCAGAAGATGTGACAGTGTTAAAAATAAAGATAACGAAGATATAGGCAACAGGGTTAGAGTAAAAGTTGCTAAAAATAAAGTTGCACCGCCATTTAAAACAGCTGAATTTGATATTATTTACGGAAAAGGAATTTGCGCCTTAGGCAACATTATTGATGTTGCGGTTAATTTTGATATCATTAAAAAATCAGGTGCATGGTTTAGCTATAATGATGAAAAACTCGGCCAAGGCAGAGAAAAGGCAAAAGAATTTTTAGAACAAAATCCTAATATTTTAAATGAAATTGAAACAAAAGTCAGAGAAAAAATAGCTTCTAAAAATAAACCTCAGGAAGAAAAGGCTGAAAAATAATGAAAGGTATAATTTTAGCTGCAGGTGCAGGGTCAAGGCTTTATCCTGCAAGTTTACCGATATCTAAAATATTGCTTCCGGTTTATGATAAACCAATGATTTATTATCCTATAACAACATTGTTATTAGCAGGGATTAGAGATATTTTAATTATTACAAATCCTTTTGATATTGATAACTTTAAAAAAGTATTAGGTGACGGCTCTGATATCGGTGTAAAATTTTCTTATGCTGTTCAAGAAGTGCCTAAAGGAATAGCGGAAAGTTTTATAATTGCTGAAGATTTTATACAAAATTCGCCTGTTGCACTGATATTAGGGGATAACATCTTCCATGGGTTCGGATTTTCTTCTATGCTTAAATTAGTAGGTACAAGAACAAAAGGTGCAACCATATTCGGCTATCAGGTGCAAGACCCTGAAAGATTTGGCGTAGTTGAATTTGACAAGAACAATAAGGCAATTTCAATTGAAGAAAAACCGCAAAATCCAAAATCAAATTATGCGGTTACGGGATTATATTTTTATGATAATAATGTTGTCAAATACGCAAAAAGTCTGACTCCTTCCGCACGCGGAGAACTAGAAATAACGGACTTGAATAAAATTTATTTAAAAAACGATGCTCTAAAAGTAGAAATTTTAGGCAGAGGCTTTGCATGGCTTGATACAGGAACATTTGAGAGCTTATTGCAAGCGTCAAACTTTGTTCATTCCATGGAAATTAATACAGGGATGAAAATTGCGGCAATTGAAGAAGTAGCTTACAGAATGCACTATATTCCAAAAAATAAATTACTTGAGTTATCCAAAAAGTACAGGCATAACGGTTATGGCGAATATTTAGAAAAAATTTCAAAAACTATCTAAAAAGCTAAAAATCTTTCAAAATTACCCGCATGATTTTTATCTTTTAAAACTTCTTCGTATGCTTCATCAATTTTAGCATTTATATAATCAATCATCTCAGAACAGCCTATTTTGCATAAGGTTTCTGCAAAATTTAATAAAATGCCGTCTATATAATCAACGTCTATATTCGGTTTTGGGACTTTCATTCTTACGCCGTTCACTATTTGTTCATCATATAAAGGAGTTTTAACGGAAAATGCCTTAAGGCAAATTGCAAAAGCGTCAATTTTATCTTCATTATTTTTTATGGAATCAGGCAAATTTTCATGCCTATATTTTAAATCGTTTTCAATGCTTATTATTGCAACTGATTTTGCAGTTACACTGAGATTAACCTTTTCTTTAAAAGTACTATAAGCGCCGTTAAGAATTTTTTGGGCCAGCTGTGCCTGAGAATCATCTTTTGGAAAATCTTTACTGTCTTGTTTATATAAAGTTGCGCTTCCGATTGGTATTATAGGAATTCTATATCCTTTCTTTTTTGCCCAAGCAATAATTTCCTCTCTTAAAGCTGTCGGAATAAAATTAATTACGGGATTTTGGTTTTTTGTTTCTTTAACATCCTGTATTGGGTTTAATCTAAGATATTCCCAGCCTTTTGCAGCAGCTATTGAAAATTGGGTTTTTGCCCATTTGTTTTTATCCCAAAAATCTTTTAGTGCGGAACTTTGTATAGTGTGTATTTGTTTGGCAATTTGCTGAGGTTCTACTCTTAGGCTGTAGAATTTTTTCAAAAATTTTGAAAGGTGTTTAGCAACACTTTTTCCTTCCTGCGTTTTATTCCAGGCATAATTCATTACTATAGATAATTCTTCTTTATATTTAGGATTTTCTTCGTAGAATTTTTTTTGCCTTTCAGACATTTCAAGCAATTTTTCGGGATGTTCTTGAAAATGCTTTTTTAATCCTTCCGAAATATGCTGTTTATGCGCTTGGGACAATTCTCCCCTCGGAATAACAACTGCTTCGCCTTCTTTTTTTTGCGCTTTTATTTCACGCGCTTCTTTTAATTTTATGGATAATTCAGAGCTGAATTTTTCATTGTATTCTTTATTTGACAATTTTAAAACAGAGGCATACTTTGAATTCATCATGGGTATATTGAGCTTTTTCATTGTATAATAAAGGTTGACAGGTTTATTATCAGAGGAATTTTGTGCAATATATTTTGATAAATCACTCAAAGAAAACCCTTGCCCCCAATATAATTTTATTAATTGCAAAGTTAAATCTTCATCATTATTAAAAATTTCATACTGTCCGCTTCTGTAATCGTCAATAAAACTGCCCTTCATGGCGTCAACTTCTTTTTCGGATATTACGCCTTGCAATTCGGGAAATTCTTGTTTAAATTCTTCGGATTTTAACTGCTGCAGGGAATAACAATCAAGAAGTTTTTTATATTTTTCAAAATGTATATCATACAAAGTTTTATCGCTATTTTCACCGTTAATTTCCGTTTGAACATTTCTATAAATATCAGAATTAGGATATTGAGTTTGAGCTAAATTAGAAAATGTTTCAGCCAAATCCATACTGTATCCGCCGTAAAAAGACTAATAAAACTTGTAATTAGGCATAGTTAAAGAGGTTTTATTTATATTATTTTTGAGATTATTTTGAGGTTTATAAATTTTATGATTATTAAAATTAATTGGCGATATTTTCATGGTTTTTTTCTTTTGTCAAGTTTGCTATAATACAAAGTGCAAAAATAAAAAAACTTGCCTAAAACCCATGTATTACAAGAACTTTACATTCTTAATAAAAGTTTATATTTGTTACAAGTGTAAAAGTTAGATGTGGCTTAGTTTTCCTAGTCTTTATGGGCTATTTTTTCAAATTCATGATTACATAAATTAGATTTTGTGCTATAATAAGTCAAAAGTTCAAGTTGTTAGTTGTATTATCTTGCTAGGAGGTTCTTATGTCACTCTCTACTCAAAAACCACAGGCGCAAAGCACCGTGAAGTCTAAATTCAATGAAGAATTCCAACACTATTTGAAAAAACAATGCCTTAGAACTACATTCAACGGCCTTGAATTGGAAACCTTCGGTTGGTACAAAAAAGTATTAGGGCTAGTTTAAAAAGTCATCAAGTTTAGTTGGGGTTTACCCCAAAAAAAGCGGGACCCAGGTTCAGGGGTTAAGCCCGCTTTTTTTAGTGCAAATTAATATAAATAAAAAACTGCCCCTATTGGTAACAAAGGGGCAGAAAGTCGCCTATAAGCCGGGTTCTGTATTAGATAATCATCTATCTTGCGCGTTTTATCTTGCAATCTTCCAAAAGGAAGCGGAAATAGCACCTTCTTGCAAATTTAAACTTGCAGTCAATCGGGGTTTACCTTGCCTTAAATCTCACGATTTAAGCGGTGGGCTTTTACTCCGCCGTTGCACTTTATGTTATATTTTACATCAATAGCTCCTGTGGGTGTTTCGGCTTTATCTCGCTAAGTCGCTCGATAGCCTCAACATCCTACGTCGCCTATTAAATGTCTTCGCCGATTTGCCGATATTCATCATATCGGCAAATTCGGCTTCGCATAACAACCTGTTTTTCTGTGGCACTGTCCTCACCCTCGCGGGCACTTGGGTTTCCCAAGCAAATCTGCTATTTAGACTGCCCGGACTTTCCTCACAAAAACGAGTTTTTGCGCGATTATCAGCCGACTTTTTTATCATTATCCAATAAGGTTGCCAATTTTTCAACAATGCCCTTGAGAGCAATTTTTACATGGAAATAATTTAACCCGCCTTGTAAATATATTGCCCAAGGTTCTCTGACAGGGCCGTCTGCAGATAACTCAATAGTCGAACCTTCAATAAAACTGCCCCCTGCCATTAATAAGTCGCAATCATACCCCGGAACCGTATCGGGAATTGGTGTTAAATAGCTCTCAACCGGTGAACACTTTTGAATCATTGCACAAAATGCCTGCTGTTGCTGTGAATTGTTTAATTTAATTGTTTGAATTAAATCGGTTCTTATATCATTGCTTTTGGGAAATGTTGAAAAACCCATATTCTCAAATACTTTTGAAGCTAAAATCGCACCCTTATGAGCGTCTGATACAACATTTGGCGCAATAAAAAACCCTTGAAGCATAACACGGGTTTGATTGTGCATAGCACCGCCTTCAGAACCAATACCGGGAGCGGTTAAACGGCGCGAAGCCATATCAACATATTTCTTTTTACCCGCAATATATCCGCCTGCTTCAACAATACCGCCTCCGGGGTTTTTAATCAGGCTTCCCGCAATTAAATCAGCACCGACTTCTATCGGTTCTTTTGCTTCAACAAATTCACCGTAACAATTATCGACAAAACAGCATATTTGCGGATTTTTATTTTTAACAATTTTAATAATGCGCTCTATATCTGCTATACTTAACGGTTTTCTAAGAGAATATCCTCTTGAGCGCTGAATCAGAACCATTTTTGTATCGGGAAGCAAATATTTTTCAATATTTTCATAGTCAACATCTTCGCCGTTTAAGGGAACTTCCGTATATTTTACCCCATGACCTATTAAAGTCGTATCAAAATCCTCGCAAACACGCGAACCGATTACTTCCTGCATTGTATCATAGGGTTCACCCGCAATAGATACAAGTCTGTCATTATAATGCAACACCCCAAATAACGCACAGGCCAATGTATGAGTACCTGAAACAAAATGGGGTCTTACAATCGCAGCTTCCGCTTTAAAAACCTCCGCAAATACTTTATCAAGGGCATCTCTACCCATATCATCATGACCATAGCCTGTAACGGTATAGAAATGTTCTTCTCCGATTTTATTTTTATAAAATGCGTCAAGCACTTTTTTTTGGTTATATTCAGTAATTTTATCAATTTCTAAAAATCTGTTGCGAAGTGAATTTTCTGCTTCATCTACAATTGTTTCGGGCTTCATGGTATCTCCTTTTGAAATAATTGTAGCGCAAAAAAAGATTTACATCAGTTTAATCGATTGATACAATATGTTTTAGAAAATCAATTTTCTAAAAAACAAATAATATACAAAATTAACAAAACTACTATCTTATATAAGAAATTAAGCTGTTTTTTGCAATTTCTAATCCCGCAATTTTATTCAATGCGCGTTTTTCGATTTGTCTTATACATTCTTTTGTAACACCGTAAGAATTTCCGATTTCTTCCAGCGTTTGTTTTTGCTTGTCTTCTAAGCCAAAACGTAAAACAATAACATTTTTTTCTTTTTCTTTTAAGTTTTCTAATGCTTTTTTAATATCTTTTTTTAATTCAGAATCAATTACTGAATTTTCAACATTTTGCTTCTCATCTTCAATAATTTCAGCCAAAGTTAGTTCTTTGTTATCAGTCAAATTCGCACCTGATTCTATCGAGAGAGTTTTTGTAAAAGCATTTAAAAATGTATTTATTTTTTCTTCTGTCATATTTAATTTCCTTGCTACTTCTGATTTTGAAACTTCTTTTTGTTCGATTTGCTCCATTTGCTGTTTTGTTTTTTTGAAGCGTGAAAGGGTTTCTTGTATATAAACGGGAATATTATACGCATAAGATTGTTCTGAAATTGCTTTGAACATCGCCTGTTTTATCCACCAGCTTGCATAAGTTGAAAATTTTGCACCGATTTCAGGGTTGAATTTCTCAATTGCGGTTACAAGCCCAAAAATACCTTCCTGAATTAAATCATTATTTGTTAAGGAAGTTGATTGAATAGATTTAGTTGCAATTCTTTGAATTAACGGAAGATTTTTTTCAATTAATAAATTGCGTGAATAAATATCGCCCTTTTGAGCTTTTAAAATTAATTCAATTTCCGAATCAGACGAAATGACACAAACAGACTTAAAATTTTTCATAACAATACCTCTTGAACTACCCTTGAACACTTTGTTTTACTTGACTTAAATTGTATGCGATATACTTTGTATATCTTTAATATATCACTATGTTTTTTACTTTTCAACATGTATGTTAAGAAATATGAAGACAAGTTTTATTTTTTGATATGCTGCTTAATATTTTGTAATAATTGGAAAAGCAAGCTATATCGGTGTTTTTGCGGATATTATTAAAAAATATTAAGCAAAATCAAAAATATATAGCAAATTTATAACTTCGATATACTTTATATATACGAGAGTAAAAAGTAAAACCCGAGGATATCAAAAGTAAACTAAAGCCCCCTTTCAGCAATGGAAGGGTTTTTATTTTTTATTAAATTCTTTAATATCCTTATAAAGTTCAAAATTTTGCTTATATCCTTTTTTATTATAAAATTTTGTTGTGAGTGTTTTTTAAACAATAATTGGGGATATTTTGCAACATTTTAAAATAACAGCTATAGTTTTATTTTTATTAATTTTTACTAAAGCAAGTGCGTATGCTGAGGTTCAAAATCTTGATATTTACTATCTTTCAAAATCAGACGACAAACAAATTGAACAAAATATAAACATAAACCCTGTAAATGACAGGATAATTTCAGAATCTTCAAGAAATATTAACGCAATTTACCCGATTGATACCCCGACAAATTCATATCCCGGTTATCGCGGTACTAATCAGCTTGTTGTATATACAAGGGCCTTCGGGGAAAATACCGGCACAAATGAATTTGGCAAAGAAGCCATAATAAAAGACGGCATAGTTGTTGCCTTAACGGGTGCAAATTCAACCATACCAAGCGACGGATATGTTGTTTCCGGACATGGAAGCGCTAAAAAATGGATTAATGATAATCTTAAAATCGGAACAAAAATAGAAATCTACGACAGAACAATAAAAGCCTATACAACCGTAGATAGCTGCAGATACCAAGCGCGCGCCAAAATAAAACAGGTGCAGGAAATTCTTATTTCTACAAAATATGATGCTCAAGGGCGCGAAGATAAGTTGGTTTATACTCATTTAAAAAAAGCTAAACAAAAATATAAAAAATCTAAAAAAGACAATTCAGACCTTGCCCTAAATTGCGCAAAAGAAGCAATTGATGAAGCATCTATTGCATTTCGATACACTCTGCCTTATATAAAAGATGAATTAAAAGGTGTGTGGATTAGGCCAAACAGTAAAAATATTTCAGATATTCAAAAAACACTTGATGAAATCAAAGCAACAGGGGTAAATAACGTATTTATTGAAACTTTTTACCATGGAAGAACCATTTTCCCTTCTTATGTTATGAAAAATTACGGGTTTGAAATGCAAAACCCCGAATTCAAAAACACCGATATTCTTGCACTTTGGATACAAGAAGCGCACAAAAGAAATATCAAGGTGCACTGCTGGTTTGAAAGTTTTTATGTAGGAAATAAATCCCCCGAAACAAATTCCAAGTCAATTCTTGCCCAAAAACCTCTTTGGATGAACAGAACCCGCCAAAAAGCGGATTATATGGGCTGGGTGTCCCATCCTCAAGAACATAACGGCTATTTTTTAGACCCTGCTAACCCTGAAGTAGTTGATTTTTTAATAAAATTAATAAGTGAATTATCTGCAAGCTATAATATTGACGGGCTTAACATAGATTATGTCAGATATCCCAACATAGTAAAAGAAAACTATTCAAATCAATGGGGTTATACTCAATATGCAAGGAATGAATTTTTATCTTTATATGAAGTTGACCCGATAGAACTTGAGCGCAGCAGCGATTTATGGGATAAATGGTGCGAATACAGAAGTTCTAAAATCACTGATTATGTAAGAAGAGTATCGGAATTATTAAAAAACAGAAATATCGTTTTCTCTGCGGTAATTTTTCCCGATTACAAAACAAGCCTGAAAACAAAATTTCAAGATTGGCTGGATTGGTCTGAAAACAATTATATTAACGCATTTACACCGTTAATATTAACGGGTGATGATGAACTTGCAAAATCTATGCTTGAAGAAATTAAGAAAAAAACTCATTCAGCTACCAAAATATACCCCGGACTCTTTGCAGGATTTATTGAATCCGACCCTGAAGATTTATTAAAACAAATTCATATAGCAAGAAAACTGCATATTGACGGAATTGTGTTGTTTGATTGGGCACATTTAAACAATCAATATCGTGATGTATTAAAAACAAGTGCTTTTAAGGTAACAAGTTATTAATAAAATTTACAAAATAGTGCAAATATAGGGTTTTTTGTTAGAATAAATCTATGGGGACAATAGGAAAAAGCAAATAATGGTAGATAGTATAGAAATCAGATTAGACCAGCTCACACAAGCCATCAAGGGTCTGTATGCCAAATCATCAATGTCGCAGGGAGAAATTTATAACGCTTTAACAAGTTTATCTCAGCGTTATGAAAATTTAACTAACGTTTCAAGTGAAAAAATTGCGGCAACTTTAATTAACGAATTCAGAAAAACAATTGATTCTAAATATGGGCAGACAAATCAATTTCTTAAAGATTTAGAAAACAGCTTAAAAGCATTTTTGCAAACTCAGCAGGCGCAGAACCCTAAAACCGCAGCAGAAATTACAAGATTGCTTAACGATACCGCAAATATTTATTCAAAATTAAACAGTCAAGACTTAGCCCTGCAAAAGATTTTCGATTCTGTGGAAATACAAAGAAACAATCCTCAAAACACAGAAGAATTAACAAAATTAAGTGAAAATTTCAGAACTTTTTCTCAAGGTTTTGAAAACATTACAATGACTCTGAATAAAAATTTTGCTGATTTTCTCAGTCAACTAAGGGAAAACTCAACAAAAGATGAATTCTCCAATTTAACTTCCGAAATTAACACAATTTCAGGCAATGTTAACTCTATAATTTCCGCAATTACCGTTATAGATTCAAAATACAGAGATTTATCAGGTCTTGTTGCAAGTGTTCAACAGCGCGACAACCTCTTTAATGACGCGTTATCGGAAGTTAAGCATTTAACAACTACTATCGAAACAATTAAAGAAACCATTAAAAGCATTGATTCAAGACCCGAAATTGAAGCATTGAGTTCAGATATCAAATCACAAATAGAAAATGTAAAATACGAAATTCAAAAGGTGATTAACACCTCTAATTCAGATAATGAATTTAAAACGGAATTATATAATCTTTCGGGTAATGTTTCCGGCATTCAAAATAACGTTGCTTCCTTAAGTTCAAATATTACAAATGCGCAAGATACAATAAGAAACTTATCAACAAATGTTGAAGGGCTTGAAAACGAAGTAAAAAATGTACGCAATCTTATAAATGACGAAATTCTTTATAAATCGCGCCAAAATGATAATGAATTTCATCATTATCTGAATTCTACAAAAGAAGAAATAAAAACTCTTTTAGTAGGCCTAACCGCATTTAAGAAAGATTTGACCGCGATTAACGAAGGCAATATCAAGGTCTTGCAAGAACCTATTGAGCGTGCTTTAGAAGAATTAAAAGATAAAAATATAGGCAAAACCTTAAGAGAATTATCAGACGGTTTAAGGGATGTTACGCTTGAAATTCAATCTTCCGTTCAAAACATGCAAAACAGCTTAACAGATATGAATGCAACTTCAAGCATGCAAATTTTAACCCAAATATCGGAAGCAATTCCTACAATAGCTGATAAACTTGAAATTTTCAGAACACATGTTGTAACCGAAAACAGTGCCAACTTAGGCGAGATAAAGACTTCTTTTTCTCAAACAATAGCTGAATTTAAGGAAAATCTTCAAAAGGGTATTGAAAAAATACAAGAAGATACAAAAACAATTAATATCGAAACAACAGATACTCTCAAAGTTGACCTTCAAAGGCTTTCAGACAGCATTACAGACAATGTTGAAAGTGTTAACGACAGAATTCAAAAAGAATTTTCTGATTTCAAAGGAGAATTCTCTGAATTTTCAATTAAACAAAATGATAATGTTGAAAAATTACAGGATAAATTGGCAATGCTTGAAGTGGGGCTTGACAATTTAACACAGGAAACTATTGAAAAAGTATCCGACACAATTAATATCAACAGTGCACATTCTCAAGATGTTTTAAATGAAATAAAAAGCGACATTTTAGAAGGCATTGCAAACAACGACAGGTCAACAAAAAATTCTATAACCCAATTTGAATTAAAGATAGATAAATTATTAGATAGCTACATTGGTGCCGATTTAGATAATATTGTTGAACGCAAATCTTTAAGAGAAACCATTATTGATATTGAAGCAAAAGTAGATAGAAGCAACTTACAGCAAATTCATAATGCAAAAGAACTTTTAGAAGAAATCCAAGCAACAACTCAAAACTTAAATACAAAAATAACCGCAATTGAAGAAAGCAAAAATATAGCAACAATTATCGGTGCTATTACAAAAATTTCAGACAGATTGCAGGGAATTGAAACTTTTAACACTAATTTTGAAGATGAACTTAAAAGATTACAAGAACAAACCGATCAAAAATTAAAAGATAACATTCAAAAAATTTCAACTTTAATTGAAAAAACACCAAAAGAAGATAATACAAACAAAGAAAATCCGGAATTAAACAACTTGTCGAACAAGGTATCTGAATATCTTTCTAATTTTGAATTTTTAAAAAGCAATATTTCACAAGAAATTAAAGAAAATTTAGCAAGCGAATTCAACAAAGTAGAACAATTAATTAAAAAAATAAGTTCGCAAGATGAAAAATCAAACTATTCTTACACTTTAGAAGATGTTGAATCAGATATTGCAAACCTTCGTATTGCAGTAGATAAAAGCAGCTCAAACAGTGATGAAATAAAAAATATTTTTGAAAAAGTTATTGAACTTAGAACCGTAGGGCTTGAAAATGTTAAATTAAACAGAGATGTTGAAACCCAGATTTCACACCTTCAAGGCTGGATAAAAGATACCGTTTCAAAAATTGATTCTATGCAAGAGCGCATTGACGACCTTCAAAGTACGGGCTTTGAAGATATTAAAACAAGACTTGTACAAAGCGAAAAATCAAAATTAAATTCTGTTGAATTTGCAGGACGCGTTGAAAATACTCTAAAACTTATGATTAAAAATTCAAGAATGCAGGATGAAAAAATGCTTGAATTATCAAAGAAAATGGACCTTTTAACGCAAGCTCAGGCAGAAGGATTTAATCCGAACCAATTTATAGATATTTTTTATGACAATATGACCCAGACAAAAATGCTTTCAAATAGGGTTGAAATCATTGAAGATAAAATTAATTCTATCCAAAATGCCGTAGAAAAATTATTGTCTTATGTAGAACAATAATAAAATGATAATTAATGCTAATTCAAATACAAATAGAACACAAATTTTAGAAGAAGAATATTTAAAACTTACAAAAAATGGAATAAATCCTGAAAATATTCTTGTTTTAGTTCAAAATGCGCATAAAAAAAGAGCTTTCATTGATTATATCAAAAAAAATTCTCCGTTAGGTTCTATTGGCAATTTGAAAATTTACAGCTTTTACGGGCTTGTATATAACTATATTTTAGACAATTGGGCAATAGTTGAAAATTCAATTCCCGATAACAAAGGTAAAATTCTTCCTAATTTATCAGGGCTTGAAGTAAGTCAATTTATTTTTAAACAATGTATTAAAGAGGTTGATTTCAAGGGTTATAATTCAAAAACAAGCCTTTTACATCAAATGCTGAGAAGAATATCTTTAATTAATTTGAATAACTTATCAGATAGCGAAGTTGATATGCGTTCAAAAATTTTAGGCGAAAGTTTCGCACTTAACGCTAAAGAGGCAATTAATAAATATAAGAAAAAAACCATTGAATATCGGGCTTTTGACTATATAAGGCAGTTAAACCTCTTTCAATTTTTATATAAAAAATTAAAAAATAATTTTCAATATGTTTTTTTAGATGACGGTGATGAAATAGTACCTGCACTTTTAGCATATTTAGACTACATTAAACCAAGCGTAAAAGAATTTTTTATAGGCTATGATTCTTTTGGTTCGTCACGTTTAGGTTACCTCGGTGCAATAAATATTGATTTTGAAAAATTATTAAATGAAAAAGCGCATATTGTAAAGGAAAATAACCAAAAAACCATAAATGCACATAAAATTTTAGATAATATACATTCTGATACTCCTATTGAACTTAAAAATATAAGCGCAAAAACCTTTATAAAAAGAAATGAAATGACTGATTGCGTTTTATCGGATATCAAAAAATTAATTAATTCAGGCATTAAGCCTTCTGAAATATCCATTATTACGCCAAATTGCGATGAATTTTTAAAAAGTGCATTATTAAAATCTAACTTTAAATTCAACTTTCTTACAAAAAATGAAAAACTTAACCAAAATAAGCTCATAGGCTACATTTTAGAGTTATTAAAAATTATAAATGATAAAAATAATTCAGATATTTCGCCTTATGTCTTAAAGGGCATTTTTATAGAATTGCTTAATTTCGATAAAGTTAAAACAATTCAATTAATCCAAGAATATAAATTAGAACGTGATTTTAAAAATATTAATTTGTTTGATTTTATAAAAGAAAAGCCTGATTTTATAGAACTTGTAGAACTTTATGAAAAAATACGTTTTGAAAAATTATCAGACCAGCTTTATGAAATTTTTAATTGTTTTGTAAAAATTTCAAAAGAAACAGAACACAACATTATTAAAATTAATCAACTTTTAAAACAGATAACAGATTTTGAAGAAGTATTTAAAGAGGTTTCAAATAACGAATTGATAGTTCAATTGGAAAATACTATTATATCCGAAAACCCCTTATCGGATGAAGATATAGACGAAAATTCAATTGTGGTTTCATCTTCTCAAAAAATAATAGATTATTCTTATAAAACAAAATACCAGTTTTTATTGGATGTAAATAGCGAAAACTGGCTAAAACAGGATATAGGGCCTTTGTATAATGCTTGGGTTATGCAAAAAATGTGGTCTAAGGATAGTTTTGAACTTAGCGATAATATTGAATTAACTAAAGATAGAACTGCAAGAATGCTTTATAAGCTCTATCTTTTAGCCGATAATATGGTTCTTTATTCAAGTATATATGATTCTTTGGGGATTGAAAATTTCTCGGGGATAGATAAATATTTTAAATCAGATATTATAGTTGAACAAAAAACGCTAAAACCTATTATAGCACGCCCTGACCAAAAAGGAGTGTTAAATTATAAAGGCGGTTTAATGTCTGTATCTGCAACTGCAGGTTCGGGCAAAACAACAATTATGCTTTTGTTAACCGATAAACTATTGTCAGGGCAGATTTTAGGCGAAATTGAACCTAAAAATATTTTTATTTTAACCTTCATGGAATCTGCGGCAAGAAATTTTAAAGAAAGAATTAAAGCACGTTTCCCCGCTTTAGGAGAATTGCCTAATATTTCAACAATCCATGGGCTTGCACTTAGAATAATCAAAGAAAATAATAATTATACCAAATTAGGACTTGATTATGATTTTGAAATTATAGATGAAATTAAACGAGGTAATATTTTATCTGAAATTACTTCAAAATATTCCGTAACTTCAGATAAAATTGAACTTTACGATAGAGCCATTTCAACCTATAAAAACGAAATGGCAATTTATCCTGAATTTAAGTGCGATAACAGATTATTTTTAAATATTTATAACGCTTATCAGGAAAAATTAAAAGAAGAAAATTTAATCGATTATGATGATTTGTTATTTTATTCTTTAAAATTATTACGCGAAAATAAAGATGTGCTTGAATATTATCAAAATCTTGCAAGAATTATAATTGAAGATGAAGCGCAAGATTCAAGTTTTGTACAGCAAAATTTAATTAAATTATTAGGCGGAAAACATAAAAACATTATAAGGTGCGGGGACATAAATCAGGCAATAACTTCGACATTTACCAATTCAGATGTTAAGGGTTTTAAAGAATTTATTAAAAATTCTAAAAATATTGTTATGGATAGATGTCAAAGATGTGCAACAGGGGTATTAGATTGTGCCAATAATGTTGTCAAAATTGCAAACAATAATCAAATTGACGCATTTTCTGATTTGGTTATGAAACCGGTTGAAGGAATTAATATAATTGATAAACATGCCGTATCAACAGAAACCTTTAACCTTGAAGCACAAGAGAGTACATATATAATATCAACAATTCAGGATATTTTAAAAAATGATAATAATGCAACTATAGCAGTGCTTTTAAGAAGCAATTTTGCAATTGCCAAATGGGATAAATTATTAGGCGAAAATTTAATTAAAACTTATAAAAATTCAGACAGCCTTATAAACAACCCTTTGTATCGCGTTGTATTATTAATTTTAGAGTTTATTGTTAATCCTTTTGATTTAAAATTAACAGCGAACATTGCTTCTAACCTTTATGATTTGGGGTTTTATAAGTACAGTACCCTTAATTTCGCAAATTCTTTAGATAAACCCATATTTTTAAAAGATGATTTTGATGAACCCTTATATTGGGATTTAACTTATTTTTTATTTAAAAATCATTACAGCGTATATGATTTAGTTACGGATATTGCAAATGTATATTTTTCTCATTCTAAAGAAGCGGTTAATATTGCTCTTGTCGCTACAATTGCACAAAAAATAAGAAATTCAGTCAAAACATTTGAAGAAACGGTAAATAGAATGCGCCAAATCCAATATAAAACCAACTTTTCAAATATAAAATTTTTCACATCAGAAAATAATACGGAAAAAAATTCTAAAGTACAAATAATGACTCTGCATAAATCTAAAGGTGATGAATTTGATTATGTATTTATTCCGGAATTAACAAAAGACAATTTATCAACCACACCAAATGATTTCAAATTAAAAGAAAGCTCTAAATTTAATCAAAAAGTAAAATACATTAAAAAATCAGATGATGAATTAAAACAAGAAATTATAGAAGAAAATTACAGGCTAATCTACGTCGGGATAACGCGCGCAAAGAAAAAATTATATTTAACAAGTGCCAAAAATTACAAATTTTATTCTAAAATGCGCGAATTTCAACCCTGCGAACTTCTCGAGGAGCTAAAATGATTGATACATTCAGTGCAAATTCTCTAAAAGTTTTAGATAAAAGTTTGGATGAATTTATTAATAAATATGAATATCATCTTTCAATATTTAAAAAAGACAAAAGAGCAGTTTTAGGTTCAAAATATCACAGTTTAATTTGTCAATATTTAAAAGGCTATGATATAACTAAAATGAAGCTGGAATTATCTGATAGCAATGTGTTTGACAAATTTTTAAAATCAATTAACCGCGATAATTTTATAAAAACAGAATATCCTTTTTTAATAAAATGCGAATTAAATAATATACCCTACTACCTAACAGGCAGATATGACGCTATTTATCATGATAAAGGTTTTATTATTTATGATTGGAAAACACTTAACATTCCGCAAGATGTTGAAAATGACCTGCAAACAATTGTTTATTTATATACTTTATCTTTAATTTTTAAAACGCAGGATATAAAAATGCGCTATATTTCAATTGAAAAATCAGAATATAAAGATGTAGAATATAAAAATAGTAATTATTATAAAAAAAGAATTGATGAAATAATAGGAAAATATTATAATAGTTTCTGAATAAGGAGTAAAATTATGGCCAAAGACGCAAGTTTTGATATAGTTTCAGATTATGATAAACAAGAATTATTAAATGCAATTGATCAGGTAAAACGTGAATTATCAACACGTTTCGACCTTAAAGATTCCAATTCTTCTATTGATATTGTTGAAGATAAGGCAATTTTAATTACAACAAATGACGAAATGAAATTAAAAAATATTTTTGATATTTTACAATCAAAACTTGTTAAAAGAAATTTAAGCCTTAAAATTCTTGACCCGCAAAAAATTGAAAACGCTTTGGGCGGTAATGTTAAACAAGAAATTAAACTCAAAAAAGGTTTATCAACGGAATTAGCTAAAAAAATCACAGGTATAATTAAAGATACAAAATTAAAAGTTCAAGCATCTATTCAAGGCGATTCTGTGCGTGTTTCAGGTAAATCAAGAGATGACCTGCAGGCGGTAATTAAAGTAATGCGCGAAAATGAAGATAAAATTGACGCACCCTTGCAATATACGAATTACAGATAAATTATTTTCCAATAATTGATTTAATAACCCTGTAAACTGTTTAATTAAATATATTAAGATATTCTTTAAAGGTATATGTTTTATTCCTTTTTTTATTATTTGCTTCTATTATTCCTAGCTTCACAAAGGCTTTTAGCAAATTATTAACATTTTGATAATCCATTTTTAAACTTTCACATATATCTTTAGCTGTGATTCTGGGATATGAATATAATAACTTTAAAAGTTCGCTTGCATTAATATGTGATCTTGTTAAAGTTTTTATTTTTTCTTGGCAATTATTATTCAAATTATCAATATTCTTTATAACCGGAGCATTGAACATAATATCCTTTTTCAAAATTATCCATAAGCCAACCTATATTTATGATAAATTTATTTATAATATAAGTTAACTGATTTAACTTATATTATTCAATTAGTTACTTTAATTTAATTGCTTTAAAAACTCTTTAGTCCAGATGTTGTAACATCAAGGGTTTTAGTCCCTGCTTTCATAAAATCTACGGTATAGCTTTCTTTTTCAACGGCTATAATTTTACCTACACCGAATTGTCCGTGAAATACTCTTGTACCTACAGGAAATAAACCTTGAAGGCGCGTATTTGTTACGGAAGGCGGGGTTGAAGCCTTTTGCTTTACAAGTGCAATCATATCCATAACATTGCCTTTTGGTTTTTCAGGGGTGTTTTTCTTCACAATTTTTGCATTAATTCTTTTATAATCAATTTTTGGGGTTTCAATATTTTCATCTTTGGCTTTTTGCGCACTTTGTTTAATGCGCGCAATAGAACTTAAAAGACTGTTAGAAGATGAAACAGCGGGTCTGTCTTCGTTTTTAGGGTAATTTTGCTCGGTTTTTCTTTGTTTAATTCTGTCAACAGTTGAAGAAAAACTTGATTTTGTACTTTTATATTCCGAAACATTATCATATTCAATTAAATCATCGGGAATTTCCCCAATAAACCTACTTTTAGGGTTTGTTTGGCTGTGGCCGTAAACTTTTCTTTCCTGCGCGCAGGTTAAATATAATTTTTCCTTTGCGCGGGTTATTCCGACATACATAAGTCTTCTTTCTTCTTCAAGTTCGGCACTGTTTTCATGTCCATAATTACCAAGGCTTCTATTGTGCGGAAAAACGCCTTCTTCAAGCCCTATAAGAAAAACTACGGGGAATTCAAGCCCTTTTGCCGCATGCAGGGTCATTAATGTAACGGATTCATCTTCTTCTTTTAATTCATCAATATCCGAAACAAGCGCCACCTGAACCAAAAAATTACCCAAAACACCAAGGTCATCTTCACTGTCTAAAACAAAATCATCTTCTTGAAATTCATGGGCAACATTAATGAATTCTTCCAGGTTTTCTAATCTTGATTGATTTTCGATACTTTCTTCCTGCCTTAAACTCGGCGCATAGCCTGTGCGTTCTAAAATAAATGAAATATATTCATCCAATTTATATTCATATTGAGATGAAGTTATTTCTTCTATTAAGGTATAGAAATTGGTTAACAAGCCTTTTGTGCGCGCATTAATTTCTTCAATTTTATCTAAATTTTTTAAGGTTTCATAGATACTTATATCGTTTTCAAGGGCATATTGTTCAAGTTTGTTTACCGTAGTATCGCCAATAGAGCGCTTTGGTTCATTTATAATTCTTTTTAAACTTACGGAATCATTATGATTATAAATTAATTTTAAATATGCAATAATATCTTTAATTTCTTTTCTGTCATAAAACTTTAACCCGCCCACAACTTTATATGGAATACCTGATGACATCATTGCTTCTTCAATTGAGCGCGATTGAGAGTTTGTTCTGTAAAGAACTGCTATATTATTTTTTGAAATTTTACTGTCTTGAATTTTTTTTGCTACATATCTGCTTTCTGCAAAATTATCTATAGCTTCATAAAGGGTTATTTTTTCACCTTTACCTTTTGAAGAAAAAAGATTTTTTTCCAAACGCTGTTCATTATTTTTAATCACTTCGTTTGCGGCATCTAAAATTGTTGATGTGGAACGATAATTTTGTTCTAATTTAATTAATTTTGTATTTTGATAATCATCCTGAAAGTTAAGTATAATTTTAAAATCAGCCCCGCGCCAAGAATATAATGATTGATCAACATCACCAACCGCCATTAAAGAACCTGTTTGGTGTTTTTCACTGTCTGCGGGAAAAAGCATATTTATTAAATCATATTGAGCTTTATTTGTATCTTGAAATTCATCGCAAAGTATATGCTGAAACCTTTGAGAATATTTTTCTCTAATTTCTTCATTTTCTTTTAACAAATTAACCGCAAGCATTAACATATCATCAAAATCAAGTGCGTTATTTGAAGCTAACCTTTTTTCATATTCATAATATATTTCAGATACTTTTTGAATGTAGTATTCGCGTGCATAAGTAGCATAGGTATAAGCGTCTTGCATTTTATTTTTAGCATTTGAAATAGCCGTTTTTATAGATTTATAATCATACACTTTTTCATCTAAATTGAAATCTTTTAAAATATTTTTAATTAAAGTTTTAGTATCGGTATCATCATAAATTACATAATTATTATCCCAATGCCTGCCGTCACGCGTTTTGTAGTTTTCTAAATCTCGCCTTAAAATGCGCCCGCAAATACTGTGAAAAGTTCCGACCCACATTCTTTTTACAATGTTTTCGCCAAGATATGCCGATAATCTTTCCTGCATTTCTCTTGCCGCTTTGTTTGTAAAAGTAACGGCTAAAATATCATTAGCGCAAGCTCCTTTTTGAATAAGTTCAACTATTCGGGAAGTTAGAACCTTTGTTTTGCCGCTTCCTGCACCTGCGAGAACCAAAATTGTCCCTTTCGGCTCTGTTACAGCTTCTTTTTGCCTTTCATTCAGTCCTTCCAAGTGTGCATTTGTCAGCATTTTATGCGATTTTCCTCTCCAAACTATTTTCAAAATTAATAAAATATGTTATTATTATAAAGCAAAAAATTAAAGGATAAAAGTTAAAAAACTATGGAAGAAAAATTTGAAGAAACTCATTCGCAACCCTCTATTATGGTTCCTGTCGGGGATTTAGATACAGTTGACGAGGGAAACGGTGAAGATGTTGACGCATTAGCACAAGAATTAGCAACCATTCGCCAAAGCGCTAAAAGAATAGCTATCATTGGTTCAAGAAATTTAACAATTACACATCAACAAATTATTGAAACTCTAACTACAAGCCTTGTTATGCAAGGAAATACAATAATCACTTCAGGCGGTTCTTCAGGAACTAACGCTGCTGCAATTCGAGGAGCGCTCAAGGCTAACCCTGAAAAGTTAAAAATTATTCTTCCTCAAACAATCGGTCAGCAGCCTTCTGATGTTCAAGACCAGCTTATAGGTGTACCTAATA
Organism: Candidatus Gastranaerophilales bacterium; assembly: GCA_017475485.1. Classification (GTDB taxonomy): domain Bacteria; phylum Cyanobacteriota; class Vampirovibrionia; order Gastranaerophilales; family Gastranaerophilaceae; genus RUG14156. The sequence goes on along the minus strand of JAFVFO010000066.1, from coordinate 7,413 downwards.
TTATAGAACATCCTGACAGGGCTATGATGACATTGGCTGACGCAAGCAGAATTTGCAACCGCGAAATAATTTCAGAATGCCAGCAATTAATTTGTTTCTTATCGCATTCATCCAATACATTGCATAAAGCTGTAGAATTTGCCGAAGAATCACATAAAGTTGTAACGGTATTTTACTTAGATTAGAAAATTTATTACCCATTTTCCGCACTTCATTGTATAATTTCTTATATAGTATCTTGTGGAGAAGTAAATTGTTTGACTTTAATTGTGATGTAGCACAAGGCTACGGAATTTATAACAATAAAAATGAATATGAAATAGCGCAATACTGTTCAAGTATTAATATTTCGGCAGGTTTTCATGCGGGTGATCCTATTAACATTAGAGAAGCCTTTTTGTATGCACTTTCTCATAATGTTGCACTATGCGCACATATTGGTTTTCCCGATATACAAGGTTTTGGAAAACGCACAATGAAATTGAGTGATGAAGAATTAGAAGCAGTGGTCATTTATCAAATCGGTGCAATAATTTCTTATGCAAAAACTTACGACTTAGAAATTGAATCAATTAGATGTCATGGCGCATTGAAAAATGAATTAAATAATGATGAGCATAGCGCCATAGTAATTGCACAGGCCGTTAAAAAAGTCAGTCCATGGCTGAATATAATTGTAAATAATGAAAATGCTCAGGAAATAATATCTAAAGAAGGTGTAAAAACAGCGCTGGAATATGAATTTAAGGAAGATGACGAAATATCTTCAATTCCAAAAAATGTTGATACAATTCATTTTACATCTTTGGAAAGTATAAAAAAAGCATACAATGTTGAAAAACCTGCACCAATTAATTATAATAGAGTGCAAAATCAAATATAGAGGGTAAAATGAGAATTTTTGATAAAAAAGTTAAAATGCCGAAAGACGCTATCTGGCTTGTACCCGGATTAAGAGTAAAAAGGTGGTTTTTATTAATAGTTTTATCGTCAGTATTGGCTGCAATCGGGGTTACTTTTGTATTTAAACTTGAACCTTTATATTATATTGTCGATAAAGCAAAAGATTTATTTCACATGGTTCCGCCCGAACCTGTCGGCGTTTTGCTAATTTTAATCGGTGCTGTTTTATTTATTGCGGCTTGGAAAAAAACAAATTTTTCCATGCTTTTAAATGATTTTGACAATATGCGCACAGAACAAAGTATAGGCGAAGTATTATACCGCAAAATGAAACTTGACCATGGGCCGAAAATTGTTGCAATAGGCGGGGGCACAGGTTTATCTACTTTATTGCGCGGTATTAAAAAAATTACAAATAATATAACAGCAATTGTAACCGTCGGTGATGACGGCGGTTCTTCAGGCAGATTAAGAGAACAAATGGGTGTTTTGCCCCCGGGTGATATCAGAAACTGTATTGCAGGCTTAGCAGATGATGATAATATTGTAACTAAATTATTTCAATACAGATTTAAAACAGGAGAGGGTTTAGAAGGACACAGTTTCGGAAACCTTTTTATTACCGCAATGACTGCTGTTTGCGGAGATATGGTTACGGCAATAAGAGAATCATCAAAAGTTTTATTAATCAGAGGCAGAGTATTGCCTGCAACATGCGATGATATGAAGCTATATGCCAAAATGGAAGATGATTCCATTGTAAAAGGCGAAAGCAATATCCCCGAAGCCCATAAAAAAATCATGCAATTATGCTGTGAACCTGAAGATTGTAAACCTGCTCCTGATGTAATAGAAGCAATTAAAGACGCCGATTTAATTATTATGGGCCCCGGAAGCCTTTATACATCCGTTATTTCTAATTTCTTAGTAAAAGATATTACAAGAGCGGTTTGGAAGTCAAAAGCTAAAAAAATCTATGTTTGTAATGCAATGACACAACCGGGTGAAACAGACAATTACTCGGTTTCAGACCATGTAAAAACAATTTTTGAACATGTAAGGCTTGATGACATTGATGATTCTAATAAGAATTTCTTTGATGCGGTCTTGGTCAATAATTCAATGCCCCGCAATTTAGCCGAAAAATATGAACAAGCGGGAAGTTTGCCTGTAGATATTGATTGGGGCGAACTTAAAAAACTTGGAGTAGAAGTAGTAGAGCGTTCTTTATTGGAAGATAATAAAGAAGGGCTTGTACGTCATAACTGCGTTGGTGTTGCACGCGCAATTTATGCTTGGTACAAAAGGTCAATGAAGAAAAGTGATGAAAAAAAACATACAGAAAATACAGCAATTCAAAGCGGAAAATAAAAAAATTACGGTTTTAACAGCCTATGATTTTTCAACTGCCAAATATTTTGATGAAGCGGGAGTTGACATTATCTTAATCGGAGATTCTTTGGCACAGGTAATTTTAGGCCTTGATAAAACAACAGATATATCAATGACGGAAATGCAGGTATTTACTTCTGCTGTTGCAAGAGGTGTAAAAGAAGCGCTTATTGTAGCAGATATGCCTTTTATGTCATCACAAATTGATAAATCAAAAACTGTTGAAAATGCGCTATTATTAATTAAAGCAGGGGCAAATGCCGTTAAAATTGAAGGAGCAAGCGAATTTAACCTTGAATGTATTAAACACTTAACCCAAAACGGTGTACCTGTTATGGGACACCTTGGTTTTACCCCTTTAAGCATTAACGCATTGGGCGGAAATAAAATTCAAGGAAAAGACGCGCAAAAAACTTTTCATATTTTAAAAGAAGCAAAAAAACTCCAAGAAGCAGGATGTTTTGCAATAGTTTTAGAGTTAATGCCCGCTGAATCGGCACGTTTTATTACGGAAAATATCGACATCCCGACAATCGGAATAGGCGCAGGGCCTGATTGTTCGGGACAAGTATTGGTATCAGAGGATTTACTTGGCAAATATGACAGATTTACCCCAAAATTTGCAAGAAAATTTACAAATTTAAAAGAAATTATTTTAAATTCCGCAAAAGAATATGTCAAAGAAGTAGAACAAGGAACGTTTCCGAATGCAAGCGAAACATTCAAATTGGATAGTGAGGAAGTGAAAAAACTTGAAAATTATAAAAACAATTGAAGAATTAAAAGAAGAAATATCAAAATTAAAAGGTTCAACCGGGCTTGTTCCTACAATGGGCGCATTACATAACGGCCATAAATCTTTAATAGATAAATCTGTTAAAGAAAACGATAATACAGTTGTTTCAATTTTTGTAAATCCTATACAATTTGGTGTGAATGAAGATTTAGATAAATACCCGAGAACTTTTGAAGCTGATTGCAAATTATGCGAAAAATCAGGTGTTACAATAGTTTTCGCCCCAACACCCGAAGTTATGTATTCAAGTTCTAAAGATAATTTAACTTTGATTTGTCCGCCTTATTCCGCGGTTGATAAACTTTGCGGCAAATCCCGCCCCGGACATTTTGACGGTGTTTGCTCGGTTGTTGCTAAATTATTTAATTTAACACATGCAAAAAGAGCTTACTTTGGGCAAAAAGACGCCCAGCAATTATTCATTATTCAAAAAATGGTTAAAGACCTAAATTTTGATATTGAAATTGTTCCCTGCCCGATTGTTAGAGAGGAAGATAATCTTGCCCTATCGAGCAGAAATAAATATTTAACACAAGATGAAAGAAAGATTGCATTATCAATTTCTCAATCTTTATTTGAAGCGCGTAAACTCGTTGAACAAAATATTGCAACAAAACGCGCCATCGTCGATAATTCTCTTGCTTTAATGAAAGAGCTTGATGTAGAATATATCGAATTTGTGAATTATGAAACATTTGAGTTTCAGAATGAAGTGGATAGAAATACCTTAATGCTTATTGCAGCAAGAACTCCAATCAGCAAAACGAGGTTAATTGATAATATGAAATTATAGGATTTTTATGGTTGAACAAATAGTAGGTTACATTGTTTTAGGTACGATATTACTAATCGCGCTTAATTTTGCAGGGGATATATTTGGTAATTTTAAAGATTTTCTAAAAGGCAAAAAGGTTGAATATGATCTTAAAAAACAAGCTGTTAAATATATGAATGAAAAAAGGGAGCAGGAAAAAGAATCAAGGGTCGATAGATTTTATGGTCTTATTGAATTTGATTTTGAAAATTGCGAAAATCCTGACGGCTTAAGAAAAGATATCTGCCTAATTATTGAAGAAAAAATGAAATCAAAATACAAAATTACGGAACTTCATATTAACGCTACAGATAAAATATTTTTTAATTGTAACAATTTTTCAATATTTGATAATATCATTAATGATTTTATTAAGTTATATAACTATTTTTCTGATATTCATAAAAAAAGACATATTAAAACGAGCTTAAAATTTTCGCTTTGGGCAAAACCCGATATTGCAAGCACTCAAAAAACATATAAAGTTTTAAGCGAAATGAATAACCTTAACTATATAAATCAGGTTATTTGCAACGATATTGTTTATCAACAATACAAAAAAGAAAAATTAAAAATGTTCAATTTCCTTTCGCATGGCATTATAACACTTTTAGAAAGTGATGAAGATTTTGAACTTTACAGATTACTTAAGGTTCTTGTTTCCGACCCCGATAACAAATAAATCTTTTCCGAATGTACCTGTAGATTTAAGGGGTTCATAGATAATATATCCGCATGCATTTGTGACATTTCTTTCAGGCTTATCGCCAGACGGAAATTCTTTTATTGTAACTTCTTCTTCACATTTTTCATCAAGATAAAAACCCGCTATAATACTGGGTGAAAATTCGGCACATTTTGTACCTTCTTTAATTTCGGGTTCTTCTTCCTCTTCTTCACTTTCTTCTTTTGTATCTTCTTTTAAATAGTCCGCAAAGTCAGCCCCCACAGTAAACATGGAACAATCACCCGCTACACCTTCCGAATCAATAATATTTTGACCATCCATATAATTTACAAAATAATCCATTAATTCGCTGGGTTTTAATTCTCTAACACCTTTTCCTCTGGTTTCATATAAAACAATTTCACGAAAAGTATTTTCAATATTTGAATAAAAACTTTGCGAAGACATTTGAATTTTTTTAACATTAATATTACTTGTTTTAAAAACCATTAAAACCGTAGAGCCGATAATTATGCCCATTACACCTACGACTATTAAAATTTCCGCTAATGTAAAACCTAAATTCTTTTTCATCTATAAACTCTTTTTATAATGCTTAATATTATTCTATCATTTAATTGATTAAAATTAAATATTAATAATTTGTAACGAAATTTGCAAAAATATTATGTGCCAGATATAATTAGTAATGTTAAAAATGTTAGTATTATTTAATTGAGGTAAAAATGAGTACAGAAATTTTAGAAAAAGTCAAAAAAGTTGTAATAGATCAATTAAGCGTTGATGAAAGCCTTGTTACTCCGCAAGCATCTTTCACAGCTGACCTTGGTGCTGATTCATTAGATACTGTTGAATTAGTTATGGCTTTTGAAGAAGCATTCGGCTGCGAAATTCCTGATGAAGACGCTGAAAAAATCGCAACTGTTCAAGACGCAGTAAACTATATCGAAGCTCACCAATAAAATATGACAGCCTAAGCTCAGCAAATATAGATTTTGCGAAACTATTGATTGTCGCTATAATAATCTATGATTGTATAGGCGCAATAAAGTGAGATTAAAATAATTAAATATAAGGCTGCGAAATTTAATTGCAGCCTTTTAATTTTAGATTATTCAAATTATTCAAGGAGAGTTATGGTAAAAAGACGTGTAGTTGTAACAGGTATCGGTATTGTAAGTCCTTACGGATGTGGTATAGATAAGTTTTGGAATTCCTTAATTGAAGGAAAATCAGGTGTGAAAACCCTTACCAGAATTCCGCATGACGGACATCTTGTTACAATAGGGGCAGAAGCAACAACATTTGAGCAGGAAATAATTGATAACCAACTTTTAGAACCAAAAGAAGCAAAACGTATGGACAGATTTACACAATTTGCCTGTGTTGCTTCTGATGAAGCCGTTAAAGATTCAAAACTGGATATGTCAAAAGAAGATCCATACAGGGTTGGTGTTATATTCGGCTCAGGCGCGGGCGGATTTGATACATTTGAAAAACAACACATGGCAATGATACAAAGAGGCCCTGTAAAATGTTCTCCTTTCACAATTCCAATGCTTATATCCAATATGGCATGCGGAAGAATTTCAATGCGTCATCAGGCAAAAGGCTTATCTAAGTCAATTACTACAGCTTGCGCTACAAGCGCACATGCGGTAGGGGATGCTATGCGCTCTATTCAATATGGAGATGCTGATGTTATCATTGCAGGCGGTTCGGAAGCCGTTATGACAAATTTAGGCATGGGAGCTTTCACCGTAGCAAGAACTCTATCAAGAAGAAATGATGAACCCGAGCGCGCAAGCCGCCCTTATGACGTTGACAGGGACGGTTTTGTAATGGGTGAAGGCGGTGCTTGTTTAATTCTTGAAGAATTAGAACATGCGCTTGCACGCAATGCTAAAATATATGCTGAAGTTGTAGGATACGGCCAAACTTCAGACGCTTATGATATGGTAGCACCCGACCCGACAGGTGCAGGCGGTGCTAAATCAATGGAAAACGCAGTTACAGACGCTAATATAAAACCTGATATGGTAGATTATATTAATGCCCATGGTACTTCAACTCATCTTGGCGATATTGCAGAATCTCAAGCGATAGCAAAAGTTTTTGGAGATTTAAGTACCAATAAAAATCTTTTGGTTTCATCTACAAAATCAATGCATGGGCACATGATTGGTGCAACAGGTGCGGCTGAAAGTATTGTTTGTATAAAAACTATTACAGAAGGCATAGTTCCGCCGACAATTAATTTGGAAAACCAAGACCCTGAAGTTGCCGACTTGAATTATGTTCCAAATAAAGCAATTAAAAAAGAGGTTAAATACGCTATGACTAATTCCTTTGGTTTTGGCGGACATAACGCCTCTGTATTGTTTAAAAAATTTGAACCCGAGCCGAGTGAGCTTAGAACGAAGTTCTTAGCGAACGAAGGCTCGGGCATAAGGATGTGAAGCATTAGCACGGCAAGCGATGAGCTTGGCGGGCTAATGCGTAACTGGACTACCCGAGCCGAGTGAGCCGTAGTCCGACGGACTAGGCAAGCGAAGGCGAAGGCAAAAGTGTGCGTATGCACCTGCACGGCGCGGATGACGCGGCGGGCCGGTGCGAAGCCGTTCTACCCGAGCCGAGTGAGCTTAGAACGAAGTTCTTAGCGAACGAAGGCTCGGGCATAAGGATGTGGAGCACGCACGCGGTTGCGTTGAGCAACAGCGAACAGCCCGAAACCGTACCAAATGGTACTAAACTTGCATTGAAAACTAAATAATTTGCACATCCCTTGTCAAATGAGCCTAGCCAGACTTGGCTTGGCGA
>JAFVFO010000065.1 GCA_017475485.1 Candidatus Gastranaerophilales bacterium | reverse complement strand
CGTGACGGCGGACTGATGAAGTCCGGCGGACAGGGCGAAACCGTTCTCAGGCGACGTGGGCGCTTGCGCCCTCAGGAGCGACCCGAGCCGAGTGAGCATAGAACGAAGTTCTTAGCGAATGAAGGCGAGGGCAAAAAGAGTGTGAAACACTGAAACGGCAAGTGATGAGCTTGGTGAATTAAAGTACATAATTATAATCAAAACAAGGCTAGAAACGGAAATATAAAAAATGGCAAAAGATTTAAAAGACGTTAAAAAGAAGAAAAATTGTACCTTCTGTAACGATAAAATCGATACGCTCGATTTTAAAGATGTATCAAAATTAAAAAGATACTTATCTGAAGCAGGCAAAATTCTTCCAAGACGTATTACGGGAACTTGCGCAAAACATCAAAGAATGTTGTCAAATGCTGTTAAAAAAGCTCGTGAAGCAAGTTTACTCGGCTACGTTTTTGAAAATTAGTTAAAAATGCTATAAAAAGCTCCTATTAAAAAAATAGGAGCTTTTTGCTGTTTAATTTATGCTAAGCCGTAACTGCTTAACAATCTATTGTAGCCTCTTTGTACAAAGGCTGACATCTCATCTCTTGTTATTGAACCGTCTTTATTGCTGTCAAATCCGGGGTTTGCTTTATATGCCCAGGCAAGTATATCTGAATTATTACATACAACGTTTTGCCCTACTCTTGCAGGTAAGAAGCATTGTGTATATAAATCGCCTGCTTCCATTTTTTGTTGGTGCGAGCCAAAATATGCTTTCACATAATCAAGCTGTTCGATTGCACTCATTTGTTTAAGTGCGCTTGTTGTTGTGCCTAGGCCTTTTGCGGTTGACGGCATAAATTGAATTAAACCTGTTGCGCCTGATGAACCGTTTACTGCTTGCGGATTTAACCCTGATTCTGACATCATCATACCTAATAAATCTTTAGGATCACAGTTAATTTCTCTTGAAATTTCTTCAACTTTTGCGCTGAAACCTGCGCCTAATTTTGCGTCCAGTTTGCCTGCCAAATCGCTTGGTATAGAGCCGTCTGAAAATGCGTATTGAGAAGCGTTTTGCTTCGCATTTGCTGTTTCATAGGTTTTGTATAGCTCATCTGCTGCGGCTTGATTTTGTGCTATTTCGTTATTTGCTTCTTCTATAGCTTCTTTTTTATTTGAATCATATTTATTTTTACTGTCTAAATAAGCTGTGGAAAGTTCTTTTAATTCCGGATATTGTGCTTCGACTGATGACAGTTTGTTTTGAAATTCTGCAAATTTTTCATCATATTCTTGCTTTAAGGCTGTCCTTTGCTGCTTTAGTTCCTTATATTCTTTGTAATCGTCACCTGACTCTTTATCTTTTATAGAGTTTTGCAGGTTTGTTTTTTTATCAGACAGCTCTTTAAGTTCCTTATCAAGCGCTTCTTTTTTCTCGTTGTATTTTTTTAGATTTTCGGAATCAAGTTTTGATTTATCAACTTTATCAAGTCCTGTTTTTGCTTCATTTAGTGCCGAAATATTTATATCGACACCCGTAAGGCTTATTTTCATACTTGAAAGCTCGTCTTCATATTCGGCAAGTTTTAAGTCGATTGCGTCTATTTCTGCTTCTTTTGAGTCGAGTTCGGTTTTTATGCTGTCTAATGAAGCTGCTAATTCAGGGTTTAACTCTGTAAGTTTTGAAGATAATTTTGTATAATTTTCATCACTTACGCGCTTAATTGCAGACAGGTCTTCGTTTTTACCTTTAAATATATCTTGTCTTGATTTTCTGTTTTGTTTAACTTTTTTATCAGCATCTTCAAAGTTATTTTTCAAAACATCAATAGATACTGTATCAGAGGCTTTTTTGGAAGAAGGAGAGCTTCCCGAATACCCGCCTGAACCGGCAGAACCAACACTGCCGCCCCCGCCTGAAGGATATGCGGTTGATTCAATTTCATTCGGCACTTCTTCGCCTTTTTGAAGCTGGTCTGTAACCGCTTTTGCTTCTTCTGAAAAAATCTGTTCTTTTAGGGTTGTAATTAATTCGTCAACTTCATTTAGCTGGGTATTATAGCTTTCTATATCCGAATTAATTTGCGTAATTAATTCATTTTGAAGCTCTTTATACTGTTCGCGCATTTGATTTAGCGTATCAAGCGCGCCTGTAACCGTTTCGTCATTTATGTTTTTAATACTGTCTTCAAGCTCACCCTGCCTTGTTGTTAAGGTATTCAGTTTATCTTCTTCCTGCGGTTTTTGTTCGCTCAGAGCTTCTTTCTTTTGTTCTAATGTGGCAAGAACGCTTTCTTCGTTTGTTTTTCTTGCTTGCGCGTTGCCTTTTGCCTTTTGCAGATTTTGAATAAGAGCAGAAAGTTGTGCTTTTTGATTTTCATCAGTTAAAGAAGATAGTGCCTGCTGAAAGTTTGCAATTTGCGCATCGTAAGAGCTTATTTCCGAATCAAGCGCCGTAATTGCACTGTTTTGTGTAAGTATTTGATTTTCCGTTTGGGCAATTTGTGTATCAATGAATGAAACAACTTTTTCCTGCTCGCCTATATTTTGAGAAATATAATTTATTTCATCTGCCATAGCTTGAATAGCAGGGTTTTTTGACTCATTTACAGCGTTATCATATCCTTCTTGAGCACTTGATAAATTATCGGACAATTCCTTTAATTTTTCATGTGAACCGCTATATACGTCAGACAGCTCTTTTTCGGATGTTTTTAAATTTCCTGAAATTTGTTCGCGTCTTGTTTCAAGTCCTGTCAGTGTTGTGTCATCAAAATCCATGGAGCTGTCATCATATTTTTGACCTGCTTCAATGTCTAAATCTATTTTAGTATCATAATTGGCATAGATTGCGGTAATTTCATCAATTGATGTTGCCTTGTATTGGTCAAATTCCGATTGTACAATTGGCGCAATATCATCATCAGTTAATGATGAAACTTCGGGTGCGTTGCTCGGAGTTTCAAAATAAAGTTCTTCTTCCGGTTCTGTTTGTCCGCCTTCCGGTACTGTTGACGGAACATAACTTGCATTACTAACTCCTGTAACCAGTTTATCTGACATATACACCTTCCTTATTCCCTAGTATATATTATATCGGCATTTTATAAAAATATATTAGGTTTTATGAATATTTATTAAGCAATTTTTTTAAATATTGCTGTTGAATATCTGCCTAAATTTATAGGTGTATTATTTTCGCCGTCTGCTACAATCGGCTTTTTGTTAATATAGCCTACGCCGCCGTATTTTTTGTTATCTGTATTTAATACTTCAACCCATGTTCCTTTTGGGAATTTGATGTAGTATCTGTCTGCATCTTGCCTTGGATATGCACTGTTATCAAAATTAGAAATTGTAAATAACTCATTATTCATTTTGTCAGATACGCTGTGGGTTGCTAGAACTTTTGATTGGGTATGTTTTATGGTATCACCTGCTAAATAATATCCGCTGTTCATTGCAGGATTTTCCATTGCAAGTTTATTTAAGTCTATTGTTAGTTGTTCATATTGATTTAGTTTATTTTTGCCGTATGGAGAATATTGAATATTGCCCAACGTAGATTCTTCCATACCTTTTTTGCCGGCATTATAGCCTTTTTCTATTGAAAGATTTCTTTGGTCATTTTCAAGAGATTGAAATTCTCTGAAAAATCTAAACGGTGTAACATCAAGGTTTTCATCTCCCTGAAATACCATTTTCGGCCCCGGAACGGCATAAGTTGAAGCAAGTGCAGTTTTACATAATCCGAAAGATTTTAAATACATTTCTTTGATTTTTTCCGGACAAATTCCTGAATCTTCGTTTATGCCGAGCGGTTTTAAAACTTCTTCAACAAATTCCGGCTGTACAGGTTCAAGCCAGTAATATTCGCTATCTTCTCTTTTGTATTTATCGAATTGACCTGTTAAAAACATTTTGACTAATTTTTCACAAACAAGTTGTGATTTTTGGTTTTTAACGGTGTTGATTGAATCTTCGTAAGATTGATGTTTTAAATCAGACATTTCTGAGGCACGGCTGTAATCTTCTTCGCTTAAAATGATGTTGTCATTCATACTCAGCATTGGAACCATTAATTTAGAAACCAGCCTTGTTCCGTCAAAGTTACCGATTTCATCATGGCTCATAATATATTTAACCCTGTTTTGGCTTTCTGCCATGGCTCTAAGCAGGGTATTCATATCAATATTGCCGTACAGCGCTTCTTTAAGCTGGTGAAAATATATAAAATCCCATTCGCTGTCAAAGCCAAGACGGCCCAATTTAACACTCGGTGCGCTGTCTGATATTTCTTCAATTGCACCTATGTGTGCATCTTCGTTTGTTATGCTCCCGCCATATTCCCATGGTTCAAGTGGATTAATAACGCGTCTGTCGTGCAATACGCGCGATTCCCAGAAATCACCTTCTTTATTGACTTGAATATTGCTTCTTGCGTCTTCTGCAATTAAAAAAGCGTCAGGTTTATGATAATTAACTTCTGCTGCGATTTGCTTCATTGTATAATCAGATTCCATATATTTTGTCATATCAAGTCTTAAACCGTCACAGTGATAGTTTTCTATCCAATTAAGTGCGGAATTAACTATGAAATCTCTAACGTATCTTGAATTTTCACCTTCATAATTAAATGCGTCACCAAATGCGTTCGGCCCTTTAACATAGGGGCCTGTTTTGCCTAATGAATTTCCGTCAGGGCCTATATGGTTTGGAACCATATCCATAATGACATTAAGTCCTAAAATGTGTGCTTGGTTAATTAGGTCTTTTAAATCATCCGGCCCGCCTAAATGTTCTGAAGGTGCAAATTTATCAACGCCGTCATACCCCCAATTGTAGGAATATGTTGCTTCTACAGGCATTAATTCAATTGCATTAAAACCTAATGCTTTAATTTTTGCAAGCTGCTGCTTAACTCCTTCAAAATCTCCTTTGGAAGTAAAGGTTTTTGTATTTAATTCATATATTTTTAAATCAGAAACAGGAGTTAATCCGTTGTTTCCGCTTGCAACCCTTGAAACTCTTTCGCTGTTTATTTCATACCAGTATGAATCGCCCCATTTAAATAATGAATTATCATATAAAACGGATTCGCCCATTAAGGTATTTTGTCTGTATGAATAGGGGTCTTTAACTTTTTCTGTATCGCCGTTTGCTTTTTCAATTATGTAGCTATAGGTATCACCATGTTTAGCATAGGTTGAAGGAATGATTTCGCTTTCAAATACACCGTCATTATTTTTCTGCGTCATAGGAAATGTGTTTGTTTCGCCTGTATTTTGGTCTGTTACTGCTACGCTTACGCTTTTGTTATCGGGGAATGAAAAAAGTTTAAATGTAACATCTTTAGTACCCGGGTCAATTTGCGCACCCCAGCTTTTATGTTCAGACCAACGTCTTGTAAAATTTAAAGGCGTATAATAAATATTTGATAATTGGGTTGAATTTGTATAATTAGTGCTGTTTTTTGCCTCTTTTTTTAATTTTGGAGTGTTGTAATTTACACTTTTTGCATTTGCTACATTTGAAACTTTCAATTTTACCTCACTAAAACAACCTAAAACACACTTCTATCAAGAATTATAAAGCAGAATAAATGCCTTTAATTCCTTTATTGTTGCAAAAAATTTACAATTTAAAATAAGTATTTATCAAGCTCATTCTTATCAAATACCTCTATGCTTTTTTTGTTATGAATAAAAATCAGACAACTTATTGTGGATTTAAACATTGTAAATTCACTGTATTCAAATTTTCGTCTTAAATCATCCATATTTTCCGCTAAAAATTCCGTTAACAAGGCTTTATTTTTAAGGGTTAAAGAAGTAAAGAAATCAAGCCCTTCTTTTGTTGTAATCCCTTCGAAATAAATTATGTCGGGAGATTGAAATTCTATAAATCTCATTGCTTTATCTAAATTAAAACCTATGTTTTCATTAAGCTCGCACTGCGATACATTTTTTAACCTGTATTTTGCGATACTTTCTAAGGTCATAACGTTTTTATCCTTCGGAATTAAATTAGAAAGAACGGAATAGATTAAATGAGTTTTGCCCGATAGAGATGCGCCGCAAAAAAGCATTACCCCCGGTTTATTTAAAGCCTGTTTAATGATTTCTATTTTTTCCGCCGGAATATTCATATCATCAAGGTTCATTGGCGGGTGATAAATTTTAATGGAAATTCTTTCCCCGTTAATTGTCGGAAATGCACTGACGCTTGCGGTTAATTCCGAATTATCCACATGGAAATTCAATTTACCCAATTGCGGAATTTCAAATACATTTGGGTCTAAATTTGCGCCTAATTTCAAAGTTTGTATAAAAGAATTTGTTAAAAGGCTTGGAATTGTACCCGTTTGAATTATTTTATCGGGTTTTTTGAAGTTTACGGATAAACCTTCCTGAGTATTTTCAAAATAAAGCTCATGGATATCTGTTGAAATTGCTTGTTTTAAAATTGCTCTAAACAAAACTTTGATATGCTCTTGGGATAAATCATCATTATGAAGCTCGTCTTTCCAATTGTAGTTTTGAGTGTTATCTATATTGATATCTTCAACATGAGATTTAACTTCATAGTATTCGTTAATTTTTTTTAGAATGCTTTTTTCCGAGGCAATAACAGGGTCAATGTTTTTATTTGTAATGTGCATTATTTTATCTATGGAAAATAAGTCCATAGGGTCTGCCATTGCTATTGTTAAGGTATCTTCTATTATAAATAAAGGAAGAATTTTAAAGTGCAGAGCGTCTTTGTAACTTACAAAATTAAGACATTTTTTATCTATGGCATAATTTTCCAAATCGACGCTCGGGGTGTGCAGTTTTTCTTCTAAAAAGCTCATCAATACTTCTTCTTTTATCATATTGGTATTGATTAAAACCTGCCCTATGTTTGTGTTTTGCGCTATTGCAAGCTCTGAGGCATGTTCGATATCGTCATAAGTCACAAGGCCGTCGCGCACAAGGTCGTATTTTAATTTATCAAGAGTTTTATTATCAATTGAATTATTTTCGTTTAATAAGTCCATATTTTACCCTAAATATTTGTTGATTTTATCTAACACATCCGAAAATTCAAAAGGTTTTGTAATGTATTCATCTGCGCCTGTTTCTTCGCCTATTATTTTATCTTCATCTTGAGAACGCGCAGTTACCATTATTATGGGGATGTCTTTATATTTGTTATCAAATTTTAAAAGCCTGCATATTTTATATCCGTTAATTTTGGGCATCATAACATCAAGTATTACTAAATCGGGTTTTTCCGATTTGGCCAATGACAGCCCCATTTCGCCGTCATAAGCGCAAATACACTCAAACCCTTTAGTTTTTAACATAAATGAAAGTGTTTCTACAATATCTTTTTCATCATCAACAATTAGTATCTTTTTCATAATTTTCCTTATATATTTTCAGCCAGTTCTTTTATATTATCTCCGTCTTTTGCGCTGTGAGATTTTATCAGCGTAATATTTTCGTATTTTTGATTACAATAATTTTCGATTGCGCTAAAAAGTGCATTAAATGAATCATACGAAATCTTTGGAATGTAAAAAATATAATTCGTATAATTATCTTTTTTAATCAAAAGTTCTTTTAGCAAAGGAGTATTTTTGATTAATTTCATATCTTTTAATTCATTAATCAAATCAAAATCATATTCGTGGGTAATTCGTGCTATGCCGATATCTTCGTTATTTGTCATATCGCGCATTAAATTCATTTCAAAAATTTTTTTATCATCTTTTAAGGGTAAAAATACACTAAAGGTAGAACCTGCTTTTTCTTTTGAATTAACGCTGATTGCGCCTAAGTGAGAATCAATTAACTGCTTTGTAATGCTTAAACCCAGACCTACTCCGCCTTTATTTCTGTTTAGCGAACTTTCAATTTGAGAAAATTTATCAAAAATCTTAGGTATATCTTCCTTTTTCATACCTATTCCGTTATCGCTTACACTGATTTTTATGTATTTACCCTGTAATTTAGCGACAGGTGATATAAGTTCAGAAAAATCTATATCTTCTTCATTAACTACGTTTGCTTTAACATTTATTTCGCCATTGTCGGGTGTGAATTTTAAGGAATTTGACACAAGATTTGTAAAAATCTGTTCTATTCTTCTTGTATCAGCGTATATTTCGGGCAGTTTTTCTTTAATATCAAGGTTTATGGTTATATTTTTTTCAGATGCCACTTGTGTGAAGGTATTTTTTAATAATTCTAAAGATGATGTTATATCAACATTTTTATATTTAAAATCAAGTTTTCCGGCTTGAATTCTTGACAAATCCAATAAATCTTCAATTATACCCGATAACCTTTGAATATTTCGTTTTGCCATGGAAATAAAATTCTTGGCGTCATCTGAAATTTTGCCCGCATCTTCATTTAATACAATATCTAAAGAGTTGTTAATCGGTGTTAAGGGGGTTCTTAGTTCGTGTGATACAATTGAAATGAATTCCGATTTTAATTTTTCTAATTTTTCCAGCTTTTTATTTGTAATGGATATTTCTTCGTATAATTTTGCACTTCTCAAAGGAAGCGCAACCTGATGTGCAATTGCTTGAAAACATGTGACATCTTCCGAGGAAAAGGGAATTTGCCTGAATAATTCTACAACACCGTATATTTCATCTCCGACTTTAATGGGTGCAAATAAAGAATCAAAGCTGACGCTTTCAAGTCCATATACTTTATTTGAGCGTTCCTGCTTAACTTTTTTTACGACTTCAACATCTTCAAATGTTTGTTTTGCAAGAGTGGTTCTATCTTCGCAAACTGATTGATAATTTAAAATAGAGCGAATTTTTAGCGCGTCGATTAAATTTTCACTCGGGGTATGAATTGTATTTAATTTAAACACAGGTTTTTTTGCCGTATTAAATAAAATTACCGAGGAAATATCGAAGCTGAGAGTTTTTTCCATAGCTTCTATCATAATTTCATATAATTTATCGGTATTCAGAGTTCCTGCGAATTGAGAACTTGTGTTATACAAAACATTCAGTTGATAAAGGCTTCTTGACAGTTCTTTATTGTTTTCATAAAGCCTGTCTAAAGACTTTTTAATTTTTAAATGCGAATTAATGATACTAAGCAGAATATCTGTTTTTAAGGGTTTTTGTACAAAGCCTTCGATTGTATTTAAAACATCAAAAGGAGTTTCGTTATCCAAAAAAAGAATTATCTGCGCATTTTGGTTTTTAGAGGCTGATTTAACCTGTTTAATTATAAGTTCGCAATCAGGCGCTTTTGAATCTGCCAGAATAATATCAGGCATGTAATGATGAATTTGCGTTAAGATATCATCAGCTTCGCCCGATGCTTCCATATACTCATAATTTTGAGCAGCCAAAATGTCGTCTATTACACCTCTGTCTTCATTTTGGTTAAGCAATAAAAAAATTTTAGCTGTAGTAATATTTGTAGCTATTGCTGTCATACTAAAATTTTACTATACGCTTGAGGTTTTGCAATTTAGAAAACATTTTGTAATATTTATTAATATAGTTAAAATTCAATAAGCTCTGAATATGCCTTGATGGCATAATTATCGCTCATACCTGAAATGTAATCTATGATTGCCTGTTTGTAATCCATTACATTTGTAATATCGTATATAATTTTATTTCTGTACTTGCGAAGATTATGATTTTTTTCATCAATATTGGAATATTTAATAAGCCAATCGGAAAAATCATGGGTTAATGTCGGGTAGAATTTTGAATATTTATTTAATTTCTCAATTGTTTGAAATTCAAAGTAGTAGCCGAAGAGAAAATCAAAAATGGTATTGATAATTAAATCAGCATATTTTAAAAATGGTTTGAAACGGGGGTTTGTATATATTTTTTGATAGTTGAATTTTTTAATTTTATTCATCATATCATAATGTTCTTTTGAGAATTTTAAACCTTCTTCGGGGTTTGATTGCAGGCATAAATTAGTTATAAATTCATGAATTAAAGAAGATGTATTAACGTCTTTAAATTTAATTTTTTTCTTCATGACTTCTTGTGCTAATTGTTTTAAAGTAATCATATCCTTCTTTTCAAAAAATTTATAAGTATAAGCATCTTCTATATCACGCCCTAAGTAGGCTATTTTATCTGAAATTTTAACAACGCAGCCTTCGTATGTGTAGGGCATGTATTTCCCTTTTTCAATTAATTCAAGGTCAATATATTCATCTCTTGGTTTAATGCAGTTTTCGTTAACCTCTCCGCAGTGGCACACAATACCGTCACGCACTGCGTAGGTTAGGTTTAAGTTATCTTTGTAGCCTGAATAATTAGGAAGTGTTTCAATGTAATCTACAAATCTTAGCGAATTTTTTTCATGCCAGAATTTTTTTTCAAATCCGTTTTTATCCATAATTCGCTCTATAACTCGTTCGCCATGGTGTCCGAATGGGCTGTGGCCGAGGTCATGCCCTAGTGCAATTGCTTCCGCCAGAGAAACATTTAAGCCAAGGGCATTTGCAATTGTTTTCGATATACTTGCCACATGATTTACATGTTCAATTCTTGTACAAACATGGTCATTATTTGTTGCAAAAAATACTTGTGTTTTATGTTTTAATCTTCTGTATGCGCTTGAATGCAGTATTCTTGTGTTATCTCTGTCGAATTCAGAGCGTATTTCAAAGGGTTTATGCGACAGAGGAGCTAATCTTGAAATGGAATGTATCCATTTTTCGTGGTTTTCTTGTATTGCACATGAAGAAAATATTTTATTTTTTAAATTATTTTTCAAAACTTAATATCCGTTGTATTATGTTAATATGGAGATTATACGCAATTTTATTGATTTTTAAATCGTATATGTATTTTATTTTTTTAAAAGTGATAGAATGAACATATGACCAAAAAGTCCATGGTATTTTTAGCGCTAATTCTATACGTTGTGTTCCGTAGTTTCGTATTGGAGCCCAACGCACTTGAGGTCACTAAATATGAGATTAACAATAAGCAGCTTGCCGGTACAAGAATTGTATTTTTAACTGATTTTCATTTTAAAAAACGCGATCACAAGCGTCTTAACAACATTATCAAATTAACCAAAAAACAAAAGCCTGACCTTGTCTTGATTGGGGGTGATTTTGCGCGTTATCAGGATAGCAGTAAGAACATGGATATCAACCTTATTGCAAGTAAATTATCTTTGATAAATGTACCCGTATATGCAGTTTTAGGCGAGAGTGATTGGTGGAGCGACGGAAAAGGTATTACCAGAGGGCTTAAGGAAAATGGTATTAACGTATTGGAAAATTCAAGTAAAAGAACGGTCATGAAGGGTAAATACGTTGATATAGTCGGAATAGCAGATATAACCACGCGCCAGCCTGATTTGAACCTTGCTATGTATAAAACTAAAAAACCGAGGATTGTAATCACGCATAACCCTGATATTTATTACGATATCATTGATGACGTTTCTTTGATTTTGGCAGGTCACACCCATGGCGGGCAGTTTATTTTTCCTTTGACCCCGCCTTTGTTTGTTCCTTCTAAATTTGGTTCAGAGTTTGCTTCGGGCCTTATAAAAAGCGCGCACAACAAAATGATTATTTCAAAAGGAATCGGTACAACGGGTTTTCCTATACGTCTTAATTGCAAACCTGAAATTGTAGTTGTGGATTTTATTGATTAATAATATAATTTACTTATGCAAACTAATAAAAGAATTTTAATAGTAGATGATGATAAGCAAATCAGAGAGTTGCTTTCTTTTGATATTACGCAAAGCGGATACATTACCGATTGCGCCCTTGACGGTGAAGAAGGTTTAAAAAAGGCATTAGAAAATAACTACGATTTAATTTTGCTTGATTGCATGATGCCTAAAATGGACGGCTTTACCGTTTGTAAAAATATCAGAATACAAAATGCAACAGTTCCTATTTTAATGCTTACCGCAAAAGGTTCTATAGAAGACAAAACTCAAGGTTTTGACTGCGGGGCGGATGATTATTTAATAAAACCTTTTGAAATACAAGAAGTTTTATTAAGAATAAGAGCTTTGTTAAGAAGAAATCAACCTGCCGTACAAAAAAACACAAAAGAAGTACT
Organism: Candidatus Gastranaerophilales bacterium; assembly: GCA_017475485.1. GTDB lineage: Bacteria > Cyanobacteriota > Vampirovibrionia > Gastranaerophilales > Gastranaerophilaceae > RUG14156. The sequence continues at coordinate 19,470 of JAFVFO010000065.1, read as the reverse complement.
TAGGGCAGGTGATATCGAGATACTTCCCGACAGCTTAGAAGCCGTTGTTCTTGATAAAAAGGTTAAATTAACACCTACGGAATTTGAAATATTATATTGTCTTATGCAGCATATAAATACTCCCGTAACGCTTGCAGTACTCTTAGATGAAGTTTGGGGGTACGGAGACGATGAGGATGTCAGAATGGTAAGAGTTCATGTCGGCGGGCTAAGGCAAAAAATTGAAGAAAATACCCGCACGCCAAAATATTTGCATACGGTAGTAAATGTTGGTTATAAGTTAACTCCTTTTGGATTATTGGAAGAATAAAATGAAAAGATTGAAAATTGTAGAACAAATTATTATTGTTCTAATTTTGGCTGTGCTAATTCCTTTTATGACTATAGGAATTGTTATTTCAAATATATCACAGCATTCTCTTAGAATTGAGCTTGCTCATAGTGCTTCTTTAATGGCAGAGTTCCTTGGTGATACCATAGAAAACTATGTTACATATTCTCAAATGCAATTAAATCAAATTGCATCGGGAGTTAATTACATTCCCGATAACATTGATAAAATGAAATATTTAGATGAAGTTGAAGTTAAAACAAAACTATTTCGTGCATTAGATATAATTGAAGATTACGAAGTGCCGAGTGAAAAATACTTTGTTGAAAACGGCAGAATGACCTTATATTCTCCAATAGATTCAAATCGCACTCTTTATTTAAAAGCTCAAATAAATATTGATATTTTAGATATTTTATTAGGCAGTGAAAATACAAAAAACAGAAATATTTATATTTTTGATAATAAAAACCATGACCTTCTTGTTACAAATGCGCCTAAAACCTCTGCGCTGGATGCTTTATCAGGGTTAACCGTTAAAGAGGGCGATAAAAATATTATATTTTCTCAAAAGAAAAATACCCCAAAGGCCTATTATAAATTAAATAATCCGGATTGGTTTATAATTGTTGATACGACTAAACAAGTTACTGCAAAAACCATTACAAAAGCTCGCTACAGAATTATTTTAGCTTTATCGCTTGCTGCAATATCAATAATAATCATAGTAAGCCTATATACATATTACCTGTATATTAATATTCGTCAGCTTTTTAAGGGAATTAAAGCTATTTCAAAAGGTAATTACGATAAAAAAATTCACCTTATAAAGCGAATTTTTACTCCGCATGAAATTGTTTTCCTCGCAAACGAATTCAACTATATGGCAAATAAAATTAATGTTTCCCATAATGATTTAAGACAAAAAAATAAAGAATTGGAAAAGCTGAATAAGTTCAGAGAAGACTTAATTAATTCAACAAGTCACGAATTCAGAACCCCCTTAACAAGTATAATCGGCTATACTTCAAGGCTTTTAAGGCATGATATTTCGCTTGATGAAGAAACTAAAACAAAATCTTTGCAGACAATTAAAGAACAGGCGCAAAGATTATCAAGAATGGTGGAAGATTTACTTGTTATTCCGCAAATTGATACATTGAGCTTAAAATTTGATATCCAAGAAACCGACTTATCGTCTTCTTTATTAAGGGTTTTAGATTATTTGAAATCAGATAGTGTTGAATTTGTTTCCGATATTTCGCCCGATTTAAGTTATGTTTGGGCGGATGAGTACAGGTTGGAACAAATATTTTTAAATCTTTGCGATAATGCTATTAAATATTCTTTTGATAATAATCCTGTTTATATTAAGGCTTATATGGATGAATTAAAGCCTGTTGTTCAAATAAGAAATAAATGTGCTGAAATACCCCTTGAAATTCAAGAAAAACTCTTTGAAAAATTTATCAGGGCAGATTCTGAATTAACAAGAACTACACGCGGAACGGGGCTTGGGCTTTATATTGTTAAAGGGCTTTGCGAGGCAATGAAAATTGATATATCGCTTGATTGTAATGAAGAATTTATAATTACACTTAAATTTAATGATTATGTTGAATAAATATTTTGATATTTTAATAAATGAAGCAAAAAATGTAAAAACAGATATTCCGATTTGTGCAATGATTGTAAAAGATGATGAAATAATATCTTTAAAATCAAACGCACGCGAAAAAAATAATTCTACGATTGCCCATGCCGAAATTCTTGCAATTAAGGAAGCAAATGAAAAACTTTCTTCTTGGCGCTTAGATGACTGCGATATGTATGTTACATTAGAACCTTGCCCAATGTGCGGCTGGGCTATAATTAATGCAAGAATTAAGAATATTTATTTTGGTTCTTATGATACTAAATATGGTGCATTTTCTGTTTTAAATTTAAAGAATGTTTCAAATTCAAAAATAAATATTTATGGCGGAATAAAAGAAATTGAATGCAATAAACTTCTCGATGATTATTTTAAAGGCTTAAGGGATGAAAAATAAACTTGATAAATTAGTGCGGCAATACGAAACAATTGATTTTATAAAATCAGACCCTATCAGAATACCGCACAGATATAATGAAAAAACAGAAGTTGAAATTTCGGCTTTTATAGCTTCTTTATTTGCATTTGGAAGGCGCGAAATGTTTTTAAACAAACTTGAATATCTTTTTTCGCTTTCCGATAGTCCTTTGAATTTAATTCAAGATTATCAAAAATTAAAACTTGATAATTTTTTATACAGATTTATTAAAAGCCCTGATTTAATTGAACTTTTAAGGATTTTAAATAAATTGTATTTTATCGATAAATCATCCCTTGAAGAATTGTTTTCGCATGACAAGAATAGATTATCTTATGTAACAAATTATTTTTATAATAATTGCAAATGTTCCGATTCTATTGGGTTTTGTTTTATGTTTGCGCGTCCTGAGAACGGGGGTGCTATGAAGCGATTAAACATGTTTTTAAGGTGGATGATTAGAAAAAGTGATGTTGATTTTGGCATTTGGAATTGCATTAAACCTTCGGATTTATTAATTCCCTTAGATACCCATGTGGCAAGAATTTCAAGAGAGTTTGGCTTGCTTAAAAGAAAGCAAAATGATTATAAATCAGTTATGGAACTTACTGAAAAATTAAAAGAATTTGACCCAAATGACCCTGTTAAATATGACTTTGCGCTGTTTGGGCTTGGAGTTAGCGAAAAAAGTAGCGTTTAAGATTTGTTTATTATATAATTTAATAAAAACTTTAGGAGTGTAGGATGAACGAATTTATAAAAAAAGGAAAAGCCTTTAAATTTGGGGATAATATTTCAACAGACCATATTGCGCCCGGCAGATTGTTTCATTTAAGAAATGATTTACCCGAATTTGCAAAACATGTTTTGGAAGATGCAGATCCAAACTTTGCAAGTAAAGTGCAAAAGGGAGATTTTGTTGTTGCGGGAAATAACTTTGGACTTGGTTCATCCAGAGAACATGCTCCTCAAATAATAAAACTATCCGGAGTTGGAGCTGTTATTGCTAAATCATTTGCAAGAATTTTTTATCGCAATGCAATAAATATCGGACTTTTGGCTATTGAATGTGATACGGATAAAATTGATGCAGGTGATAATCTTGAATTGGATATTAAAAACGGTGTATTAAAAGATGTATCTAAAAATATTGAATTGAAAATTACACCCCTGCCTGATGTTATGATTAAATTGCTTGACGACGGCGGACTTGTTGCACACCTTAATAAAAACGGAGATTTTAAACTTGTCTAAAGATATACACAACATAACTTTAATTGACGGTGACGGTATAGGCCCTGAAATTACAAAAAGTGTAGTTGAGATTATAAAAGCATGTGGTGTTGAAATCAATTGGGATTATCAGCTTGCAGGTGCGCGTGCTTATGAAAAATATAACAGCGTTCTGCCTGATGATACCTTGAAATCAATTGAAAAAAATAAAATTGCCTTGAAAGCACCTATAACAACCCCCATTGGTATAGGGTTTAAGTCTGTAAATGTTCAATTAAGAAGACATTTTGATTTATATGCAAATGTAAGACCTTCTAAAAATCTGCCTGCAATTAAAACACCTTTTAATGACGTAGATTTGGTTATTATAAGAGAAAATACCGAAGATATATACGCAGGTTTAGAAACAAAAGTAGATGAAAATACAATCCATGGTATTAAATTAATTACGCGCCAAGGTTGTGAAAGAATAGTTGAATTTGCATTTCAATATGCTCTGAAAAATAACAGAAAAGAAGTCGGTGTTGTTACTAAAGCAAATATTTCAAAATTGGCTGACGGAATGTTTTTGAACTGTTTCAGAGAAATTGCGCAAAAATATCCAAATATTAATACTCGTGAGATTTTAGTGGATAATTTGTGTATGCAATTGGTTCAAAAACCAAGCCAATTTGATGTTTTAGTCATGCCTAATTTATACGGCGATATTGTTTCAGACCTTTGCGCAGGTTTAATAGGCGGTTTAGGAGTGGCGCAAAGTGCTAATATCGGACAAGATTGCGCTATTTTTGAAGCAGTCCATGGTTCTGCACCTGATATTGCGGGTCAAGGTATTGCAAATCCGACAGGGTTATTAAGAAGTGCAGTTTTAATGCTTGAATATATAAACGAAACAAATTCGGCAAAAAGAATTGAACAGGCTTTGTTTGAAGTTTTAAAAAACGGTGTTCATCTGACGCGCGATTTAGGCGGAAATGCAACAACAAAAGAATTTACAAATGAAATAATAAAATGTCTATAGTTAAAAAGGAGAGAAAGTATGGCAAAATGGGTTTGTGCGGTATGCGGTTATACTGTAGAAGGTGAAAAACCTGAAAAATGTCCTCAATGTGGTGCAACTAAATTTAATGAAGCAGGGGAATTTAAAGGTTTTGCTTGCGAACATCACGTTAAAGACGGTGTTGTTGATGATGCTGAAGTTACAAAAGGTTTAAAAGACCACTTTCAGGGTGAATGCACTGAAGTCGGTATGTACCTTGCAATGAGCAGAGTTGCAGACAGAGAAGGCTATCCTGAAGTTGCGGAAGCATATAAAAGAATAGCTTATGAAGAAGCGGAACATGCTGCAAAATTTGCTGAATTATTAGGAGAAGTTGTTTCGGCTTCAACTAAAGAAAATCTTCAAGCAAGAGTTGACGCTGAAACAGGTGCTTGCGAAGCAAAATTGGCAATCGCAAGCAGAGCTAAACAATTAGGATATGACGCCATCCATGATACCGTTCATGAAATGGCAAAAGATGAAGCTCGCCACGGTGCAGCATTTAAAGGATTATTAGAAAGATTATTCTAAATTAAAAGCCCCAAAAGGGGCTTTTTTTATTTCTTTTTATCGGCTAATTCCGAATCCAATCTTAAGAATACAGGTTTGATATCTTCTTTATTTATCAAATGACCTTCTTTTATTGCATTAAAATTAATATCATCAAGTTTTGTATTAATATCATATTTTAATTGATTAGCCATAGCGGAAGCAATATTTGGGCAATACGGGTATATTAAACTTGAAATTGCCGTCATACATTCTAAAACAGTATATAAAACAGTACCGCATTCTGTCCATTTTTCTTCTTTTGCTAATGTCCAAGGAGCATTGTCGGTTACAAATTTATTAACCGTATCAACAAATTCCATTATTTTTAAGCCTGCTTCTTGTACTTCGTAGTAATCAAAATGATGTTTAACGTTTTCAATTGTTTTTTTGGCTTCACTAAAAAGTTCTGCTTTTGTAATGAATTCCGGTTTGATGTCGCCTTCAAAATATTTTACAAGCATTGATAAGGAGCGATTTAATAAGTTGCCCATAGAGTTAGCTAAATGAGCGTTAACTTTTTCTTTAAAATCATCATCCGAATAATTTCCGTCTTTTCCGCAAGGGGCTGAGGTTGCCATATAATAACGAAGTGCGTCAGGTTGTATCAGATTAAAACTTTCCATAACGGATTTTGGTGAAACAACATTACCTAAAGATTTTGACATTTTTGTTTCATCTATTGTTATCCAGCCATGGGCTAAAATGTGCTTTGGTAAAGGTAAATCCAGAGCCATTAAAATAGCGGGCCAATAAATAGCGTGGAATTTTAAAATATCTTTACCTATAACCTGTACATCTGCCGGCCAATATTTTTGGAACTTTTCATCATCTTCGCTTAAATAACCAAGAGCGGTTATATAGTTGGATAAAGCGTCAATCCAAACATAAATCACCTGACTGTCGTCATCTAAAACAGGGATACCCCAATGAACACTTTTTTTAGAGCGCGAAACCGAGATATCCTCAATATTTTCTAATTGGTTTAAAACTTCATTTGCCCTAAAAGAAGGGATTATAAAATCGGGATTGTTTTTGATATATTTAATAATTGCGTCTTTATATTTGCTTAGACGGAAAAAATAATTTTCTTCACAAACCACTTCGGGTTTTTTCTTATGAATAGGACAACAGCCGTTTTCATCAAGGTCTTTTTCATTTAAAAATGCTTCACAGCCTGAACAATAAAGTCCTTCATATTTATGAAGATAAATATCGCCTTTATCTTTTAGCTTTTGAAAAATCTTTTGAACTGCCGATTTATGCAGCGGGTTTGTTGTTCTTATAAGCTGAGAATAGTTAATATCTAATAATTTCCAGGCGTCAATGAATTTTTGTGCATTCATATCGCAAAATTCTTGCTCTGACATACCTAATTCTTTTGATGTTTTTTGAATTTTGATACCATGTTCATCACACCCTGTAAGCATATATGCGTTATCGGTTCTTTGTGTGAAGTGTCTAAAAATTACATTGGTTAATATCTTTTCGTAGGCATGACCTATGTGCGGTGCACCATTTACATAGTCAATTGCCGTTGTTGTATAAAATCTTTCCATAATAATTCAATTCCTTATAATATAATGAATTATATCATAAATTATGCCTTAAAACCTATCCTAGATGAATTATTTTTGGTTTTGGGAATGTATTCTTTTTCGTTTATTTTATCTTTACTTTCTCTTTCGATAGCGTCTAATACATCTTGTTTAATAAGCGGTCTTTGATTTCTCCAAGCAATTCTTGACGCACCTTCAATTAATGTTTTAATTGAACGAGGGCTGTATGGTCTTAGCGCAATTGAAAGTTCTTTTATTTCGTCTTTATTCCTTGCTAAATCAACCCCCATTTTAAACTTTGTCAATTCTCTTTCAAGAAGTTCCATTCTTTCATCATCATCCGGAAGCCCGACATAAAGTTCAAGTTTTGCCCTGTCTTTAATAGCGGGGTCAATTAAATCATACATATTTGTAGCGCCGATAATAATTATATTATTGTCCTGAGCTTTACTTATATGCTGTAATAAAGTATCTACAAGTTTATTATCTTCTCTGTCCCCGCCCATTGCTTCCTGACGTTTCATTAACATGGCGTCCATTTCATCCATAAATAATAAAACGGGTTTTTTGGTTTTCTTTGCCTGCTCTTTTAAGAAATCAAAGGCCTTTGTAACGTTAGATGAGCTTTCGTTAACAAATCCCGTACCTACTCTTGATAAGTCAAGTTTATACATATCACATCCCGTTTGGGCTTTGATTGCTTCAGATGTCATTGTTTTGCCGCAGCCAGGCGGGCCGAACATTACAATAAAATGCGGTATTAAAATTCCGTATTCATCTTTTCTTTTTTGGGCTTCTTCGGGATTTTCCAAAGGAAGAACCACTAAGTCTTTAATATCTTCTATGACGTTTTTTAATCCTACAACATCATTTAGGGATTTTGGCGAAGTTGATGCGGGTTCAAACTTTTCTAATAGCCCGTTTGCGCCTTGAGCTTTAGAGGCAGAGGCTTTTGCCTTTTGCGGAGAGTTTGTTTTTGTATAAAATTCTGCCTCCGGCCCGAATAATTGCATTTGTAAACCGTCAACAAGTGTTTCTCGCCAAATATAGGCCGGTTTTGGCCCATTTTCGCCTTCTGCTGATTCAGGAATATCAAATTCTTTAGCTTCTTCTTCGTATTGTGTGCATTCTTCTTCGCCAAAATGTAAGTCGGGGAATAATTCATCTACTGCTTCGCAAAGCTGAGATTTCATTTCTATAAAGTAATAACTTAGCGATTCAATCATTGTTTCATGGCTTGATAATGACTTTCTGTCAGGTCCTTCAAGGCGAACAATTCTTTCTTCCAAACGATTGCAATTTTTGTTCATATCATAAACAGTGTTATATTGCTCGTTGGATTTATCCTTTTTTAATCGTTTTACAAGTTCTTTATTTAGTGCAACATTATAGCCAAATGTTGTATTATTAACCGGTGATATTTTCATTCTCTATACTTTATTAATTCTTGACAATAATATAAGGAATGTAAAAATATTTTTTTGCTATTCTTTCTGGCCTGCGCGCATTCCATTGTAGGCATAAATAAAGGGTACTATAGAATTTATAATTGTGTTTTGAGTCGGTGTTAAATCTTTTCCAAAACCTATTGCAACAGTAGCTACAACATCATCAAAATTAGCCGTAGAATCTTTTATTGAATATTTTCTTTTCGGCTGGTCTTTATCTCTTGTGATATTTGTTATAACCGTTGCACTTATAGCTCCTGATACCATTGCTATAATTGAACCCAGCACCTTAATTGCTGTTTTATCCAATGTTTTTATATTTTGGCAGGCATGGTGAAATAAGGTTACAAATGTCATTGGTATGGCCATATTCATCATTTGAAAAGCACCTTCTTTTACTTTTCTTTTGACGGAATCTTTTTTTGCGCCTATTGAACCCGTTAAAACCCCGCCCGTAATTGCACTGAAACACATTACAATCATTTTGAGCCCTGTTTTTAGTGCGCCTATTTCTTTTTCGGGGATATTTTTATATTTTTTGGCATAATACGCATAAGATAAACCCGCGCCAAGTGCAGAACCGATTAAGGGCACATAACTTTTTTTGGTTTTTTGTTTTTGTGCTTTATTTTTATAATATGAATAAGGCTTAAAATCTTTATATATTAAATCTGCTGCTGCCATAGTTATAACCTTATATACAAAAGATAAAAAAGTTATTTTTTGCCTTTACATTTCTTAATAATAAAATATTGCATGTGTAAATTATGCTCTCAAAAAATACTTTAATAAAGTATAGGGTTTAATTTGTTTATGGAGGAGGATATGAGCTTAGGCTTACAGGGTGCCGACTGGCAGAATATGCAGCAAGATTATGTCGGTGCACGAACGAACAGATATCGAATGGCAAATGTGACAAGTTTCGGCTCTGCTTCAACGGTTCAAACTAACGGTACTACAATCAATTCCGCTACCGGTTATGCTGTTTCTAAGGAAGGAAATACCTGCACAGACGGAGCGGATGACGGTCATATTGGTTTTTGGCAAGGTCTATGGTGCGGAATAAAGGGTGCCGGTAAAGGATTTTTAAAAGGCTTAGCAGGATGTGTAACCGATTCAAACGGGAATTTTTCTTTAGGAAAAACACTTTTAACAGTAGGTGCTGTGGCTGCCTGTATTGCATTTCCGGCTGTGGGTGTTGTAGCTTGCGGAGTTGGACTTGTATCAGGCGGTGCAAAAGTTGTAAGTGGTATATCCGCAGCTTCTAAGGCCACAACAGACGCAGCTAAAAAAGACGCACTTGAATCAATCGGGGACGGTACATTTACTGTTGTATCTTCTGCACTTGGTATGAAGGCTTCAATTAACGCTGTAAAAGCAACTTCAACCGTTGCAAAAGCAAGTCAGGTTGATGATATGACAAATGCAGTTAAGAGCTTGGAAAATTTAGATAAGGTTGATGATATTGCAGGTGCTTTAAAAAATCTTGATAATGCTGATGATGTAGCTCAGGCAATAAGCAAACTTGATAATGCGGATGATATTGCGCGTGTAATTTCGGAACAAGGCCACTTTAAAGATGTAAGTAAATTGGGCAACTTGGCAGAAGATGCTACAAAACTTGAAAAATTGGGCGCACTTGGTCAGGATATGGTTTCATCTACAAAGAACAACGGTGTTAAGGCACTTGAACTTGTAAAAGATGTAAAATCGGCGGCTGATATAAAAAGGTTACAGCATACAAAATCAGGTCTTGAGGCAAAACAGGCAAAAGGAACTTTATCCGAAAGCCAGCAGACACGTCTTAATAATGTAACGGAACAACTTAGCAATAAAACCAATAATGCCAGTCAGGGGGCTTTAGATAAATTAGATGATTTAAATAACTTTACTCAACGCTTAAAAGACGGTAGGGCTGACGTTAAAGAAGCCAGAGGTAACTTGTCTGAAGCAAGAAAAGCGCTCAGTAATTTAAAGAAAGCGCATGCGTCCGAAGAACAAATTGCGCAGGCAAAAGCGACTGTATCTGAAATGGAAACGGCATTTAAAAATGCACAAAATTCAACAGGCATAAGAGGTGCAGTCCATAATCTAACTTCAAAATCAGAAACGTTAAGCTATTTATCCGAGGCTAAAAGCACTTTGACTCAAGGCGGTATTAAAAATATTGTTACAAATATGAAAGCAAACAAAGACGCAATTAGAGCAAGCAGTTTCTTTGCTTCCTTAACGGAAGACGCTCAAGCAATTGTAACAGTATTAACAGAAGAAAGTTATGCTTCTGCGGTATCGCAATATGGCTACAATAACGTCTTATCCGTAATTGAAAGTTTCTGGGGCGGGTATAGAATGTTGGATAACACTATATAGATTTATGTTTGATAACCGTTAAGACCGGCATTTTGCCGGTCTTATTAATTTTTATTATAGTATTTAAAACTCATTCTTGCGATATATAAGGTTATAAAAGCAATTAAAATTAACGGAATTAAATTTTTAAAAACAGTTAAAAAATCCATATTTTTAAAATAAATTCCTTTTATAATTAACATATAATACCTTAAAGGATTAAGTGAAGATAAATACCTGAAAAATACAGGCATATCTTCCACGGGAGAAACAAAACCCGATAATAATACAGCAGGTGTTTGAAAGGCAAAAACCCCTAAAATTGCCTGTTGCTGGGTAAAACTAATTGCTGAAATAAATAACCCTATACCAACTATGGAAGATAGTGCAATAAAATTTGCAATTAAATAAATTAAAACAGAACCCCTAAAGGGCACTTGAAAACAAAAAACAATTATTAAAGTAATTATAAAACTTGAAATAAATGCAGTTAAAAGCGGCGGTATAAGTTTTGCAAAAAGTATTTCATCATCTGATAGGGGGCTTACTTTTAATTGGTTAAAGGTTTCAAGTTCTCTTTCTCGTGCAATGGAGAGTGCTGATAATAATAAACTTAAAATTAAAGCAAGCATTACAATCAGACTGACTGTTAAAAACCATTTGTATTCAATATTTGGGTTAAACCAGTTGCGAATTTTAAAATCTATTTCAGGTTTTTTAATATTGTATTTTTTTAAAAGTTCTTTATTGTATTCATATATTATTTCATTAGCGTAGCCTGAAGCTAATGTTGCTGAATTTGTCTGTCTTCCGTCTGCAATAACTAAAATCTGCGCGGTTTTTTTATTTTGTATTTTTTTATCAAAATCATTTTGAATTATAATTCCAAGCTGGGATTTTTTTAAATCAATATCTTGCTTTAATTCATCTTTAGTTTTTGCAAAATATATTTTTCTAAACCACTTTGAAGCGTAAAACCTCGAAATAAGTTCCCTTGAAGTGTAAGTATTTGAATAATCAACTATGGTAAGGTCAATATTTCTTACTTCAAGCGTTAGGGCCTGCGCAAATATTACAAGTTGAATTATTGGCGGGAGCACGACAAGAGCCCTATTTTTAGGGTCTTTAAAAATAGTTAAAAATTCCTTTTTAATTAATGCTTTAATTCTTATTCTTTTTTGATTTATCTGCATTTTTCAAGCCTCATTTCAAGGTTATGCCGGATTGCAAAAAATAAAATAAGTCCTAAAATAAATAAGAATATTGAATTAATTAAAACGATTTTCGGGATTGTCCCTGCCATAAATTCACTTTGTATAAATGTTATGAAATATCTCGGCGGAAGAATTGAAGTTAAATATTGAAATATTTTAGGCATGGAATTAATCGGATAAATAAGTCCTGAAAGCATTAGGGCCGGAAGCAGGCCGAAAGATAACGCCATTTGGGAAGATGAGAACTGTTCTTTATACATAGAACTGATTAAAAGCCCTACCCCCAAACAACAAAATAAATATAAACCCCCTACAAACAAAAGTATAAATAAATTCCCCATAAAAGGTATTTTAAATACTTTAATACATAAAAATACATTAAATATAAAAGATATTATTCCTAACGAAAAGTAAGGAATATATTTTGATAAAATAAAATTCAATTTTGTAATTTTTGTGCAAAATAATGCTTCAATTGTACCCCTTTCCCATTCGCGCGAAATTACGAGTGCCGTTAAAAGTATTCCTATCATATTCATTGTAATTGCAAGCGACCCCGGCAGAATAAAATAATGCGAATCAATATCTTGATTATACCAAAAGCGAATGTCTGATGTAATTAATTGCAGGTTTGGTTTTGCACTGAATGAATTTTCAAGCCAATTTTCAATAGTTGCTTTGGAATAATTTTGTACATAGTTTGCAAGATTTGCTTCTGAGCCGTCTGTTATAATAAGCACTTGTGCTTTTTTATTGTTAATTAAATTGCTCGTAAAGTCATTCGGAAAAATTATCCCGCCTTTTAAATCAGAATTGATTATTTTTTTATACATTTCATCTTTTGAATTAAAATAACTCATTTTGATAAAGTTATTTTTATCAAATGCACCCATTAAGGAAGATATTTTTGGGTTTAAATCGTCATTTTTAACACCAAGTGTGACTTTTACCGTATCAAGATTAATTGCATATCTGTATAAAATTAAAATTATCAACGGCAAAACAAAAGCAATCATAATGCTTGATGAATCCCTTATAATTTGTAAAAATTCTTTTTTTATTAAAGTAATTGTATTATTCATTTTCTCTTCTTTTAATAAGTTCAATAAACGCTTCATTCATATTTTTTGCATTTGCCTTTTTAATAAGCTCACAAGGAGTATCGAGTGCTATAATTTCCCCGTTATTAAAAAGACTTATTTTATCGCAGAATTTTGCTTCATCCATAAAATGTGTAGTTACAAGAATTGATACACCGATTTGTGATAATTTTTTAATATGTCCCCAAAATTCTTTTCTCTGAATTATGTCAACACCCGATGTCGGCTCATCTAAAAACAAAACATTCGGCTCATGGATTAGTGCGCAAGATAGCGACAATCTTTGTTTAAAGCCTAAAGGCAGTTCGCTTGATTGCATATCTTTATAATGTTCAAGGTCAAATACTTTCATTATTCTTTCAATTTTTTCTTTTTTGTTTTTTCCTGAAAGTCCATAAACCCCCGCAAAAAAGTTTAAATTATCTAAAACGGATAACCTTGAATAAAGCGAAAATTTTTGTGACATGTAACCAAGATAACTCCTTGCTTTTTGAGCTTCTTTTTCAATATCTGTTCCCATAATATAGCCTTTTCCTGATGTTGGTTTCACAAGTGCACACATCATTTTAAAGGTTGTCGATTTTCCTGCGCCATTAGGCCCTAAAAGTCCAAAAATTTCTCCTTTTTTAATACAGAAAGAATTGTTTTTTACAGCCCAAAAATCACCATATTTTTTCGACAAATTATCGGCTAAAACACAGCATTCAATGTCGTTTGGGGCAAGGTGATAATTTTTTGCAATTACGGATTCCTCTTCTTTATATCCGCCCATAAGCTCTATTACTTCTTTTTCAAATTCTTCATAATCCGCCCCTAATGTTTTGGCGCTTCCTTGAAAAATTATTTCGCCTTTATTTAAAATAATGCTCAAATCAAAATTATATGATTCATCAAGATAAGAACTTGACCAAATAACGCTTGTTTTGGGGTTTATTGCCTGTTTTACAAGTTCCAGTAATTCTATGCGTGATAACGGGTCAACTCCTACGGTGGGTTCATCTAAAATAAGCAGTTTCGGATTTGATAACAAGGCGCATGCCAGCCCCAGTTTCTGCTTCATGCCCCCTGATAAATCGTGGGCAAGACGTTTTTTAAACGGCTTTAACCTTGTAAATTCAAGCATTTTATCAACGCTTTGTGTGTCGTTTTTTAATTTTGCATAAAGATTAATATTTTCAATAACCGTTAAATCTTCATATAGTCCGAATTTTTGCGGCATATAGCCTAAATACTGCATGAGCTTCGTTTTTTCTTTTAAAGGGTTTAAATTAAGAACTTTAATTTCGCCTTCGCTTTTACAAATTAGCCCCGCAATAAGTCTCAGAAGGGTTGTTTTCCCCGAACCGTCAGACCCTAAAATTGCAATAAGTTTTCCTTTTTCAAGTTTTAAATTAATTTTTTTAAGGACATAATCATCATATTTTTTTGATAAATTTTCAATTTCTAAAACAAGGTTATTCATTTTCCGCCTTTAATCTCACTGTAACAGGCATTCCCTGACGTAAATATTCATCTGTATTGTCAATATAAACTCTTATTCTATAAACCAGATCAACCCTTAAATCTTCTGTCTGTACTGTTTTTGGTGTGAATTCGGCAACGGGTGAAATGTAGCCTACATATCCTTCATATTCTTTCTTTTTGCCTGTTTTTGGATTTTTTGTATCTGTTAATATTTTTGCTTTTTTACCGTATTTTATATTTCCCAAATCTTTTTCATTAATATATGTTCTAACCCAAATCGGCTTATTAAGGCTCATTACAAAAACCGTTTGATTAGGTTGTACGGTTGCTCCTATTTCTTGTATTCGTGTCGTTATAATTCCTTCTTGAAGTGCATAAAGACGTGTGTAGTCAAGTTGATTTTTTTGAAATTCGCGATTAGCAATGCTTTGTTCGTATCTTGCGTTGGATAAATCTTTTTTATTTAACAATGTTGTGCATTCTTGTTTTGAAATAGTGTCGTCATTGCATAAGGGCTTATTCCTTTCGTATTTTGAAACATCTTCATTTTTTTGTGCAAGCAGAGATTTTTCTTCAAAAAGAGCCTTTTTGTAATTTGCCTTATAATCCCTATCATCCAATACGGCAAGCAAATCGCCTTTTTTAACATAGTCGCCTTCTTCAAAATAAATATCTTTTATAATTCCTTTAACTTGAAATGACAGGTCAACCGTTCTTATTTCTATATTTCCGTATGTTTCAATATAATTGGGATTTTTTCTGTTAAAAACCAGATATAACAAATAACCCGTACCTATTAAAATTACAAAAATGAGTGCGATTATTGCTTTTTTCTTCATAACTCCCCGCCTACCGCCTTATAGAGCGTAAAATAATCCACAAGACGAAGCGCCTTTGAAGTTGCTGATAATTGCGCCTGTTGGATATAGGAATTTTTATCATTTAAATATTGAATTTTTGATAATATTCCGCGCTTAAATTTTTTATGGCTTGATATGTAATTTTTTTCTTCAAGCAGCAATTGCATACGCGAAGTTTTTTCATTTTCCCTATCTTTCTTTATTAAATTAAGCGCGTTAGATATTTCTTTAATAGCCGTTAAATCTGTCTGTTTATATTTTTCTACAAGTTCATAATATTTTGCACGCTTAATTTTTAAATTGGCAATTTTTTCTCCGCCTCGAAAAATATCCTGTGTTGCACCCATTAACAAATATGCAAAAGAAGAATTCCATGCAAAAAAATTACCCCCTGCTGTATCAAAAGATAAAAGTCCTAAAATATTAAAACTCGGAAAAAAATCTTTCTTTGCAACCGTAACATCAAGTTTCGCGCTTTTTAGCCGATTTTCTATTTCAATTACATCCGGTCTTGAATAGATTAAATCAGAATTAATAATTTCCGGAATGTTATCTTGATATTCAAAGTCTTCCAATTTACCGCGCAAAATTTCATCATCTGCATTAGCACTTCTGCCTAACAAAAGCACAAAATTATAAATTGCCGTTTTTTGGTTTTTAATTAATGAATTATAAATTACCTTTTGAGAATTAACTTCTTCATTCGCTGTGTTTAAATTAACTAAATCAATTACCCCGAATTTGAATTTATTGTAGTTGGATTTCAGGTTATTGTCTTTGTTGGCAAGTATTTCTTTTTGTTTATCAATTAAATAATCATAAAGCAAAATATTAACATAAGTACTTGCAACATCCGTAAGCAAAGATAAATATGAGGCCTTTTGGTTTGCAATTGCAGATTTGTAAAGAAACTTTTTAGAATTAGTCTTATCCTTTGTTTTTAAAAGAAAATCAGGTTCCCAATTTACTCTGAAGGGTAAAATAAATGAATTATTTTGTAAAAAAATATTGTAATCTTGATTAGGAAAATGCGTACCTAAATAATTACTTGATACCGAAAGGTTTGGAAATTCTTTTGAAAAGGCGGAATTAACCTCGTATCTGAATTGCTCAACACGTCTATCCGCTTCTTTTAAACTGTGGTTATTTGTGAGTGCTTCTTTAATATAATCGTCAAGGAATTTATCGTTAAACTTTGCAAAAAATTCAAGATTATAGCTGTAACTTGGCAAAATTAAAAATAATAAAAAACTTAGTACGATTTTTCTCATACAAAAATTTTTTATCATTTTAATTAAAATTAAAATTGATAACTTGGGTTAATTCTCTATGCTATATCCCAT
The DNA here is from genome assembly GCA_017475485.1 of Candidatus Gastranaerophilales bacterium. Taxonomy (GTDB): domain Bacteria; phylum Cyanobacteriota; class Vampirovibrionia; order Gastranaerophilales; family Gastranaerophilaceae; genus RUG14156. Next base: position 2,909 of record JAFVFO010000065.1, on the reverse strand, counting down.
CTTCCGCAGGTTCCGCCCCAGCGAGCTATGATGTTGCCTTTTATATCTGAAATTTTTTCAATCTTAGAGCGGTCTTGTTGTTCTTTGCCTTCTAAAATAGTTATAACTTCGCAATTGTTGGAACATCCGCTGCAAGTGCAAGTAATGCTATGGAATTCCATATCTTTAATAGTCCAGCCTTTGAATTTTGTAGGTTGAGAAGTGAATTGATGATGTTCCATTGCAAGCATTGCAGCGCCTATTGCGCCCATTGTTTGATGATTTGGCGGAACAATTATTTCACATCCTAATTCTTCTTCAAATGCTTTAACCATGCCCTTATTTGTTGCAACACCGCCTTGGAACGATATACAAGGAAGTAAATCCTTGCCCAGTGCAAGGTTTGATATATAGTTTCTGACTAATGCTTGACATAATCCATACAATAAATCTTCAACAGCATAACCAAGTTGTTGTTTGTGGATTAAATCGGATTCTGCGAATACACCGCATCTTCCTGCAATTCTTGCGGGAGATTTAGATTGAAGTGCTATATCGCCAAAATCTTTAATATCAACATTTAACCTTTGTGCTTGGTGGTCTAAGAAACTGCCTGTACCTGCAGCGCAAACCGTATTCATTGCAAAATCCGTTACTATGCCGTCACGCAAAATAATAATTTTAGAATCCTGACCGCCAATTTCTAAAATAGTTTGTACATTTGGTATTGCAGCGCTTGCCGCAACGGCATGCGCAGTTATTTCATTTTTAATAACATCAGCACCAACTAATGCCCCTGCGAGGTTTCTGCCTGAACCTGTTGTGCCAACTGCCATAATTTCGTAGTCTGCGCCCTGTGATTGCGCTAATAAATTATCAAGACATTTTTGAACCGCTATAACGGGTTGTCCTGCCGTTCGTGTCATGTAGCTGTCAACATGATGGCCTTGTTCATCTACAAGGGCAATTTTTGTTGTAACAGAGCCTACATCTATTCCTAAATAAACTTTCATAACTTAAATGTAACATAAAAACCTATTAAAACAAGTTTATTGTATAATTAGCTTATGAATACAGTTATTAAATTCGGAACAGACGGTTTTAGAGGTATTATTGCGCGTGAGTTTACGTTTGAAACATTGAAGCGCATAATTAATGCAATAAATCTTTATATTAAAAATCTTAATTCAAATAAAAAAACAATCATTGTAGGCTATGACCCAAGGTTTATGGCGCGTGATTTTGCGCAATATTGTGCTGAATTGCTTGCTGATTATGGTTTTAAGGTGATATTAAGTTCAAAGGTTGTTCCTACGCCTATAGTTGCATATTGCGCAAAGTGTTACCCCGATTCTATCGGTGCAATAATGCTTACTGCTTCGCACAATCCCCCTAATTATCAAGGTGTTAAATTCATTCCGAATTACGCAGGCCCTGCCACAAAAGAAATTACCGATAAAATTTTAACCTTTTTAGATAAAGAAACAAAGATAGTAGAAAATGGCGAAATTATTGAAAAAGATTTAGAAGAAGATTATTTTTCTCATATCGAAAAATTAATCGATTTTGAAATAATTAAGAAAAATTGCCCCAAAATCCTTTTTGACGGCTTGTATTCTTCCTCAATCGGTTATTTTGATAAATTACTTCAAAGAAATAATATTCCTTTTGAATCCGTTAATATGTACCATGACCCTAATTTCGGTGGCGGCTTGCCTGAACCGAAACCAAAATTTTTGAAAAACAATAAAGAAGGCTGTATAACTTTTGCAAATGACGGTGACGCCGATAGATACGGTGTCATAGATGAACAAGGCGCTTATATAAGTCCGAATATTGTGCTCGCAATGCTTTTAAGATATTTAGTTTCGCGCGGATACATGGGTAAAATGATTAAAACCGTCGGGGTGTCTAATATTGTTGATGTTACAGCTAAAAAATTAAATATTGAAACTATAACCACTCCCGTAGGTTTTAAGTGGCTATCTGAAGCCATGCGTGAAAATCAAGCAATCTTAGCAGGTGAAGATTCGGGCGGATTATCAACGGGTGAACATATCCCTGAAAAAGACGGCATTTATGCTAATCTTTTGATTTTAGAAATGATTGCATATCAAAATAAACCTTTATATAAAATCGTACAGGAAACTAAAGATTTTGCAGGGTCTGAATTTTTCACCGATAGAGTTGATGTAAAATTGGATAGTGATGAACAAGCTAACCTTTTAATGGTTAAATTTAATATGCTCATTGATGTTGCAGGTTTAAAGGTAGCGGACAAATTGACTATTGACGGTACAAAGCTATTTTTAGATAACTCTCTTTCTTCGCTTTTAATCCGCAAAAGCGGTACAGAGCCTCTTTTAAGGTTTTATATTGAATCTGACGATATAAATAAATTAAATTCCATAAAAACATTTGTAAGAGAAAATATTTAATTTTGTAATTAATTTTTGTGGATTGTATAGGTAAAAAAATGGGAGCTTCCGCTCCCTACATATCAAAACACAAAATAAACAGTTTTTATTGCCCTCACTACATACATGAAGCTATCATGGTTGGTATAAAACATAAGAAGGTTTTATCGCTTGGGACACCACCTGAAGTATGCACAACGGTAGTTGGTAATAATGCATAGCCATACCCACTTCCATACACGTAATTATCGTTAGCAATTGAATTTACAGTAAACGTACCGTAAGTTGGATGTGTAACGGTAGTTGGTAATAATGCATAGCCATACCCACTTCCATACATGTAATTATTGTTAGCAATTGAATTTACAGTAAACGTACCGTAAGTTGGATGTGTAACGGTAGTTGGTAATAATGCATAGCCATACCCACTTCCATACACGTAATTATCGTTAGCAATTGAATTTACAGTAAACGTACCGTAAGTTGGATGTGTAACGGTAGTTGGTAATAATG
>JAFVFO010000064.1 GCA_017475485.1 Candidatus Gastranaerophilales bacterium | reverse complement strand
AATCAAAACGATTGGCATGTTCAAATAATATTAAGGCTTTTCTGTAACCTTGAGGTTGAGGCATTCCGAAATTGCATTCCAAATTTTCTTTTGTTGATTTGCCCTTCATTGTGCCGATTAACATAACACTTTGACCTTCAATACTGGCTATACCGCCTGCTATAGCTTTGTCATCAGTACCGTGTCTGTCGCCGTGTAATTCTATAAAATCGTCACACATATATTGAACATAATCCATAAAGTTAGGCCTTTGCGGATGACGTGCAATTTGCAGTTTTTGATAGGGCTTTAAATGTGAATACAATTCTTTTTTATATACTTTTGTTTGTTCTTCCAATTTAGTTATCTCGCTATCGTAATTTATATTTGTATCGACACTGGTCTTTTTAAGTTCCTCTATTTTATCTTGAATTTTATATATAGATTGTTCAAAGTCAAGAACTTGAACCTTTTTATTGTCAGCCATAACTTTCCTTTACTTTTTTGTATGAAGTTTAATTAATTTTGACAGTTTTTCTTTCATGTCTTTGCGCTCGACTATAAAATCAATCTGCCCGAATTTCAAAAGATATTCTGCGGTTTGAAAATCAGCAGGCAGTTTTTGCCTTATTGTTTGTTCGATTACGCGTCTTCCTGCAAAACCTATTCTTGCGCCTTTTTCTGCAATTATTATATCTCCTATTGTGCCGAAAGAAGCAGTTACACCGCCAAAAGTAGGCTCTGTTAAAACTGTTATATAAAGCAATTTTGCTTCATTTAATTTTGCAACTATACAGCTTGTTTTTGCCATTTGCATTAAACTCAGTGCACTTTCTTGCATTCTTGCACCGCCTGAGGCAGTGAATACAACGGAAGGAAGTCTGTTTCCAAGAGCATGTTCCAGAATTCTTGTGATTTTTTCACCGACAACACTGCCCATAGAACCGCCCATATATTCAAAATCCATAACAGCAATTGCTGTTTTTTGTCCGTCTATTTCGCAAGTACCGACTACGACTGCCTCGTCCAGTCCCGATTTTGCGCGAGCAGATTCTTGTCTTGATTTATAGCTTTGGGTGTCAACGAAACCCAAAGGGTCGCAAGGCAGAATATTTTGAAACATTTCAGTGAATGTGCCTTCGTCTGCTATTAATTTTATTCTTTCCCTTGCGCCGATTCTGAAATGATAATCGCAATTAGGACAAACCATTAAATTATTTTCTAAATCTTTTTTAGGTAATTGGCTTGAACAGTTATAGCATAATGTCCACAATTTACCTACAGAATCATCTATCTTTACGTCGTTATCGCGTGCGGCAATTTGCTGTATTTTTCTCTTATTAAACCAGTCGGTTAATGTCATAAATAATCCTCACCAAGTACAAAATTTCACATTTGCACTTATATTATAAAAGAAGCGTTTTAAAAGTCAAAGTATTCTATAAATTGTAACAATAGAGCTATTTTCATTTTGTTAACATTTATTAAGCTGTTTTTGAAAAATAATCAAAAAAGATAAAAAAATATTCTTTATAAAAATATAAGGGAATTATTTTGGGGTGTATTTATTATGTCTGAATCAGTTACTAACAATACAAATAACGTTAAACCTACGGCATTGGTTAAAGGCGGTTTAATCGGCGCGGGCATAGGTGCTGCTATACAGGCTGCTTATGTTGTTCCCTTTACAAAAGCAATGTCGCAGGATGAATTTATTAAACGAGGTGTTGAAAATATTAAGAATGCAAACACTAATCAAGCTCAAGAAGTAATAGATGCCGCTGTTGAATATTTCAAAAAAGGCGCTGAAGGTCAATATAAAGATTATCTATCAAAAATATCCGAACTTAAAAAACAACTTCCCGGAAACATTGGCAAAGCTGCCATCATTTGCGCAGGTGTCGGGCTTGCAATAGGCGGTGTTGTTTATCTGGTTAAAAAAGGAAAAGCTAAAAAACAGCAAAAAGAACTTGAACAGCAAAATAAACAAATAGAATCTCATCAGGGATAAAAAAGAATTATTCAGGCGAAGGAAGGAATGAAGCTCTTAACTTTAAAAGAGCTTCTTTTTTGATTGCGAAAGTTTATTTTTTAACTAAAATTAGGTTATGAAGGCTCGAGTATTTAAAATTCATTCTGATTTTTATTATGTTAAAGATGAAAAACATAATACCTTCACCTGCAAAGTTCGCGAAGTTCTTAAAAAACAAAAAACAGATATTTTGGTCGGTGATTTTGTTGAATTAAGCGAAGATTGCAACTTTATTGCCGAAAGATTGCAAAGAAAAAATTCCCTTTTGCGTCCTAAGGCTTCAAATATAGATACCATGCTTGTTGTTGCAAGTTTTAAAGAGCCCGATTTAGATTATATCCAGCTAAACAGATATTTAATATATTTAAAATACAATAAAATAAATGCTTCAATAGTATTTAATAAAGAAGATTTGGAAAATAATTTATCCGAGAAAATCTCTCAAATAGCTGAAATATATGCTAAATTGGGATATAAGACATTTTTTATAAGTGCGAAAAATAAAGAAAATATTGAAGAAATAAAAGATTTTATAAAAGGTAAAACCATTGCGCTGTGCGGTTTATCCGGTGTCGGCAAAACCACATTGATTAACGCTTTAATTCCTTCATTTAATGCTAAAACAAAAAATGTATCCTTGAAAACTTTTCGCGGTACGCATACTACGCGTCATTGTGAGCTTGTTGAATTTGATGATTTTAAGATTATGGATACGCCGGGGTTTTCTTGTTTAAGGTTTGATTTTTTGCTTCCCGATGAATTAATTGAACTTTTTGATGATTTAAAAATTTATAAAAAAGATTGTAAATATTCAAACTGTCTTCATAACGTTTATGAAAAAGGAATTTGCGCGATTGTTGATAATTTGGATAAAATAGATATTACAAGATATGAAAGTTATTTGGAATTTTTAGCTGAATCATTGGAATATAAAAAAAATATTTCCGCTAAAAGTATTAAAAAGGAAACATTTTTAAAAAATACCGGTGATAAAATTTATACAAAAATATCGAAGAAAAAACGCGACACATCAAGAAAAACGCAAAAACAGCGAATTGAGGAAATGTAATGCAAAATTATAAAAAAATAATACAGGAAAATTTAGAGAAGTATTTTGGTGAATACGCTTCATCTTCTGAGTATTCTAAGGTAATTTGGGAAGCTATGAAATATACAACACTTTTAGACGGCAAGCGTTTAAGAGCAATCATGACCCTTGAAACAGCACGATTGTTCGGAAAGGAAATTACCGAAGCAATGCCTTGTGCTTGTGCTATGGAGATTATGCATGCGTATAGTTTAATCCATGACGACCTTCCTTGTATGGATAATGATGATTTAAGACGCGGGAAACCATCTAACCATAAAGTTTTTGGTGAAGCAATTGCGCTTTTGGCCGGAGATGCCTTAATTCCTTTTGGTGCTCAATTGATAATAGATAAGACAAATGCTTCTAAAGATGTAGTTATGGATATAGTATCCGAATACTTAAAATGTTCCGGCGCTCAAGGAATTATTGCGGGGCAAACGGCCGATATTTTGGCAGAAAATAAAAAAATAGATTTTGAAAATTTAAAATATATTCATAAATATAAGACAGGCGCGCTTTTTAAGTGTTCAATTTTAATTGGTGCTAAATTGGCAATGGTTTCAAAGGATATTTTAACTAAATTGGCTCAATACGCAGATGATTTCGGTGTATTGTTTCAAGTGTATGATGATATTATAGATTGCACTTTATCAACAGATGAACTGGGTAAAACCGCAGGCAAAGATAAAGCTGAAAACAAATTAACCTATGTAAGCGCATTTGGATTGGAAGAAGCTAAAAGAATATTTTATTCACTAATTGACAAAAACCATGATATACTAAAAGAGCTGAAGCTAAATTCTTCATTATTTGATGAAATTTATGCTTCTTTAATCAAAAAAATCAATTAGAAATGGGGATAAATTGGAGAATATAGAATTTTTTAATACAGGCTACGAGGCACTTTTTTGTGGGCTTCTATCCGCTTTTATTGCGCAATTTATAAAAGTTATTACATATATTTTTACACATAAAAAAATTAATTTTAAAATATTTACAACAACCGGCGGTATGCCAAGTTCGCATACAGCCGGCGTAATCGCTTTATCTGTTTCTGTTGCATTAATTGAAGGGTTTGATTCTATCGCATTTGCTATATCTTTAGGCTTTTCTTTGATTGTTATGCAGGACGCTTCGGGCGTTCGTCGTGCCGCAGGCAAAACTGCCGCAACCTTAAATCGTCTTGTTGATGAATTTGTTCAAAAAAATAAAGAAGTCAAGCCTTATGAAGCTCTAAAAGAGCTTTTGGGCCATACTCCGCTTGAAGTTTTCTGCGGAATGATTTTAGGGATTATCGTTCCTTTGGTTGTTCATTACTATGATTTTTTTATAAATTAAGCATTTCTTTTTAACATTTGAGTTAAGGTTGTATCCTTTTTAATACGTTTTTTGAAGCGTTCTTTAGCATCTTGCATTTTAAAAAAATCATCATTAAATTTGCATAGTCCGATTGCTGATGTGTCGTCTTCATTAAAACAAAATAATTTTTTAATTATATCCATTTGTACCTCTTGTATCGTATTTAATATTTTTTCTTGTAAAGTCAATTATTATTATATTATTTTGTATATTATTTTTCTTGGAACTTTTGGTTATGGTTTAATTAATAATATGGATAATATTTTTTCAGATATTTTTTCTATAGTTGAAATTGACAAACTGCACTCTAAGCATGAATTTGATTTGTTGATTGACAATTTGACAAATCGCCCCGCTCCGCTTAGAGAAGCTGTTGCTTACAAGCTGGAAGAAGTGTTTTGTGAAGAATATGCAGATGAAAAGACGGCGCAGGTTATTTTATGTGCAATAACAGATATTAATCCTAATGTTTCAAGAAATATTTGCCAAATAATTGAAAAAAGCAGCCTGTTAAAAACCTTGCTTGAAGAAAGAATAATAAATAAAATAAATACAATACTTGGCCAAATACCTGAAATCGAACAGCGTAAGAACAACAAAAGCCATGTTAAAAATAAGCTCTTTTTTGCGCTATATTGGCTTTTAGAAGCATTATCTTATTGTATTAGCAATAAGTATAATGAAAAAATATTTGAAATTTTACAAATCTGCATTAATTTTACCGATTACACAATAAGGGAAAAAACCGCTAAAATTCTATCTATAGTTGATAATCCGCCTATTGAATTAGTTGATAAAATAAAATCTGACACTAATTTTTATGTAAATTTTTATACAACATTATATAAAAAGTAATGTTTATGGTAGAATTAATTTTGTTGATTAGACTAAGGATAATTTTATGATTTCAGTAAACGATTTAAAAACAGGTTTAACGCTTGACATTGATAACGGACTTTGGTCTGTTGTTGAGTTTCTGCATGTAAAGCCGGGCAAGGGTGCCGCTTTTGTTCGTACAAAATTAAAAAATGTTGAAACGGGACAAGTTGTTGAAAAAACTTTCAGAGCCGGTGAAAAAGTTGCAAAAGCTATGCTTGACAGACGCGAAATGCAATATTTGTATAAAGAAGGTTCTGACCTTGTAATGATGGATTTGGAAAGCTACGAACAGTTACCTGTTCCTGCTGATAAAGTAGGTGACAGTGTTAAATATTTAAAAGAAAATGCTACCGTTCAAATTTTAATGCATGACGGTGCAATAATCGGTGTAGATATTCCTAATTTTGTTGAATTAGAAGTTATTGATACACCTCCTGCCGAAAAAGGCAACACTGCCCAAGGCGGTTCTAAACCTGCAACATTAGACGGCGGTGCGGTTGTTAATGTTCCATTCTTTATTCAAGTTGGTGATGTATTAAGGATTGATACAAGAACCAATGAATATCTGGACAGAGTATAAGGAAATACTATGAAATACGAAATTGAATATATTGAAAAGATTGCCAAAATAATCACCGACAATTCGTTATCTGAAATCACACTTGGGGAAGGTGATGATATAATTACAATTCGCAAAGATTGTAATGTTGTGTCTGTTGCGAGTGCGCCTGCTGTTACCGTATCAGCACCTGCTGTTTCTCCTTCTGCGGTTTCCGTTGAAGAAGCTAAACCACAGGAAACTAAGGGCAAGGCTGTTACTTCGCCAATGGTTGGTGCTTTTTATGCTTCACCCGCCCCCGGTGCAAAACCGTTTGTTAAAGTTGGCGATACAGTCAGCGTCGGGCAGGTTGTGTGTATTGTCGAAGCAATGAAATTAATGAATGAAATAGAATCCGAAGTATCAGGTAAAGTTACTCAAATTTGTGTTGAAGACGGCCAAAGTGTTGAATTCGGCCAAGTATTGATGTATATAGAATAAAATTATGTTTAAAAAAGTATTAATAGCAAATAGAGGCGAAATTGCCATCAGAATTATCAGAGCATGTAGAGAACTTGGTATTGCAACGGTTGCGGTGTATTCGCAGGCTGATGCCGAAAGTTTGCATGTATCTTTAGCGGACGAAGCATACTGTATCGGCCCTGCGCAAAGTTCAAAAAGTTATCTTCATATACCTGCGTTAATCTCTGTTGCCCTTATGACGGGAGCAGACGCAATACACCCCGGTTACGGTTTTTTATCAGAAAGAGCTGATTTTGTTGATATTTGCGAAGAACATCATATTAAATTCATCGGCCCTTCCTCAAGTGCAATGCGTTTAATGGGTGATAAGGCAACAGCTCGTTCTACCATGGAAAAATCCGGAGTTCCCATAACACCCGGACTCGGAATAGTTGATAATACGGATGAAATTCGTGAATTTGTTAAAAAAGTCGGATATCCTATTATTATTAAAGCTACAGCGGGCGGCGGCGGAAAAGGCATGAGAATTGTCCGAAATGATTCAGAGCTTGATGATTCCTTTGCCCTTTGTAAAGCGGAAGCGCAAAGCGCCTTTGCTAACGGGGATGTATATGTTGAAAAATTTATAGAAAACCCGAGACATATCGAAGTTCAAATACTATCTGATAGTTACGGCAATGTTATACACTTGGGCGAACGTGATTGTTCAATTCAGCGCAGAAATCAAAAACTTTTAGAAGAAGCTCCGAGCATTGCAATCACGGAAGACATCAGAAAAAAAATGGGTGAAGCCGCAATTAATGCAGCAAAGGCTATAAACTACGAAGGCACAGGCACTTTAGAATTTTTGCTTGATGAGCATGCTCTTGGCGGTAAAAAATTCTACTTTATGGAGATGAATACTCGCGTTCAGGTTGAGCATTGTGTTTCGGAAATGATTTCAAACATTGATATCGTAAAAGAACAAATTCGCGTAGCACAGGGTGAAAGATTGTCATATACTCAAAATGATGTTAAATTAACCGGCCATGCGATAGAGTGCAGAATTAATGCAGAAGACTATGAAAAATGTTTCATACCCTGTCCCGGTGAAATAGAAGGCTATATTGCCCCCGGTGGTTTTGGAACAAGGGTAGATTCTCATGTTTATACAGGATATAAAATTCCCCCTTATTATGATTCATTAGTCGGTAAAGTAATCTGCTGGGGCAGAGATAGGGAAGAAGCCCGCAAAAGAATGCTCCGCGCTTTAAATGATTATGTTGTTACGGGTGTTAAAACCACAATAGGTTTTCATAAAAAAATTCTTAACAACAAAGAATTTATCTCAGGTGATTTTAATACAGGCTTTATCGAAAAAAATTATCCTGAAGTGCTGACTAAAAAATAATATGTATTTTAATTTTGATGAAAAAATTAATAATTTTTTAAAAATTATAGTTAAATGCGCCCTTGCACATGGAGTTAACATTTATTTTGTAGGCGGCATTGTCAGGGATTATCTTTTAGGGAATAAAATTCAAGATATAGATTTAATTGTTGATAAAAATGCAATTGAATTTGTAAAAAAATTACCGCCTGAAATAACTATTAAATCTGTGCATCCTGATTTTTGCACCGTAAAAGTGCAATATAATAATGAAACTATAGATATTGCTTCAACCCGAGTTGAAAGTTACCCTCACAGCGGTTGTTTGCCTCTGGTTCTGGAAATCGGTGTTGACATAAAAAAAGATTATTTTAGACGTGATTTTACAATTAATGCCATGTATTTTAAATTGAGCATTACGAATGATAAAATCGATTGCGAGCTTTTTGATTTTTCAAACGGTGAAAATGATATTAGACAAAAAACCCTTAAAGTGCTTCATGAAAATAGCTATATTGATGACCCTACAAGAATTTTAAGAGGAATTAATTTTAAAAATCGCTTTGGTTTCGATTTTTCCGTTTCGGATAAAAAATTAATCAATGAATTTATTTTTAATCATGATATTAAACATGCCAGCCATGATAGAATTGAAGCGGTTTTTGAACATGTATTATCATCTCAAAAAGCAAAAGAAAATTTTCAAGATATCGTTTCTTATAAGGCATATAAACTTATAAATCCTGATATCAAGGATATTGATATTGAGCTTACGGATAAAATAATTTCTAAATTCAGTGTTAAAGACAAGGCGCATTTTTATCTTAAAGTAATAAAAAATGATGAATATAAATTACTGCATACTAATGATGATTTAAATATTTTAAAATTCTGTTCTCAGCTAAATGACTATGAAATAGCTTATTATTACTATAAAACGTACGATAGTGCCTATTTGCGATATTTAGAAATCAAAGACATTAAATTATTTGTTAACGGGTATGATTTAATTAATCTTGGCGTTGAAAAGGGTGTTAAAATAGGTCAAATTTTAGATAAACTCTTAATTGAAAAAATAAATACTCCCGAGAATTTCAAAACGAAAGAAGACGAGATAAAATATATAAAAGATATCTTAAATATATAAAAAGGATATCTTATTTCCACTTAAATTTTGTTTTAAACACCCATTTTGTAATTTTTACATTTCTTAATTTTTAAAATTCCTGAAAATAGCTTAAATAGCATATTTCTACCCTTTGTATAATTATTAAAATTGTAAAATTGAATTAATGATTGTTAGTATTTCTTTCATTCTGTGCATTTTGAATGTGTAACTAATTTTTATAACGACACAAGGATGTATTACTAAGGCTTAATGAAAGGAGCTCATTTATGTCAGTAGTTATCAACACAAACGTGGATTCATTAAAAATCCAAGGCATTTTAACAGGTTCTACAAACAAATTATCTGAATCTATGCAGAGAATGTCAAGCGGTTTACAAATTAACTCAGCTAAGGATGATGCTGCAGGTACCGTAATTTCTGCAAGAATGGATGTACAATTAAATGGTAACCAAATTTGCCAAAAGAACGTTCAAAATGCAAACGCAATGCTATCAACAGCAGAAGGCAACATTGATGTAGTTTTAGACAACGTTTCAAGAATTCGTGATTTAACACTTCAAGCTAAAAACGGCAACTATTCAGACAAAGAAATCGAAGCAATGCAAGCTGAAGTTAAAGAACGTATCGCTGAAATCGACAGAGTTTCTTCTTCGTCTAAATTCTCTCAACTTCAATTATTTGGTGATAGTAATTTATCAACAAATGGTGCTACTTTCCAAGTTGGTCAAAATGCAGACTCAGACGGTAAAACTGATAACGTAATCAAAGCTGATAAAGATATTTTCAAAGCAGTTACATTCTCAGCTTTAACAAATCAAACCGGCGCATTCAACCTTGCTAACATCAAAGCAGGTTCAGGAAGCTATGCAAACTTTGACACTGCATTAACAAAATTAGACACTGCAATCGACAATTTGACCAGCAGGAAATCATTAATTGGTTCTGCACAAAACCGTTTAGAATCAGCTTATGACACTTTAACAACTCAGTATGCTAACTTGTCAAGTGCAAAATCAATCATTACAGATGCTGATATTGCTTCTGAAGCATCAAAATTCACTCAAAACCAAATACTTCAACAAGTATCAACATCATTATTGGCTCAAGCAAACCAAGCACCTTCAATAGCATTGAGCTTACTATAATCAAAGTTTTAGATAATTACTGCCCCTTGAAAGTTAACTTTCGGGGGCTTTTATTATGTTTTTTAAAAATGAAGGTCTGTGGTATTTTGTAATTCCGTATTTTTCTATGGCTTCAATATGCTTTTTTGTGAGGTATCCTTTGTTGTTTTTCCAGTCGTACTGCGGGAATTCTTCGTGGATTTTATCCATGTATCTATCTCTGGATACTTTTGCCAGAATGCTTGCTGCGGCAATAGAAGCAGATTTGGAATCTCCTTTGATTATAAATTTTTGTTTAAATGCGAAATTTTTAATTAATTTATTTCCGTCAACAAGGGTAATGCAATTTCTTGAATTGATTTGATTAATTACATCTTTAACTGCATAATTCATTGCAAGAAGTGCTGATTGCAAGATATTAATTTCTTCGATTTTTTGAACATTTACCGCTTTAATTGCCCAAAATGAATTTTCTTTTATAATTTCATAAAGAGCTTCTCTTTTTTTTGGTGAAAGTTTTTTTGAGTCGTTTAATTCTTTAAATAATTCTTCATTTGTATTTTCAAAAAAACAAACCGCACCTGCCCACACACCGCCTGAGGCCGGGCCTCTGCCTGCTTCGTCAGTTCCTATTATGAAATCAACCTCGGAAGTTATTTTTTCATTTTTATCAAACTCAAACAAGTTCATTAAATTCTTCTATCCTATCCAGCGTAAAGTTTCCGATTTTCCCTTCTCTAAAAGTTGATAAAATTATTTGAGAAGTCCTTTTAATGTCAGGTGCGCCTTGATTCATTATCCAGCTTCGTTTAAGGGCGATTGATTCTATATTTATTTCTTCGTCATCATTAAATGCGTAGTAGCTTCTCAGCTCTTTATCATAGAGATTTTTTAATATTTCAATTAAATTAACCGCAACATATTCCGAATCATAAGCATTTTCGCCTATAGAATTAACACATGCTAATTTTAGCGCTTGTGATTGGTCATCTTGAACGCTCGGGATAATCCCCGGGGTATCTAAAAGTTCAATTTTATCATTAATCCTGACCCATTGCTGCTGACGTGTTACACCTGCTTTTGCGCCTGTTTTTGTTTTGGCGCGTTTTATTAACCTATTTATTGTGCTCGATTTACCAACGTTTGGCATGCCTATTACCATTGTGCGAACAGGTCTTGGTAAAAGTCCTTTTTCTTTTCTTTTTTGCAATATATCTTGTGCCAGTTGAACAACTGATGTTGTAATGATATTTATATCGTTTTTGTTTTTAAGACTTGTTATTATAACTTTGCAATTTGAAATTTGTGAAATTTTTTCAGCCCAGAGCTTATTTTGAACGTTATCTGAAACATCCGATTTATTCATTAAAATAATTCTCGGCTTATTTTTACATAATTCGTTCGAGGTTTTGTATTTGCTTGAATAAGGAATTCTGGCGTCAATAACTTCAATGACTACATCTATAAGATTTAGTTTTTCTTGAAGCTGTTTTTGCGCTTTTGCAATATGACCCGGATACCAGTGAATATGTGCCATGACTTTCCTTTAAAGTTTATTAAAAAAGCCTTGAACAAAGGATAATTCCTAACTAATTCAAGGCATTTTGTAATTTGTTTAAAAATTTAATTAACGTTTTTCCATTTTTTCTCTGATACGAGTAGCTTTGCCGGAGCGTTCTCTTAAATAATATAATTTAGAACGACGTACATCACCTTTTCTTAATACTTGGATTTTTTCTACTCTTGGCGAATATACTGCAAATACTCTTTCAACGCCAACACCTTGGAATACTTTTCTAACTGTAATTGTAGAGTTGATTGAAGAACCATGTTTTTTAATAACTGTTCCTTCAAATGCTTGTGTTCTTTCTTTGTTTCCTTCGATAATTCTGACGAAAACTTTAACGGTGTCGCCTGTGCTGATTTCCGGTAATTCTTTGTTTGTATATTCTTTTTCTAGTTCATCAATAATCGGATTCATTTTTCTAACCTTTTTTTTAGTATCTAGCATTTATCATCATATATTAAACATAATTAATAAACAAGTACCAAGCGTAAAGTTTTGTTAAAAAAGTTAATTTCTTTATCGTTTTAGGGAATAATTGTAATATGAAAAATAAAATTATATCGCTTATAATTTTTTGTTTAATTTTTCTTGTGTTTTGCGTTGTAACTTTTTATCCTTCAAAGCCTGATGAATATAAGGTTTTAGATATTGTAAGGGCGGATTTATTTTATCTCGATATAAATAACAATAATAAAATAGACAAAGGCGAATTATTTAAACTGAAAGGCGCATATACTCTATCTCCTATATTAAACGATTTTTCAATCAAAAATTCTAAAAAATTAAATTTGGACAAGGTTGATTATTTAAAGGTTGGTTTTCTGGTTCAACAGTGGGCATGGGATAATTTAAAGGGTAAAAAAGTTATAATTACTTCCATGCTTGAAGATAAGTCCAAACCTTATAAATATATTACGGTTGATTATAAAGGAAGCGACTTATCAAAGTTTTATTTGGAAAACGGCATGGCGTTCACTCTTGGTGAGGATAACGGCTATATAATTTATCAGAATGACCGTCAAATCAAAGAGAATGCTAAAGAATTATCGAAACTTGATTTTGTTTTGCTTAACTTAAATTCTAACATTTACCACAAATTAAATTGTGAATTTATTGATTTGATGCGTAATGCAAAATTAATTCTTTTTAAAAATACAAAAGATTACATTCCTTGTAAAAGTTGTTTTAATAAAACTTTTGAAAAGGAATCAATATCAATTCCCAAGGTTAAAAATATTAAATTTAACAGAAATTTTAATAAATTTGAATTATATTTTACAAACCCATTGAATTACCAAAAGCCCGATGGTTCATGTTCTGAACTTGCTTGTAAAAAGCTCGTTTCAGAAATTAATAACGCCAAAAATACTATAGACATTGCACTTTATGGCATTGGTGATGTTCCGAAGGTGTATAATGCGCTTAATGAAGCTAAATTAAGAGGTGTTAAAATCCGCGCTGTTGTTGATTATTCGCGCAGAATGGATGAATTATATCCCAAAACAGGAGATTTTATTAAAGATTTTAATTCTAAAACGGATAATTCCGAAATTATTATGCATAATAAGTTTTTTATTTTTGATGATAAAAAAATTATGACGGGTTCTGCGAATATTTCCCCTTCGGGAATCGGCGGATATAGCGCAAATTCTTTGGTTTTTCTTGAATCAGAAAAGATTGCACAGCGCTTTAAGTCGGAATTTGAACAAATGTATCAAAGTAAATTCTCTGCCCTAAAAGATAAATTCGATATTGTTTGTGATAGTGAAATTTGTGCGTATTTTTCGCCAAAGGATGACATTAAAAATGTAATCTTATCAAAAATTAATTCCTCTAAAGAAGAAATATGCGTTTCCGCTTTTTATTTAACCCATAAAGATATAATTAATGCTTTAATTTCGGCGAAAGCCCGCGGGGTTAAAGTTTATATAATTCAGGATGCGGTAGGTGCAAATAATTTTAAAAACAGATTGGATTTATTGCGCAAAGCGGGAATTTTATTAAAAGTTGAAAATTGGGGCGGAAAAGACCATGAAAAAACAATAGTTTTTGATAATAAATCTCTTTTAATCGGCAGTGCAAATTTTTCTGCTTCTGCATTATCAAAAAATGATGAAAATGTACTTTTGATTGAAAATGAACAATCTGCAAAATTTTACCGCGAATACTTTTTCTACCTTTTTAATTCTATTGATAATAAATATTTATACAGAATTCCAAGGGCAGAAGGTATTGAATCGATTAATTCTTGTACAGACGGTATTGATAATAATTTTGACGGAAAAATTGATAAAGAAGATGCCGGGTGCAATTAATTAACTTTATTAATGCAGTTTTAAAGTCTGCCAAAAACGGTTTAGATATTTTAAATTAAATTTGCCTTTAGTGCTTTGTTTTTGATATTATATTAACTAAGGACATGTGGAAGGTATAAAATGGAATTTTTTAGAAGACATAGAAAAATTATTGTTGTATTCTTAACTATATTTTTAGTGGCATGGATGGTTGGAATTGGTGCTGCTTTGAGTGTTATTTTAAGTCAATAATTGAATGATGAGTCGAATAAAAAAATATCTTGTTATAATTTTCTTGGTTTTTTTGGGGTTTAGTGCAATTGCTGAAACCCCTAAGCTGAATGAAGAAAAAAAAGAGATTGAGGCTCAAAGAGGACAAGCAAAACAACAAATTCATAAGTTGAAACTTTTAGAAAAAATAGAAACTAATAAATTATACAAAAATCAGCAAAAACTTGAATACACACGGCATAGCCTTCAAAAAAACCAAAGGGAATATACAAGTGCGAAGTCTGAAATGGAAAGCCTTGAAAAGAAACTTGATGTGCTTTTGAAGGAAAACAGAAAACATCTTGCATATACTCAAAAAAGAATTGTGCAAATTTACAAACACAAAAGAACAAATTATATTGATTTTCTTTTAAATTCTTCCGATATTAATGCTTTTTTAGATAGATTATATTTTGAAAATATTGTTATTGCTTATGATAAGAAAAAATTGCGCGAAACGAAAATGTGCGCGCGTGATATTTTAGCATTGAAATCAAGAATTGAAATGCAGAAAAAAAATCTTGAAACTTCAATTGCAAATATTAACCGCCAGCAATCCGATATTCAAGATGCAATTAATAAAAATGAAAAACTCATTGAAAAATTAAAAACTGATAGAGCTACTTGGGAAAAAGCTGAAAAAGATTTGGCAAAACAATCAAAAGCAATTTCTCAAATGATTAACCAAGAAATTAAGAAAACGCAAAAAGAAGGTGTATCGGTTGCTGTTACGGGTGGATTTGTTAAACCTGTCAACGGTAAAATTACATCTCCTTTCGGCTGGAGAATACACCCGATATTTAAACGGAAAATATTTCACTCCGGACTTGATATTGCTGTTCCTTACGGTACACCGATTAAGGCTGCAAACTCGGGACGTGTTATATTTGTGGGCTGGTATTCAGGTTATGGTAAGGTTGTTATTATCGACCATGGTAATATTAACGGTATTCCGACAACAACTCTGTATGCTCACATGTCGCAGACACTAACTAAACAGGGAGCTAATATCGCAAAAGGTCAAGTTATTGGTAAAGTTGGTACAACAGGTTATTCTACAGGGCCTCATTTACATTTTGAAGTTCGTCAAAAAGGTAATCCTGTAAATCCGCTGAATTTTGTAAGGTAAATATGAAAATAAATAATGCAAAATTTAATATTTTATTACTTGCAACAACTTTATTGCTCAGCTGTAATTTGTGTTTTGGCGCTTATGAAGTAGTTAGCGCAAAAACGGTTATTAATGAAGATATTAAGGAATTAAAATCTGATATCAATATAATTCCTACTGAAAATGACCCTGATTTACCTGATTTTGTCGAAGAAGAAACTGTTGCAAATTATATTAAGCAAAAATCAAAAAATCTTTTCAGAAGGAAAAAGAATAAACTTCAAAATGAAGAAATACAAGAACCTGATAAAAATGAAGTATCTCAAAAGAAAGAAGAAATAAATATTCAAGATAAGAATAAATTTGAAATTAATGCAGATAAAATTTCTTATGATGATACAGAAGGAAATGTCTATGCTTCAGGTAATGTTGAAATTGTTGCAAAGGCGCAAAATGTTGCCTTGAAGGCAGATAATGCGGTTTTGGATAAAACTGCTCAGACTATAAAATTAACCGGCAATGTCCGAATTGTTAAAGAAGGAATAGAAATGGTCGGTGATACGTTAATTGTAGATTTGAATGAAGAAAATGTAATCATGGATAATCCTGTTACCGATGCTTATTCTTTTACAATTCGCGCTCAGGAAAGCTATTTGATTGCAAATGACCTTCAAATGCTGAACGGTACAATTACAAGTAACGAAAAGAAACAATACCCCTTCATTCCGCGTCATTTCTACAGATATACTCCCGTTGATATTTCAACGGTATATGACCCTGATAATATCAACGAAACCGATTTGAACAGAAAAAAACAAACCTATCGAATTGATTCAAAAGAAATTGTTATAACAAATTATAAAGACCACAACAGCCTTGTATTGAAAGGTTCAAACGTTTATTATAATAACCATAAAATAATTCCTCGTTCCGATATTGAAATAATTTCCGATAAAGATAATCAAATCATTGAAACAAATATGCCGGAAGCGGGTACTTTTCGTGCATTTGGTACTTATGTGGGCTATGGTATTACAAAAAGATTACCCAAGGGTCAGTTGTTAAAAATAATGCCTGCCATAGTATATGGCGACAGTGATTTGGGCGTAGGCCTTTTAGGCAGACACAGAAGCGCAAACAGTTCTTTGGAATTAGGTTATTCAACTGCAACTGAAAAGATTGTTGCCAGAGGACTTTATAAATTCGGCAATGGTTTTAGTTTAAGATATGGACGAAATGCTTATATTTCAGAAGGCTTCATGGGCGCAAGACGCTCAGGATATGCTGCTCAGCTCGGCTATGAAAAAGCCTATTTAGATGAAGAACACGATATTACTTTCCGAAACGGTGTGTATGCAGGTTTATTTAGTGATTATCATAAGAAAGGCAGAGAACACTATTTTTCTACATCAAGATTTAGATATAGTGCAGAGTTAATCAAAAACTTTATTCAATATAAAAACAAAGAACAAGATTTATCTATTTCAATTGGCGCTTCTGCGCAAGCGTCTGCAACCGTTTACGGTACAGGTGATGTTACCGGTGTTGTCCGTATAGGCCCGACATTATCTACCAAACTTAAAAAATGGGAATCTTTAATTGCATATTATCAAGGCGGAATCCATGGCGACAGTCCGTTTGAATTTGATAAATACAGATATGGCAGGTCAAATATTGTTTTTAATGAGAAGTTTAACTTCAATAATTTTCTTTCATTAGGTTATGCTGCTTCAATTTCGCCTAACAAAGATAATTATGAACGCGATTTAATGACAGAATCACGCTTCTATGCAATAATCGGGCCGCAAGATGTTAAATTGGCGGTATCTTATGATTTTGTGCGTGATATCGGACACCTTGATTTGATGTTTGTTTTGGGTTCTGACAATACCAAAATAAACTTTGAAAAATTGACTACCAAAAACTTGGATGAGTCAAACCGGAAACAAGATTTCTATAAAAAGGCGAAAACAATTAAAGTAATTGAAGATATTTAACCTTCTATTATTGATTTGAATTTTTCATAATCTTCAATTGTATCAATGCCTGTGGGGTTTAAATCTACAACGGCAACCTTTATTTTCATACCGTTTTGTAAGGCTCTTAATTGTTCTAGACTTTCTTGCAGTTCTAAGTTGGTTTGTTGTAATTTAGTCATTTTAATTAAAGATTCTTTTTTATAGCCATATATTCCGATATGTGCATAATACGGTGATTTATTTTGGTTTCTTTCATAAGGAATGGGACATCTTGAAAAATAAAGAGCGTTGTAATTGTTATCAAAAACGCATTTTACACAGTTAGGATTATTGATTTGCTCATTTGATGTTATTTTGCGCACAAGTGTGGATATATCGCAATTTCCGCTTTTAAGAGTATCAATAACTTTTTCTATAACATCAGGTGTAATTTGCGGTTCATCACCTTGCAAATTAATAATATATTCAAATTCGGGGTGTTTTTGTGCAATTTCAGATATTCTATCCGAACCTGATTGGCAATTGGGACTGGTTAATTCTGCAATACCGCCAAAATTTTCAACCGCTTTTTTTATTCTTTCATCATCTGTTGCAACAATTGTGTAATCGGAACTTTTAACATTTTGTGCCGCTTCGTAAACGTATTGTATAATGGGCTTATTTTTTACCATTAACAGCGGTTTTCCGGGTAATCTTGTTGATGAATATCTTGCAGGTATAACAATTGCGGTTTTTCCCATAAAAATCCTTTCTTTAGTAGTATTTTTGCCCTAAAATTACAACTTTTTTTTGTACTTCGCTAACAAGTTCGGGTTCGTCAGGCTCTATTGATAAAAATCTTTCATAAGCTACGAGTGCACTTTTGCCGTCATTAATTTTTTCATAACTTTTGCCGAGATAGTAATATGCCATATAATACGAAGGGTCAAGTTCGATTGCTTTCTGGAAATCTATAATGGCAGAGGCATTTCGCTTCATTGCATCCGTAACTAATGCTCTGTAATAGTATAATTGTGCGTTTTTCGGAAAATCTTTAATACCATTATCAAGAGTAGTATAGGCTTCTATATACTTTTTATTTTCAAAATCGCCATAGGCTTTATTAATAATTGATGTTGTCATTTTTTGATTAACAAATGCCAGAAGCATTTGCGATTTTCTATCTGTATCATTTAAATTTATTGCTTTTTCAAGGTTTTCTTTTGAATCTTGAAGGCGGTTTAATTCCATATAAGTTAAGCCGATGTTATAATGAATTTCCGGGTTCAGAGGTTCGAGTTTCTTGGCTTCTTCGTAATATTTTAGGGCATTGTAAGGCATAGATGCCTGTTTATATGTATTTGCTGCGGCAATATAGATTGCAGCGGTTTTTGGAGTTGCATTTAGGTAGTTATCAATAACTTTTTTATATTCGCTAAATACTGCCGAATTTTTTGTCTGAGCGTTTTTCAATTCTTTTTGTGCGGCTTGAATGTCTGTTTTTTTCTGCTTTTCTATTTTTTCAATAAGCCTTCTTTCTTCCTGTCTTTTTAAATCAAGTTCTTTTTCTATAGCTTCTTGTTTTTTTCTTTCTATATCTTCCAGTTCGAGTTTTTCTTTTAGTT
>JAFVFO010000063.1 GCA_017475485.1 Candidatus Gastranaerophilales bacterium | reverse complement strand
TGGGGTTGTTACCCATACCGATAACACCCATCATCCCAACGTGAGCGGGAACTGATGAAGAACCTGCGAATTGAGCATCAGAGTGCATTCTTCCCATAGTATCAGTCATGCCGTAGCTTGCAGGGCCTGCTGCAACGTTGTCGGGGTGAAGCGTACGACCTGTACCACCGCCTGAAGCAACCGAGAAATATTTTCTGCCGTTTTCTGTTGCCCATTTTTTATATGTGCCTGCAACCGGATGTTGGAAGCGTGTTGGATTAGTTGAGTTACCTGTAATTGATACATCAACACCTTCTTTAATCATGATTGCAACACCTTCTGAAACATCATCCGCACCGTAGCAGCGAACCTTAGCGCGTTCGCCTTCGGAAAATGCCGTTTCTTTTACAATTTTTAATTCGCCTGTTTTATAATTATATTCTGTTTCAACTGATGTGAAACCGTTAATTCTTGAAATGATATGAGCGGCGTCTTTACCTAAACCGTTTAAGATAACCCTCAAAGGTTCTTTTCTTACTTTATTGGCATTTCTTGCAATACCGATTGCACCTTCTGCAGCCGCAAAAGATTCATGACCTGCTAAAAAGCAGAAACATTTTGTTTCTTCTCTTAAAAGCATTGCACCTAAGTTACCATGGCCTAAGCCAACTTTTCTTGTGTCGCCAACAGAACCGGGTACGGCAAATGCTTGCAGGCCTATACCAATAGCTTCAGCTGCGTCTGCGGCATTTTTAATACCCTTTTTAATTGCAATAGCGCAACCCAAAGTGTATGCCCAAGAAGCATTGTCAAATGCAATTGGTTGAATACCTTTAACAATTTCATCAACATTGATACCTTTAGAAAGGCATAATTCGCAGGCTTCATCTAAAGATTTAAAGCCATATTCTTTTAAAACGGGTTCTAAGACACGTCTATCTTGTCCTTCAAATTTGGCCATTTCTTACTCCTTCCTAGGGTCAATAGTTTTGACCGCTTCATTGAATCGACCATAAGTTCCGATATTGCATTCATAGGCTTCTTTAGCATCCATGCCTTTTTTAATGCAATCCATTACTTTTCCAAGGTTAACAAATTTATAACCAATTACTTGGTCATTTTTATCTAAACCAAGTTCTAAAATGTAACCTTCGGTTAATGAAAGATATCTTACACCCTTTTGTTTTGTAGAGTGGATTGTACCGCACATAGAGCATAAGCCTTTACCTAAATCTTCAAGACCTGCACCTACGGGAAGTCCGTTTTCGGAAAATGCAGTTTGGGTTCTTCCATATACGATTTGCAAGAATAATTCTCTCATTGCAACATTAATAGCATCGCAAACTAAATCAGTATTCAATGCTTCTAAAAGTGTTTTTCCCGGTAAAATTTCGCCTGCCATTGCAGCGGAGTGAGTCATGCCTGAACAGCCAATGGTTTCAACAAGTGCTTCTTGAATTATACCTTCTTTAACGTTTAAAGTTAATTTGCAAGTACCTTGTTGTGGTGCACAGCAACCGCAGCCATGGGTTAGGCCGTTAATGTCTTTTATTTCTTTACATTTTGTCCATAAGCCCTCTTGTGGAATCGGGGCAGGTGAACCTTTGATGCCGCGTGCTACGCAACATTTTTCTTCAATTTCAGAAGTTAATTGAATATTGCTCATTTGTCCTCCTATTTATAATACCTAATTTGGTTATAATTCTATTTTAATATAAACATAAAAGTATTGTAAATTATATTTGAGGACAATAAAAATGCTTGCATTTTTGCAAGCATTTTAATATATATAAGTTTGTTTTAGCCGTTTTCAACCCTGTTGTAATAGTTTTGAGAAGGCCCTTGCTGTAATCCTTCAGATGTTATAAAATAGCAGCCCTGTCGGCCGTATGATTGTATATAGCTTTCTTCCGTATCGTTACGATATTCGCCATACAATCCGCCTGCAAACACTATCGTACCGCATCCTTTAGGAGTTGTCCTGTAGCCAAACGCATAAGGCCTTTGAGGGTCAATGTATGGTTTTTCGCCGTCCTCGGGATAAATTCTTGAAATTGCTTGTCCCGTTTTTAAATCATAAACGTGGAAATTACCATTGTCGCCTCTTCCCCAGCTTTGCGCAAGAACATACCTTGGTGTTTGGTTTCCGTTTGAATCTGCTACGGTTTCAGAGAAATCTATGCCGTATTCTTCTATAAGATGATATTCTGCGTCTGAAAGAACGTTGCTCAAATATTGTTTTGTGGTTTCTAAATTATTCGGATGGGTATATGTTTGAGCTACGGTTGATGCTTCCATTTTACCGTTGTGATCTGCCGGCAGCAGTAGTGATTGACCGAGTGCCGACCTTATCATGTTAGGTATATCAACGCCTTTGTTAAGCATACCCATAACAAGGTTATACATTCTTCCTAATTCCTGAGAAGTCGGGACTCCGCCTGCAACCATATCCGCCAGTTTTGCATTTGCAACACCTGCGCTGGGAGCTTGGCCTTGATATCGCTGATTAATGTCGCATTGAAGTGCCGATCTTTCAATTTCATACTGTATGAATTCTTGTTCTTCTTGCGTTAAATTCGTATAAGCGGTTTGCAATGAAGCTGTATATCCTGCTTCATCAAATACTGTTGCGCCTGTATTTTGTCCTTGTATATTTCCGTATAAATTCATATCCACAGGGCCTAATGAGCTAAGGACTACTTGCTGTTCTTGCGATAATCCCGATAATGGATTTGTCATATTTATTTTCCTTTTTAATATTACATTAATAAATAACGTCATGCGCATATTTAACTTTAGGATAAATAAGTAAATATGAATTAATGTTAATTAAAATAAAAAAGCATGTATAAACAATTTAATTTGTTTTAGGAAAAATATACAAACTACGGCTGAAATAATCATTGCAGGGCCAAAAGGCAGCAGGGAAAAATGTGTTTTAGCTTCATTAAAATCGAGCTCTTTTTTATTTTTTACAGAACTCAAGATATTTTTTACAGACCATAAAAGTGCCATTGTGATAAGTATTACAATACCAAGATAGATCATGGAATTTTTTATAATTTCAAAATAGTTAACTATAAATACAAAAAACAGTGAAAACAAAACCAAAATATAAGAAACGCTGAGGCGGTAATCTCTTTTTTTATATGTATTTATAATTAAAACAGGTATTGCGCAGAGGCTTTGAATCAGAATGCTTAATATAATTGTTATTAAGAAATTTTTTATACCAAAAATTGCGCCTAACCCAAGCGCTATAAGGCTGTCGCCTTCCCCAAACATTCTGAAATTCGATATAAAATATCCTATTCTTGCTAAAATTTCAAATATAATATATCCTAAAACTCCGCCTATAACAGCCTGCATGGTATTTATGTCATTTAGCCCGAATAAGGCATATATAACAGCTAAAACAGCAAGTATATAAGCGTGGTAATCAATAATGACCGTTTCAAGTATATCTGTTGTTGAAATTGCAATAAATAAAGAAAAGAATAAACACATAAATAAGGTTTTAAATGTAAAACCAAATGTGAGATATAAAATTAAAAATGTACATCCTGTGATAAATTCAACAATCGGATATTGAACAGAAATTTTTTCCCCGCAGAATGCACATTTTCCCTTCAAAAATATATAAGAAATAAGTGGTATATTCATATACCACTTAAGTTGATTATTGCACTTAGGGCATTTTGAGCGTGAAATAATAAAATTTTCTCCGCTTAAACCCCTTAATATAACGACATTTAAAAATGAACCGATACAAAGCCCTATAATAAAAATATAGAAAGCTATGATACTATTCATATTTATCCATGCCTCTTTTTGATATTATCTCAAAAAGTTTTTGCAGGGCTTTTTTAAGTTTTCTTGATACCTGCATTTGCGAAATACCGATTTTATCGGAAATTTCGCGTTGATTTAACCCTTCGTAGAAATTCATTGTAATAAGCTGTTGTTCCGTAGAATCAAGCATTTTTAGTGCGTCATTTAATATCATACGGTTTTCATAGCTGTCAAATGCTTGTTTTTGGCTTTCATCTTCTATTTTTTCTACAAGGGATATCGAATTATCATCAACACCGATTATTTGATCAATTGATATCGTTGTTGTACGTCTTTCAAGGTTATTAACTTCTTCTACTTTTTCTTGGGGCATTTGCAGGGCTTCTGCAATATCCTTATCGGTTGGTGTAGTACCGAGTTTTTCGGTTAATTCCAAAGTCAATTTGTGAATTCTGAAAGATAATTCTTTTATTTCGCGCGGAGCGCGGATAATTGTAGTTCTGTCACGCAAATAATGCCTTATTTCGCCTGTTATAAGGTAGGTTGCATAAGATTTGAAATTTTTAGAAATTTCAGGGTTATATAAGTCAATAGCCTTAATCAAACCAAGCGAACCAACCTGTACAATATCTTCCACAGGGTCGGTTGACCTTCGTGCAAGCGAATGGGCAACTTTTTTTACAATCGGCATGCAGGCTAATACTACAAGTTCTTTTAATTTCTTTTTGGTTTTTTCGTCTTGAGCTTGTCTGTATTCATCAAGCCAAACGCCAATTTCTTCTATTGATAACGCATTTTCTTCCGCCATTGTTTAAAATGCCTCTATTTTTCTTCATTCCAAGAATACATTTTCCTTAATTCTTTGCCGACAGCTTCTAATGGGTGTTCGGCTTTTAATTTTCTTGTTGTTTTAAAATGTATTTGTCCGTTGTTGCATTCTGTAATCCAGCGAGAAGCAAAAGTGCCGTCTTGAATTTCGGATAATACTTTCTTCATTTCTTTTTTGGTTTCGTCTGTTATAATGCGTTTTCCTGTTTCATAATCGCCAAATTCCGCAGTATTTGAAATTGATTTTCTCATTGCTTCAAAACCGCCTTGATAAATTAAATCAACGATTAATTTCATTTCGTGAATACATTCAAAATAAGCGTTTTCAGGTGCATAACCTGCTTCTGTTAATGTTTCAAAGCCTGCCTGCATAAGTGCGCAAACGCCCCCGCATAAAACAGCTTGTTCACCGAACAGGTCTGTTTCTGTTTCAATTCTGAAAGTTGTTTCGATAACACCTGCACGAGCTCCGCC
The DNA here is from genome assembly GCA_017475485.1 of Candidatus Gastranaerophilales bacterium. Classification (GTDB taxonomy): domain Bacteria; phylum Cyanobacteriota; class Vampirovibrionia; order Gastranaerophilales; family Gastranaerophilaceae; genus RUG14156. The sequence goes on along the minus strand of JAFVFO010000063.1, from coordinate 38,907 downwards.
TATACCTGCAGCATAAGCTAAGCCGTTTTGCAAGGCATTGCCCGAAGCGTCTTGTTGAATTGCAATTAAACAAGGTACACCCTTACCTGCGACATATTCGCTTCTGACGGTGTGGCCGGGGCCTTTTGGTGCAATCATAATTACATCAACATCTTTCGGCGGTTCAATAAGGTTAAAATGAATATTGAAACCATGCGCAAACGCAAGAGTTTTGCCTGCTGTTAAATATGGTTTAATTTCTTCGTTATATACTTTAGCCTGAACTTCATCAGGAAGTAAAATCATGATTATATCCGCTTTTTTTGCGGCATCTGCAACGGATAAAACTTCAAGACCTGCTTTTTGTGCAACAGGGATTGATTTTGAACCTTCATATAATCCTACAACTACGTTTACACCTGATTCTTTAAGATTTAGCGCATGCGCATGACCTTGAGAACCATAGCCCATAATTGCAACAGTTTTGCCTGATAGTCTGTTAAGATCACAATCATTAGCGTAATATATTTTAACCATATTTCACTCCTTTTTAATATTCTCCTTACTTTTAGTTTAGTATTATCTGTTTTTTTTGTCAAAAAATAAAAAAAACCCAAGGGTTTGAGCCTTGGATTCATGCTATAAAATCTGCATATGGAGGAAGGAGTGGAAAAGAGAACAACTTGTATATTTATAATGCCCGTATTTGGCTCTGCGGTAACATTTTTGTAATGTTTTGTTACAAGAAAATAAAGAAAACCCCGCACAAAAATGCACAGGGAGAATAGCAATCAGAAGAGTTGAGGATTTATGTTATAAATATAGTTTTTTTAAAAAGTTTTTTAATCCGATTTTCTGTTAATTTCGCTATTGTATGATATGATTAGAAAAAACAAGGAGTTCAGTATGCGTATTGATTCAAGAAAAAATGATGAATTAAGAAAAATTAAGTTTACACATAACTACACAAACCATTCTCCGGGTTCTGTTCTTGTAGAATTTGGTAATACAAGAGTCTTGGTTTGTGCTAATTATGATGAATGTATTCCGAAATGGATGGATAAAGATTCGCCTGAAGGCTGGCTGACTGCTGAATATTCCTTGCTTCCTCAAAGTACTGCTACACGCGTTGCGCGTGAAAGAAGTAAAATTTCCGGCCGTACACAAGAAATTCAAAGGCTTATCGGCCGTTCTTTAAGGGCATGTTTGAATTTGGGATTAATTAAAGGCAAAACATTTTTAATTGACGCTGATGTTTTGCAGGCTGATGGCGGTACAAGAACAGCTTCTATCTGCGGGGCTTATGTTGCGCTTTGTGATATGGTTGATGTTCTTTTAAATAAGGGTTTAATCGAAAAAAATCCTATTATTGAACCTATTGGTGCAATTTCTGCCGGAATTGTAGATAATGAAGTTATGGTTGATCTTTGCTATGAAGAAGATTCAAAAGCACAAGTGGATTCAAATATTGTATTAACCGCATCAGGCAAAGTGATAGAATTTCAAACAACCGCAGAGGGCTTGCCTTTTGAAAAAAATCAGCTTGATGAAATATATAATCTTGCAAATAATTCAATTAAAAAAATAATTGAAATGTATTAGCAATTTTTTAAAATAAAAACACTTTATTAATATGTACAATTAAAGAAAGTGTGTGTAATGAATTTATTGTATTATTTTTTGTGCGCGTTATTTAATAAAAAATTGTCGCCTGTTAAAATAACAATTAAAAATTAAAAAAAACTAAGCATTTTGCTTAGTTTTTTTATTATTAACATTTTATACAATTTCATTTTTAACAAGTTCGTCTTTAATTTTATCTAATCCTTGTTTTATAATTCTTGAAATTCTGCTTGGGGATATTGAAAATTCGTCTGATAATTCATGAAGTTTTTTATCTTGGAAGAATTTGCATTCAATAAGTTCACGTTCTCTTTGAGGCAAAGTCATAACAGCACTTTTAATAGAAGTGGAAAGCATTGAAAATTCACAATTTTCTTCAGGATTTTTTCTGATATCTTTAATTTCAAATGTTCTTTCGCCGTCATAAATTTCATCCGTTGATAATACGGTTTTATAAATTGCATCCCTTAATTCGCTTCTTTCATCTTCCGTTAAGGATGTTTTTTGCTGTCTTACACCGTACCATTTGTAGCGGTTTCTTAATTCGTTTCTGATAGCCCATTTGATTGCGGTTGAAAGGTAAGATTCATTGAAATTTTCAAAATTTTCTTCTTTACATAACACATTAATGGTTTGCAACCCGATACTAACCAGTTCGTCAAATTCAATTAAATGTGCTGAGGCGATTGAGCGGTACTCGACTTTGGCAATTTTGTTTATTAAATCGGAATATCGTCTGAGGCTTGCGTCTTTTAATACTTTTTCTTTTGTAGTTTGCATATTATTCCTCTTACCGAGAGTAGTTATATTACCATGCTTTATTAATTAAATAAAGTAAATGTTAAAAATGTTAACAATATTTTTTAGGTGCTTTTAAAAAGTCGGCTGAAAAATTAAATTGCTATTATTTTTTAAAATATTAATTTTTATTAAAATAATTATTGACTATAGAGTTTTATTTAATATGATAGTAATGTACCAAAGACGATTGGTGGCATTTGCCTTAATTTCCAATCCAGGTAAAAAGTTAATAATTACAGTACTTTTGCCTGTTTTGCGTACATACTCGCAAAACTTTTGCGTATATAATGCCTCAAAAACAAACAACGAGTTTGACTTTTGAACTGCACATAAGTGGCGCGGAATCTTTAATTTCCTGCCGGCGCAAGGGTTTGTGAAGTCTTAAAGAAAGGAGATAATAAATTCAAAATGGCAACAAAAGAATTTAAAAGTCAAAAAATCGAACACTATAAACATCAATTTGAAAATGCTAAGGTTGCTGTGGTTGCTGATTATCGCGGTTTAACAGTTGAAGAAATTACTGAATTAAGACGTAGTTTGCAATCAAACAATGCAGATTTAACGGTTACAAAAAATACTCTTTGTAAAGTTGCTGCAAAAGACACAAACTTTGAAGCAGTTTCAGAATTAATGCAAGGCCCTACTGCAATTGCATTTGGTTTCGGTGATGAAGTTGCAGCTGCAAAAGTGCTTTCAAAATTCATCAAAGAAAACAAGAAAGGCGAAATTTTAGGAGCTGTATTGGAAGGAAAAGTTCTTTCGGCCGATGAAGCTAAAAAACTTGCTTCTATGCCTTCTAAAGAAGAACTTTATGCAAAAATGCTCGGTTCTATCAATTCACCCGCTTCAGGCATTGTTTACTCTATCAATGGAGTTATGTCAGCCCTTGTTAGAGCAATTGATGCGGTTGCAAAAACTAAAGCGTAGTTATTAGAAATTAATTATGAAAGGTATAAAAAAATGAGTAACGTAGAAACAATTTTAGAATCAATCGAAAAATTAACTTTATTAGAAGCCGCTGAATTAGTAAAAGCTATGGAAGAAAAATTCGGCGTTTCAGCTGCTGCTCCTGTTGCTGTAGCTGCTGCTGCTCCTGCTGCAGGCGCTGAAGCTGCAGGTGCTGAAGCTCCTTCTGAAGTAAGCGTAATCCTGGCTAATGCCGGCGCTAACAAAATTCCGGTATTAAAATTAGTTCGTGAAATCACAGGCTTAGGCTTAAAAGAAGCTAAAGATTTAGTTGATGGCGCTCCTAAACCAATTAAAGAAAACGTAAAACCTGAAGAAGCTAAAGAAATCAAAGCTAAATTAGAAGAAGCCGGCGCAACAGTAGAAATCAAATAAAACATATTTGTGCGAAATAAAACATATTCGTGCGAAATAAAAAACGATAAGCGTTGAGCTTGTCGTTTTTTATGTAGTCCTTTAACAACCGCCGTAGGATAATTGAGGCTTTGAGCGCCAATTTGGCATATTTGTGTGTAATAAAAAACAGAAGCGTTAGGCTTCTGTTTTTTTGCTAACTTGCATAGGCAGTCATGACAAGTTCCGGATTTGGCTTATATTTAAAAAAGTTATCTTCCCCCGTATCTGTTATATTGTCTTCTGGATACGGGTCGTCATCTTTTGGAATATCATATTCTCCTTCATTTTGTTTTAGGAAAATATTGCTCCATTCGTTATCTAAATCGTCATCTTTCGTATATTCCTCTTGTGAGAGAGGATAACGCGGAATATTTGCCATATAATCATGCTCAGGTGCAAACGCTCCGTAGTCATGTTTAAATTCTTGATTACAATTAGGTTTTAGCCTAATCGAACCGTTTGCGGCAAGAGTACCTTTTGTAATCGTGCTTGAATAATCAAGATAATCAAGCGTCTTTTTATCGCCGTCAACTATATCAAATGCTCTATTGTCCCTAATTATAGGGTTTTGCGCACCAAGCTCCGGTTCTTTAAACCTTGGATTGCTTAATTGCGCTTCACGCAACTTCTCCATTATTTAATTTTCCCACACTAATTAAAACTATAAACACTACCTACATATTAATAAAGAAATTCTTTCTCAAAATATTGCTCCCTTTTTGATGTTTGTAAACTTTTGTAAATACGCCAATATGCTTTTGTTTGTTATATAATAATTCTATGGCTAATGAAACTAAGAAAATCAAAGTAGCTTTCCCGCACATGGGGACTATATATCTGGCTTGGGAAAAGGCATTGAATGCCATGGGGGTTGAAGCCTATATTCCGCCATATACCAGCAAAAAAACTCTTTCTTTAGGAACTAAAAATTCGCCTGAGGCAATTTGCCTGCCTTATAAATTAATCTTAGGTAATTTTATAGAAGCTATTGAAGGCGGAGTTGATTATGTATCTATGATTACATCTCCGGGTATTTGCAGGCTTGGCGAATATGGCAGAAATATTGAACAAGTACTTATTGAGCTTGGTTATAAGACAAACTATATAGAACTTAGTTTGTATGACGGTTTTAAGGGAATGATAGATTATTTAATTCGTCTAAGCGGTTCAAAAAACTACTTGAAGATTTTCTCTGCAATCTATCTTGGGGTCAGAACGGTATTTGCGGTTGACGAATTGCAAAACTTTTTATCTTATCACCGCGCAAGAGAAATTCACAAAGGCGACAGTGAAAAAGCCTTCAATAAGGCAGTTAGATTAATAAGAAAAGCTCAAAATCCAAAAGAACTTTCAATTGCTCTAAAAGAAGGTTTAAGAGAAATTTCAAATGTAGAAATAGATAAAAATAAAGACGTTTTGCATGTAGATTTAACGGGCGAAATATATATTGTTAATGATGAATTTTCAAATCAATATATGGAGCGCGAGCTTGGGGCTATGGGTGTTCAGGTTAGACGTTCGTTAACAATTTCTTCTTTTTTAAAAGATGCCATTATTCCTAAAATGTTTAAAAAGGGAGAAACGCACTTAGAGCGCGCCTATAGACTTGCAAAACCATATTTAATGCGCGATATAGGCGGGGATGCACTTGAATGTATTTCAGATGTATTATATGCAAAAGAAAGAAATGTAGATGGATTAATTCATGTTTCACCGTTTACTTGCATGCCTGAAATTATGAGCCAAAATATTTTTCCAAAAATGAGAGAAGATGTTAATTTGCCTATTTTAACATTAATTATGGATGAACAAACGGGCAGAGCCGGTTATATTACGCGTCTTGAGGCATTTGTTGACTTAATGCGCCGTAAAAAAATGCGCAGTAAGATTAAAGAAAAAGCTACCCAAACCGTTTAATATCAATAACAAAACATTATGCTATAATTCTTTTATGAATATTTTAGAAATTAAAAACTTATCGGTAGGGTTTGATATTGATATTGAGCGTGAAAATAAATTTTTCTATGCTTTAAATAACATAAATATTTCCTTCGAAGAAGGTAAAATCCACGCTATTGCGGGCGAATCGGGGTGCGGAAAATCCGTATTTATCAATACTATTTTAAAACTTCTTCCAAAAAATGCTCAAATAAAATCGGGCGAAATATTTTTCAGAGGCGAAGATATTTTAAAATACAAAGACAATGATTTTAGACTTATGAGGGGTAGAAAAATAGCTTTAATTCCGCAAGACCCTTTTATGTCTTTAAATCCTTTATATACTATTGAAAACCAGCTTAGAGAAGTAAAAGATGATATCGGTGTAATTAAAAATGCCTTAAATGAAGTCAGAATTAATAATGTTGAAAATGTTTTAAAATCATATCCGCATGAATTATCGGGCGGTATGAAACAAAGAATAATTATTGCCATGGCGCTGATTTCAAATGCCGAATTAATTTTAGCGGATGAACCCACAACGGCATTGGATGTTTCTGTATCTAATTCGATTTTAGATTTACTTTTGAATTTGAAAAATAAGGGAAAAACAATAATTTTAGTTACACATGACTTATCAATTGTCTATAACTATTGTGATAGTGCAACAATTATGTATCTTGGTGATATAGTTGAAGAAAATAAATGCTCGATTCTTTTTAAAAACCCGCTCCACCCCTATACAAAAGCACTTCTTAACGCACTGCCTAATGAACGAGGTAAAAAATTACAAAATATAAAAGGTACAATTTCTCCTATTACAGATATAATTGCAGGCTGTAAATTTCACCCCAGATGTGATTTTGTAATGGATAAATGCAAAACGCAAAAGCCTTTCTTAACTGATAATTGCGCATGCTTTTTATGTTCAAAATAAGTCAATAAAAAACTCCAAATTGTTTTTATTGTAATATAAGTAATTTGGGGAATGTAATGTCATCTTTAGAATTAAGTCAAGCTACGCAGGTTTATATTAATAATATAGAAAAACAAAAAACGCCACAAAAACCTGCCGAAAGTGAGAATAAAAAGCACATTGATAACAGTACAAAAATAACACTTGCCTTGACAGGGCTTGCAATTATCAGTTCAGCCGTTGCTGTAGGCTTAGGTATCTCGAAAGGTAAACTAAACTTACAGGAAGCGCAAGGTTTTTTTGATAAATGTACTTTGAGTTTTAACGGCAATAATAAAATGCTTAATGAAACCGCACAAGTGGCTACAGAACGCGCTAATGATTTAATTGAAAGACATCCTGAAACTTATCAGGGAATTTTATCTTATATCCAAAGTGTAATTACCCCAAAAACTATGCAAGAAATTGCACCCGATGGATATGCTTACCACGGTACAAGTTTAGATAGTGCAAAACTTATTTTAGAAAACGGTATCACACCATTTGCTTCTAAAGAAACAGGTAACAAAGTTCCGGGGCTCGGCAGAGGTGTTTATACTACCCCGACTTTAGAATTAGCGCAACATTATAGTAATAATGGAATTATTTTACCTTATAAGGTTGAGGGTGATGTTGCACAAGTTGATATTGATTTAATTGAATTTCGCAGCAATATTGCTTCTTATATTTTAAATGCGATATGTGAAGACAGAAATGTGACTTCACTTTTTGATATGGAATTAAGCAAAGAGGCTGCTGAATATACTCCTGAAATTATTAATAAAGCATTGAGGGAGCTCGGCTATTCCGGACTTTATACCCCTATGGGTTATACAAAAGGTTTTCTGAATTTTGGAAGCTGGCCTGAAGGAGTAGAGCAAATGGGGCAGCTTGCAATTTATGACGGTGAAAAATTGACGCTTGATTTAGATAGAATGAAAGAATTAAATCCCATTACAAAAGATAATTATCGTAAATTTTTAAATGCACTCGGAAAGTAATTCATCAAAGAGCTTCATAGGGAAACCTATTACATTATCTAAATTTCCTTCTATATTTATTGCAAAATCAAAACCTTCGTCTTGAACGCCGTAGCTGCCTGCTTTATCAAGCGGATGTCTGGTTTTGATATATGTCATTATATCTGTATCGGATAGTTCTCTAAAAGTCACATTTGTTAATTCAATGCCTTTAACTATTTCCATTCCATGGATTAAACATATTGCGCTTGCGACAAAATGTGTATCATTGCTCAGTGTTTTGAGCATTTCAAATGCTTCTATTTTGTTTTGAGGTTTACCAAGAATTCTGTTTTTGTGTACAACAACGGTATCTGCACCAATGACAAGACTTTTGCGATTTTTCTTTGCAACCTCAAATGCTTTGTTACAAGCACAATTTATGACGATTTCGGCTGAATATTTAAGACCTTGTATATTTTCATCATATAAAGAAGGTATAACCTCAAACTTATATCCGGCTTTTTGTAAAATTTCTTTTCTTCTTGGAGAATTTGACGCTAAAATTATATTCATATATTATCTTTCAATTTATTTTTTTTAAATCATCCCTCATTAATTTTTTGAAGTTTTCATCTATAGAATTTAAGTCAATCACATCTACTTTCCAGGGAAGGGTTGAATTTTCAAAATCTGCAGAAATTTTCGCAATGACATTTGCCGGTATTTCCGTTTCGTTATCTATGGCAATATCAATATCTGAATATTGTTTATAACTGCCTTTTGCGCGTGAGCCATAAATATAATATTTTGCGTTATTATTAATACTTTTATTTAAAACATCAATAATAAAATCAATATATTTTTTCTCTATACCAAACATCTATAAAATTTTGCTTTCCAGTTGCGCGATTAGAAATTCAATTTCAGATGAGAAATCTTCAATAATAGATATAACATCATTTGCAGTTTTTTCATCGTAAGTATGCGAAGTTAAATTTCTTTTTTGCCTAAATATTGTCCATTTTTCAAGATTTGATTTCAAAAGCCCCATTTTAGAAGCATTTCGTATCATATCGTTAAAAGACATATCTTCAATATTATCCAAAATAAAAGCACTTTTTGAAAAGTATCTTTTTATTATTTTTAAAGCAATTGAATATGTATATTCAAATCTTTGTATCATTGAATCTTTGACAATTGAATTTAATTTATCATTTAAATAAATATCTATTACTTCATTTAAACTTTTGTGCGCTTTTTTCAATGATGTTATATCAATTTTTTCCATAGTTTGATAATACCATATTATTAAATAAAAAAACAGCTTCTATATTTAGAAGCTGTTTAAAATGTATTAAATAAATTTAACCTTTGATTTGGTTCATTACTTCTTCAGCGAAGTTATCTTGTCTTTTTTCTAAACCTTCGCCAAGAACGTATCTTGTGAATCTGACAATTTCACATTTACCTTCGATTAATTGTTTGATTGTAATACTCGGATCTTTAACAAAAGGTTGATCTAAAAGACATCTTTGAGCCATTAATTTATCAATTCTTCCTGCAACAATTTTTTCTCTGATGTTTTCAGGTTTTTTTGCTAAATCTTCTTTGCCCATTTCAATTCTTTTTTCTTCTTCAATAACGTTTGCCGGTATTTCATCTCTTGAAATGTATTCAGGAGCATTTGAAGCAATGTGTAAGCAGATGTCTTTTGTTAATTGGCTGTCGCAGCTTGTGCATTTTGCTTCCAATAATACACCGATTTTACCGTTATGAATGTATGTATTGATACAGCAGTCAGCGTCATATCTTACAAATCTTCTGATTGTGATTTTTTCACCGATTTTAGCGATTTTTTCCTTAATAACTTCTTCAATAGGTTTTTTGCAAACGGGGCAATCGGTTTTAAGCATTTCATCAACTGAAGCGGGGTTTAATTCTAAAACCGCTTTAGCCATCATAGAAGCAAATTCTTTGAAATCTTCATTTTTGGCAACGAAGTCTGTTTCGCAATTAACTTCAACCATAGCACCTTTTTTGCCGTCAACAATTGAAGCAATTGTACCTTCTGCTGCTATTCTGCCCATTTTTTTATCAGCGGAGGCTATACCTTTTTGTCTTAAAAATTCCATAGCTTTCGCCATATCGCCGTCGGTTTCGACAAGAGCTTTTTTAGCGTCCATCATACCTGCGCCTGTTTTATCTCTTAGTTCTTTAACCATTGTTGCTGTTATTGTCATAATATATTTTCTCCTAATTCTATAATCTTATGCTTCTACAGGTTCTTGAATGCCGGCATCAGCTGCGGTTACTTTTTCAATTTTACCGTTTGTTTTAGCATTATTTGCTCTTAATTCTTTGCCTTCCAAAACAGCGTCTGCCATTTTTGAAGCAATTAATTTAATAGAGCGCAATGCGTCATCATTACCGGGGATAATGTAATCAATACCATCAGTATCAGCATTAGTATCAGCCAAGCATACAACAGGGATACCAAGTTTGTTTGCTTCTTTAATTGCTATTAATTCTTTCTTTTGGTCAATTACAACTAAAATATCAGGCATGCCTTTCATTTCTTTGATACCGCCTAATGTTTTAGATAATTTTGCAACTTGGCGGTTTAATTGTGCAACTTCTTTTTTAGGTAATTTGCCGGCTGCACCTGATTCTAAAAAGCCTTCTAATTCTCTTAATTTGTTAACTCTGCCGCGGATAGTTTCAAAGTTTGTCATCATACCGCCTAACCAGCGACGGTTAATGTAGTAAGCACCGCAGCGGGTTGCTTCTTGAGCTATAACGTCAACCGCTTGTTTTTTAGTACCTACAAACAAAACGTTTCTGCCTAAAGATGCAATGTGACGTACGGCATCATAAGCCTTGTCCAGCAAATCTGATGTTTTTCTTAAGTCGATAATATAAATACCGTTTTTTGCACCGAAAATATATTGTTTCATTTTCGGATTCCATTTTTGAGTTTGGTGACCAAAGTGTACACCTGCGTCTAATAATTCTACTAAAGTAGCTGTTGCCATAGTTTCTTGTCCTTTCTTTTGTCGGTTTAACCCTGACCTCTATGGTTTAGGCTGGAGAAAACTCCATGTGGGATGAATAACCGACCTGGTATTCTGTTTACATTTCTAAAGTATTACAAACATAATTATTTTGCAAGGTATTGACATTTTGTTAGGTCTGCCTTACTATAGACATGCAAAAGTAAGGTGAACCTGACAAAATGATTACCAAAGGATTAGAAGATTATTTAGAAATAATTTATAACAAGATATCTTCCGACAAAGATATTAAAGCGGTTGATATTGCGCATGAGTTTAATGTTGCAAGGTCTTCCGTTTCTGAAGCCTTAATCAGATTGGCAGATATGAATTTAATAATTTATGAAGGCAGAAAAGGTATTAAAATCACCCCCGAAGGAAAAATAGAAGCACAAAAAATTATTAAAAAACATAAAATACTTTCAGATTTCTTTAGTGAAATTCTCGGCATTGATTTAGCGGTATCTGAAGAAAATGCCTGCAAAATCGAGCATGTAATAAACGAAGAAGTAATTGAAAAAATCAAAGTATTCACAGATTTTTGCATAGAAAAAAGCATTAATAAACAATTCAGAAAAACAAATGACAATGATAAATAAAATACATACTTTCGGAAAATTTCTCGATCAGCCGGTGTTAATTGCAAAATTTGAAAAATCCATGCCTTTTTTAATGAGCGCAGGAGGTGCTTTGGCTCTTGGAAAAATAGCGCATGATGTTTTTCAAAAAACAGATGATAAAAATGAGCGCAAAAGGCAAATTCTATCCCGCTCAATTGTATTGACGGCTTCAATTATAAGTGCGCTTTTAGCACCAAAAATAGCGTCAAAAGTTACAAACAGAACTCCGTTATCAACTATAGAAAAAGTCAAAGAAGATAACCTAAAATTAATAAATAATTTTATTGAAAAAAATAAACCTGATGATGCAGCATTAAATATTTTAAATAAGGCAAAAGAAAAAATACTTTCTTTTAAAGAAACACAAACCTTGTTTGAAAAAGTTGAAGATAAGGATTTTTTGGAAAAATTAATCCCGGACCCTGTTGCAGTCAGTTCAAAAGACATTATTAAAGAAATAGGGTATTTATCTGTTTATGGCGCAGTTCCCGTTATGGGCGGTGTTTTGGGCGGTATAACCGCTGACAGTGTTACAGGAGAAGATATTAAAAAAACAATCCCTGACAAAATTAAAGAAGGTGCATATCAATATTTAGCTAACATATTTATGTGCAATATAGGTGCAGCTATGGGCCTTGGGGTGTTAGAAACCATGAATGTGAAGTCAAAAAGCGCCAGAGCGGGCGCAATGATAGCGGGGATTATCCTGACCGGTGTTATTGGCGGATCAAAGATAGCCAATTTTATTTCGGATAAATTTATTGACAAATTTGCAAAAATTAAAACCAAACAAAAGGAAAGAACCCCTGAACCTTTAGATTTATTTTTGCATACAGATGATATTGCAACGGTATCGGTATTATCCGGTTTAAAATGGATTGAACCTGCATTGCCGGTTTTATATTCAGTTTCCGGATATCGTGCAGGTATAGGATATCGCAATTAATTTTCTCATATATTAAAATGAATTTTTACGAAATCCTATAATTTTATATATGATAATTGTAAAATATTATTGTAGCTATTTTCAGAAAGGTTTTATATTTTTAATGCCGGCTTTTATTGATAAAGCTAAAATAAAAGTCATTTCAGGCGCAGGAGGTAACGGCGCTGTTGCTTGGCGCAGGGAAAAATATGTCGATAAAGGCGGGCCTGCAGGCGGTGACGGCGGTTCTGGCGGAGATGTTTATTTTATTGCTACATCCGATATGTCAACACTTTTGGATTTTACTCATAAATCTGTTTATAAAGCGCAAAGAGGCGAAAACGGCAAAAATAAAAACTGTCATGGTAAAAATGGTGATGATTTATATATAAAAATGCCCGTAGGCGTTGTGGTTAGAGATTTAAAAACCAATAAATTAATAGCGGATTTAAATTCGGAAGGTAAAACTGTTCTAATTGCAAAAGGTGGCAGAGGGGGCAGGGGAAATGCCCGTTTTGCGACAGCTCAAAAAAGAGCTCCTCAATTTTGCGAGCCGGGTGAACCTTCAATAGAGCGCGAATTAGAACTTGAATTAAAATTAATTGCTGACGTAGGGCTTGTAGGAATGCCTAATGCGGGTAAATCAAGTTTAATTAGTGTAATTAGTGCGGCAAAACCAAAAATAGCAGATTATCCTTTTACTACGCTTGTTCCTAATCTCGGTGTTGTTAAAAAGCCGAATGGCGACGGTTTTGTTGTGGCCGATATTCCCGGTTTAATCGAAGGTGCTTCCGGCGGTGTCGGTTTAGGGCATGAGTTCTTGCGCCATGTTCAAAGGTGTAAACTGCTGCTTCATCTTGTTGATATTTCTCTTGAAAATCCGTTGGAAAATTATGAAAAAATTAATATTGAACTTCAAAAGTTTGATGAAGACTTATCAAAGCGTGAGCAGGTTTTGATATTTAACAAAAAAGATTTAGTTGATGAAAATAAAATTAATGAATTAATAAATGAATTTAAGAATAAATATAATAAGAATGAAATTTTTGTAATCTCTGCAGTTTCACATGACGGGGTAGATAATCTTCTGAACAGACTATATACAAAGTTGGAAGAAATTGAAGATGTTAAAATAGAGCTGGATATTGAAGAAGACGTATCTTCATTTGATAATGATGATTCTGATTATGAAATTACAAAACTTAACAAAAATACATATTCGATAGACGGCGGGAAACTCAAGCGTCTGGCCTCTGTTACGGATATAAAAAATACAGCGCAAATGAAAAGGTTTGCAAATATTCTGGATTCAATGGGCGTATATGAAGCTCTCAGAGAATGCGGAGTAAAAAACGAGGATACTATTATAGTATCTGGAATTGAGCTTATCTATAACGAAGATTATTATTAATATTATGATTTTTTGACAAAATCAAAAGTTATAGTAAACTAAAATAGTAGAAAAGTGATACGAATATCCATATTTATTACAGGTTTATAGAATAAGAGTTTATAGTAGAAATGAATTTTGAAGATGAAAAAGATATATTAGGCAATAATCCTGAATCTATTGATGATGACGCGATTTCTTGGGATAGCATATTGGATACTGATGAAGACGGTATTGTTTCTATCAAAGAAAACAATGCTTCACCTACAAGAGTTCCGACGGAAGTCTTTACTAATGATATTGCTATACCTGATTTAGACACTATCGGGTCTGATGATGAGGTAGAATATATCACACCTGTTGATGATGAGGATGAAGTTGATGAAGAAGAATTGAAAAGAATTTTAAGCAGTGACGATTCTTCAAATTCAGAGTACGAATATGCGGATACCAATGATTTTAATATAAATAATGAATCTTCGCAAACACCCGATATACAAGCAGATGAAGCAGACGAAATTGAACCGAGGAAAGAGGAAATTAAAAAACAACCTCCTGTTTCACCCGTTTTGTTGGCGTTGCTTGTTGGTTTACTTGTTATAGCGTTAATATATGCCATTTTCACTTTTGTATTAAACAGAGAAGATGATGATGACTTCGATATGCCAAGAAATGAAGCCGCAAAAGAAGCTGATGTCGAAAATAAGGATGAAAATCCTGATGAAAATCCGCAGCAGCCTGCCGCTCAAGATGCTAATATTCCGGTTGTAAATGAAGATGATGTTTCAGGTTTAAAACCCGAAGAAAAGAAAGAAGAAAAAAAGGAAGTGGTAAATATTATTCCAACAGGCAGGGTTAATCCTTTTATGCCTTTACAGAAATTTATTTACGTTGCACCTCCGAAACCTGCACCGCCAAAGCCGATTACAATTACAAAAACAATAAATAATATAGATTATGATTCTGTAAAAATTCCTCAACCACCTAAGAAATACGGTGATTTGCAGGAAATTACAACAAAATTGATGTCAATTTCCGTATCAGGAATTATGTATGATAAACAAAAACCTTCTGCAATAATCCATTATGACAGTGACGATTATTTTGTTCAGATTGGTGATAAATTGAACAATTTCCGTGTTGTAGATATCGGTACTAACTATGTTAAACTGGCACTCGGCAAAAATGTTTATAAAGCAAATGTTGGTGAAGAATTTAAAATAACGGAAGAATTTTACGGAAATATACAAAATCAAAGCGGCGGAAGACAATATTATTCGTCAGAAGATGAATTCACAAACCGCAAAGAAAATGCAAAAAAATATACATCTGATTCTGATGTACAAATTTATACAAGATAATTAATAATCTAGGAGAATAAATAAAATGCAAAACTTAATACGAACTTATGCATCAAAAGCATGCCTTGCTGTTTTAGGTTTAACTTTATTAACACAGACTGCTTTCGCATTAGAAGATAGCACAAGGATGTCTTATCTTGATAGTGTATCAAGTTCTTATTTATATACTAAACCCGATAGCGGCAAAAGTATTTTGAATTCATCTTCAGAAGAAGCTCAAGGCTTTGAAGCAAGTTTTAAACTTGACAGCAAGCCTATTATTACAAATTCTGACGCCAAAATTAAATTATCTCTTAGAAATTCAGATGTTAAGCAGGTACTTAGAATGCTTGCCGATAAAGCAGGTATAAATATTGTTTTGGACCAATCGGTTGACGGCAATATCACGCTTGACTTAAATGATATTGAAATAAATGACGCATTTTTAATTATTTTCAAAACCCTTCAATATACATATACATTTGAAGACAACACATTAACGGTTATGACGCTTGATGCTTACCGCAGTATGGGCTATACAAGACAAAATATGACGGTGCTTCCGATTAAATATGTTAGTGCGGATAGTGTTGCTGAATTTTTAAACGAAAATTTATTTTCATCAAATATTTTTGGTTTATCAAATCGTCCTATAGTTACATCTAATCCAAGAACAAACCAAATAGTTATTTTTGGTACAAGTGCGGATGTATTGGCAATAAAAAGAGTGTTACCCGTTTTAGATACAAAACCTGTTGTAAACAGCTTTAAAGTAAACCATACTACACCAAAAGAAATGGCAAATCTTATTTGCGATTCATTGTTCTACTCTCAAGGTATGGGTGAAGGCGGTTCGTTCGGACAGGAAAACAACTCGCTTGATTCTGATGAAATTATCTTAGGCGGCGGCGTTGTTGCCTGCAGAGGAAATTCAGACAGCATGGGCGGCGGTGACAGTAATTTATCTGCTTTCAAATCAAATCCTTTAACTGTTACATACTTCCCTGAACTTGGAAGAATTTCAACCGTCGGCGGTTCTGTAGAACAAGTTGAAGTTATCAGAGATTTTATAAAAGAAAATGATAAAAAACAGTTAATGGCTTATGTTGAATTATCTGTTATAGAACTGAATGAAACAGGTTCTAAAGAATTTTCCAACGAATGGAATTTGTGGACCCCGTTTATTTCATTAGGCTTTACACCGAGTGACGGTTTAACTACAAGTTCCGTATCACCTTTCTTTGTTTGGGGTGATAAATATCCTACACAGGTTGTAAATAAATCTTATGATGATAACAATAACCCTGTTGAATCATCAGGTATTGATTATATTCATAAAACAAATAACAAAGCTCTTACATACAAACTTAAATATCTTGTAGAAAATGGCAACGGCCGTGTTCTGACAAATCCGAAAATTATGGTTACAAATGGCAGAAAAGCTACAATTGATATGACATCTGACTATGTAAAATCAGTTACCAGCCAAATTTTGCAAGGTTCTGATACCGTAACAAGTGCTACTCAAAAGACTTATGATATCGGTTCTGATGAAGGTTTATTGATTGAAATAGTTCCTTTTATCTCGCCTGACGGATATGTTTCAATGAATATTTCACCTGAATTTGCAACAATTAAAGAACGTGTTTATTCTGCAAATGATAACGGAAATCAGGAATTATCCGCAACTTTGCTTCAAAGACGTGATTTATAATTGAAAAATATTAGAATTAAAGACGGAGAAACTTTGGTTCTTGCAGGTTTAATCAGAGAACAGGAACAACAAACAACGCAAAAAATGCCTATTTTATCTGATTTACCGTTTATCGGTGCATTCTTCAGAGGGAACTCCAACCAAAAAGCCAGAGAAGAACTTGTTATTGTAGTTACTCCTCACATCATCAAAGATACAGATAATGTCGAAAATAACGTGTATGATCTGTAAAGCAAACAAAAATGGATAATAGTATAATTAAAAAACTTATAAATAAAATCAACCTTGATATTGCACAAAAGTTTGAATTGTCTGTTGCGAAAGAGTTGTCTTTTGTACCTGTTAATATTCAAAACGATATATTCTTTGTGGCGATTTATTCAAATTCAAACAAGGAAAAAATTAAGCAATATATAAATTCTATCGTTGCATGCAGGGTTGAATTTATTTATCTGACTAAGGAGAATTTTGAATTACTGTTTAGCTCTTTTTTGCATAAGTTTCCCTCTGATTCTCCTGTTTCTGTTCAAGAGTCGGATATTCAATCTTATAAAGCCGAACCTGAAATTCAGGAAATGCAAGCCCCTGATGATGATTATACAGATTTAAACATAACCGATGATGAAGAAGATGTTACTTTTCTTGATGACGGCGATGAAGAAGATTTATTTTCGCAAGATGAAGAAACTTCAGAAGGTATTTCAATTTCATCCGATGATTCAGATATGTCTGATGACGGTGTAATTGAAATAGAAGGTGAAGATATTGCGGATTCTTCAGTTGTAACTTTTAGTGATTCCGATGAAGATTCCGATATGGAATTCGATATAGATTTAGATGCGGATTTTGAACTTGAACCCCCGCCTATACCGACTGAGCCTGTTGGATTAGACGGCAGGGCAAGTGCTGATATTTCAAAGGTAAAAGCTCCGGAAACAAAAAAACTAGGTGAAATTCTTCTCGAAGAAAAGTTGATTTCGGATAAACAACTGCAAATCGCATTGGCTGAATCTAAGGCACAGGGTATTCCTTTAGGTTCTATTCTTGTAAAATTGGGTTTTGTAAAAATAAAAGACCTAAAAGAAGCACTTGGTGCGCAAATGGGTCTTGAATATGCAACGGCAGAGCAATTAAAAGTTTTGCCGACGGCGATTTCAATTTTACCTGAAGATTTCGTAAAAATTAATAAAGTCATTCCCCTGAGTCTTACTGATAAAACTCTTGTTGTCGGTATGGTTAATCCCGGTGATAAAAAGGTTATTGATGAAATCGTTTATCAAACAGGTTTAAATCCTACTATTAAACTTGTTACCCATGTTGAATTTGAAAACTATATCAACATGTATTATAGCGCCGATAAAGCTGATACTGAAAATTTGCTTCAAAAAATTAATGAAGATGATGAAATTGAGCAAAATCAAGGCGAACTTTGGCAGCAGGTTGAAAAAGAAATTCAAGGTTCAGACGGTGCTGTATCTCAGCTTGCAAATAAAATAATTACCATGGCGATAGACAGACGTGCCTCAGATATTCATATAGAGCCTATGTCGGCCGGCTATCGCGTAAGAATAAGGGTTGACGGTTCTTTACATAATGCAATTAAAATTCCGCAAAAGGTTGATAGTGCGGTAATTTCAAGGTTTAAAGTTTTATCTAAAATGAATATTGCTGAGCACAGGCGTGCACAAGACGGCTCGTTTACCTTGAAATACAAAAATCGTGCTCAAGATTTCCGTGTTAACACACTTCCCGTTGCAGGCCGCGAAAAAATGGTTATTCGTATCTTAGCTCCTCAAATGGACTCTGTTCAAGCTAAGGCGGACACTATTGAAATTGCAGGCGCACATGAAGATGATATCAAAAAAATCAGATATCTTGTTTCTTCTCCAAATGGTATTGTATTGACTTCAGGGCCTACCGGTTCGGGTAAAACTACCACTTTGTATGCTATTTTGCGATATCTGAATTCGGATTCTGTAAATATTACAACAATCGAAGATCCGGTTGAAATTAAATTGGAAGGTATAAATCAATCTGCAGTTAACCCGAAAGCAGGCATTACTTTTGCAAATTCTCTTCGTGCAATATTAAGACAAGACCCTGATACCATATTGATAGGTGAAATTCGTGACTATGAAACTCTTGAAGTCGCAATAAGCGCTTCTCTGACAGGTCACCTTGTATTATCAACTGTTCACACAAACTCTGCCGCTGCAACAATTACTCGTTTAATCGAAATGGGTGCAAAAGATTACCTTATTTCTTCTACAATTTCGGGTATTATTGCGCAACGTCTTGTTAAAAAACTTTGTCCGAACTGCAAAGAAGAATATTATCCTTCCGAAGAAGAAGCAAGAAAGATATTATCAGACCCTGTTGAAGTTCAAAAATTAACTCAAACTAAAATTTATCGTCCCAAGGGGTGTCCGAACTGTAAAAATACCGGTTATTTAGGCCGTCTTGCAGTATTGGAAATTTTGGTTGTGAATAATGAATTGAGAAAAATGATTGCACAACGTGCACATGATGTTGAACTTGAAGATTTTGCCGTTAAACAGGGAATGAATACATTAAAGATGTCGTGTTTAAGACATATACTTGAAGGCAATACTTCTATAGATGAACAAGTCAGAATATTAGGTTTAGCGAGCGAATAATGGCAGTATATATTTATAGCGCATTTAAAGAAAATAATAAAATTATTGTTACCGGTCGAGTTGAGGCTTCAGACCTGACTGAAGCGCGCAGAAAAATTAAAGATATGGACTTGACCCCGATTTCGCTTGTTGATGAAGAAACTAAAGAAGATAAAAAAGCCAAATCTATAGGTGGTGCAATTTCGAGCTTAAGTTTGAGGGAAAAAATTGACTTTACATCAACTCTTGAAATCCTTACTTCTACCGGTATTCCTATAATTGAAGCGCTTTTGTTTATTGAGCAAAATTCGAACTCCAAAAGAGTTCGCTCAATGACACATGAATTCAGAAAACAAATTATCGGCGGTTCTACACTGGGCGAAACACTTGAAAAGTACAGAAATATTTTCGGCAGGGTTTATATCGGTCTTGTAAAAGCTGGTGAAGATTCAGGGGAACTTGATAAAACTTTGGTTCGTATGTTAGAACTTTTAAATAAACAAGATAACATCAAAAGTAAAGTTGTAGGTGCACTTATATATCCTTCAATAGTTATTTTGCTTGCTGTTGTTGCTATTTTGGTTATGTTAATATTTGTATTCCCTGCATTTGATGAAATGTTTAACAACTTAGGTAAACCCCTTCCTTGGATTACAAGAACTTGTATGGATGCAGGTATATTTTTAAAAACATACTGGGCATTATGTATTGTTGCTGCAGTATGTATTGTTGTTGCACTTAAACAGGTTTATCAAAATCCTTCTGTCAGAAGAGTAATAGATAATTTTGTTCTTTCAATTCCAATGCTTTCCGATTTGTTGAAGTTTTCAAACTTTTCAAACTTTATTGCGGTTTTGCAAGTTGCTTATGAAGCAGGTATTCCTATTGTTGACTGTTTATTTTTGGCAAACTTGACAATTGATAACCATGTTTTAAAAACTTCCATTATGCAGGTTGCTTCAAAAGTTCAACAAGGTACACACCTTTCGGTAGCTCTTAAAGGTATTCCTCAAGTTCCCACAATGATGCAATTTATGATTGCAACAGGTGAGCAGTCCGGTCGTTTGGGCGATTCGTTGTATCATTGCGTTAATTTTATTGATAAAAAGCTCGATAACGTTATTGAAGGCTTCACTAAAATGATTGAACCTTTATTAATGCTTTTCATTGGTGTTATCGTTGGTGTTTTGGGTCTGGCATTATACATGCCGTTATTCCAAGCATACCAGCAATAATATTAATATTTGTTACATTAAATTATTATTAAAAGAAATTTTTTCTTCACGGTACTTATACATGTATGGTGTTGTATGTAAATAATATTTCTTTTGAGGGATGTTGTGCTCCTTATACAAAGAATGGTGTAAGAGTTACACCTATTGCGCAAAATCCCTCAGATAACGAAATTCAAACCGCAATTTCTTGTGCAAATAATTCATGTCCTATAGGTTCAGGGTTGAATGGAAGTGCTTTTTATTTGGGTCAGGATTTAGTTGTTAAAAAATATTCAAGAAACCAAGGTGCAAAGCGAGAAATTTCCGTTCTTGATAAAATGTATGATAAAGGCATAAGCATTCCCAATATTCAGCAGGGTAAATATGCCTTTTCTTTGCCTAATGATGAAACCTATCTTGTTTCGACTAAAATAAGCGGTACTAATCCAAATCCATATAGAAATCGGTATAATGAACAAAACCTGTCGCGTCTTATGAAGGTTATATCGGACTTTGATTTACCCATACAAAATCAAAACGCAAATCCTGACGGATATTTTCCCTACAGCGTTGCTATGCACTATGATTTGCATGCCGGAAATATAAACATGACGCAAGATGACGCCGGTATTTTTGATTTGGAATTTTTGCAGTTTGAAGATTTATCGGATAGATTACAACACCAAACACAAGGCCGTTATGACTGTGATTGTAATTTTTCGGATATCCCCGGACTAATCGGCAATTTAAGAAGTTTTGAATATCGTGCATTAGTTCCTTATATGCTTAAAATATCAAGGCAAGAGGCTGATGAACTTTTTAAAAATTATATACAGGAAAAAGCCGAATATCATTATACGCAGGGCTCATTTTATAAAGCTGAGTGCGAAAAAACGCTTGATTCAAATCCACATCTTTCAAAATTAACGGGTGAACTTGCAAGAAAAGAATTAGCACATGCTTCAATGTTGGCTAAAGCGGATAAAGACGTAGTAAAAAGCGAAAAAATAAAAATTCAAATGGCTCATTTTATTTATGTACAAAGCCAATTTGAAAGAACCGTAAAATCAAAGTTTAACATGGAACAAATTATTGAATACACTAATAATGCCTGCCGATATTTCGATGAAATGCTTGCAAATTCATCTTGTGAAGATGAAAGAATATATTATCAAGATTGTGTAGATTTGATGAAAAATTGGCGTGGCGTAATTTCTTGGATGAATTGGCAAAGCAAAGAACCGAGCTTTGATATGTTTAACCGGAGTAAAAAGCCGGTTGATGAATTAACTGATGAAGAATTCCACGAAATCCAAAACAGATACAAAGAACACAAACAAAATCACGAATTATTTAACGCAAAACAACTTCCTTATAAACTGCCGGTAATTTATGATTTTGATTAAAATAATTGCATTTGGGCTTTATCTTCTTTTAAATTCAAGTGTTTGTATGCTAAAGATGTAACTTTTCTTCCGCGCGGTGTTCTTGCTAAAAATCCTTTTTGTATTAAAAAAGGTTCATAAACATCTTCAATTGTTCTGACATCTTCCCCTAATGCCGCCGCAAGCGTTTCAATGCCGACAGGCCCGCCTTGAAACGATTTAATCATCAATGATAATAAATTCCTATCCGTAATATCAAGCCCTAATTCGTCTATATCAAGAGAATTCAATGCCATGTTTGCAACATCAGATGTTATTGTACCTGAGCTTTTAACAATTGCCCAATCAGCACAGCGTTTAACTAACCTGTTTGCAATTCTGGGGGTACAGCGCGAGCGTTGGGCGATTACCTTTGCCCCCTCATCATCTATTTTGAAATCAAGTATTTTGGCTGTTCTTTTTACAATATCAGAAAGTTCATCATCTGTGTAAAATTCTAATCTGTGAATTATACCAAATCTATCCCTTAATGGCCCTGAAAGCGCTCCGGCTTTTGTTGTTGCGCCAATAAGGGTAAATTTTGCAACGGGAATTCTCATTGTTTTAACAGATTGGCTTTTTCCCGTTGTAAGGTCAATCATAAAATCTTCCATTGCAGGGTATAAAATTTCTTCCGCAATTTTATTTAATCTGTGTATTTCATCTATGAAAAGCACATCCCCTTCTTTTAATTGCATTAAAATTCCTATAATATCTCTCGGGCGTTCAATTGAAGGAGCTGAGGTTATTTTAATGGATGAACCCATTTCATGAGCAATAATTGAAGCTAAAGTTGTTTTACCAAGCCCCGGAGGCCCGTAAAAAAGTAAATGGTCTAAGTGAGTTCCTCTTTTTTTAGAAGCCTCGATTGAAATTTTGAGAGTTTCTTTTAAAGATTTTTGGCCGATATAATCATCAAAATTCAAAGGGCGGATATTATTTTCATACCCTGTTTCATTTGTTGTAAAAGAAGCACTCAAGTTAGGATTTTTAACTTTTTGTGCTTCTTTATTCTGTTTTTTATTATCTTCTATTATCATTATTAGTGAACTAAAAATCTAAAATAAATATATACAGTTGAAATTGCAAGTGATATTGCAGTTACTATTATACCATATTTTAAAAATTTCATAAATGAAATAGGATGACCTGCTTTTGCCGCGTTTTCCGACACTATAACATTTGCCGCAGCACCGATTATCGTCATATTACCGCCTAAGCATGCGCCCAGTGCCAAACTCCACCAAAGAGGATGAACGTAAGCATGCCCCATTGATTGTTCTATTGTTGCTATCATTGGCGCCATTGTTGCAGTATAGGGGATGTTATCGATAATACCTGATAAAATACCGGAAGCCCATAGAATTATCATAGAGGCCATGGATTGCGAACCATGGGTTATATCAAGTATCCATTTTGCCATTAAGGCAATACCGCCTGAGGCTTCAAGCCCGCCAATTATAATAAATAAGCCTACAAAGAAAAATATTGTATTCCATTCAACTTCTACAAGGACTTTTGCAGGTTTTTCAAAAATCAATAAAATTGAAGCGCCTATCATTGCGGAAAGGAATGTCGGAATATGCGTAACATCATGTGATACAAAGCCTACGATAACAAGCGCCAATACAATGCCTGAACGAATTGCAAGAGCTTTATCTTCAATAGTTTTTGAATTATCAATTTGAGATACAAGCTCCATTTTTTCAGGAGATGATTTTAGCTCTTTTCTATAGATAAATACCATTAAAGCTATAATTACAAGCATTATAAGTGCAACTACTCCGGTTAATTCTTTTACAAAATCCATGAAACTGAAATTTGCGGCAGAACCTATAATAATGTTTGGCGGGTCACCAATTAAAGTTGCTGTTCCGCCTATATTTGAACAAAAAATTTCAGTTATTAAAAAAGGAATCGGGTTAATATCCAATAATTTGCATGCCGCAAATGTTATCGGCATAACAAGAATAACGGTTGTGACATTATCTAAAAATGCGCTGGCAACAGCTGTAAACACAGCCAAAGAGGCCAAAACCGCAATAGGGTGTCCTTTTGTTTTCTTTAAAATTTCATTTGCAAGCCAAGTGAACATTCCTGATTTTGATGCAATGTGAACTATAATCATCATTGATACAAGTAAAAATATTACATTGAAATCTATGAAAGAAATAAAATATTCTCCCAAATTATCAGGTGTTTTTTCGGTTGCAAGCAAACCTAAAAACAATGTTAACGAACCGCCTAAAAGTGCTATAACTACTTTTGGAATTTTTTCTAATGCAATGAAGATGTATGCAACAATTAGAATTATTGCACTTGTCATAATTGCATTATTAGAAATGAATTGATGTAAATGCTCCATACGCTCTCCTTTAAAAATACATAATCAAATAAATTGTACTATAAACAAAAATTTAATGAAAACCTAATTTTATGCTAGAATACTTTTGAAAGGATGATAAAATGGATGAAATGTTAAGGATTGCGCTGCCAAATAAAGGCAGATTATCACAAAAAATATATGAACTTTTAGATAAGGCCGGTTTGAACTTAGGTTCAAAGGATGAAAGATGTTTAAAATTAGATACTTTGGATAATAAATTTCAGCTTATTTTTGTAAGAGCTGCAGATATTCCTAATTTCCTTGATTCTAACGTAGCCGATATAGGTTTTACAGGCAGAGATATTGTAGTTGAGAAAGAAATTAAACTTGATATTATAAAAGAATTTAATTTTGGGAAATGCGATATGGTTGTTGCGTTGCCGGAAGAACTGGAAATTAATGACGCTACGGAACTAAAAGAAAAAATTAAACAGCCTGTCAGGGTTGCAACTTCGTTTCCTAATATTGCAAAAAGTTATTTTAAAAAGTTGGGAATAGAAGCAAAGATTTCTGAAATTATGGGTGCGGTTGAAATTACGCCTTCACTTGGTTTTTGTGATTGTGTTATTGACATAACTTCAACAGGTACTACCTTAAAATCAAACAGATTAAAAATAATAGATAAAATTTTATCATCTTCAACGGTTCTTTGTTCAAGGTGCGATTTAGAACCCGAAAAGCAACTGAAATTGCGTTCTT
Source organism: Candidatus Gastranaerophilales bacterium (assembly GCA_017475485.1). Lineage (GTDB taxonomy): Bacteria > Cyanobacteriota > Vampirovibrionia > Gastranaerophilales > Gastranaerophilaceae > RUG14156. Next base: position 13,889 of record JAFVFO010000063.1, on the reverse strand, counting down.
TAATTCGCGCAATTGATTCTGTCATAGATGCCCAATCCAAAAAATACTTAATGGCGCACATTCCGAAAAATAAAATTGAAGATGTTAAAAAGTTTTTGCCGGGGCTTTCTTCTCCAACGGTTATGCCCTTATACGAAAGTGAAGATAAGGTTGTAATTCACGTTGTAGTTGATGAAGACAAAATTTATGATGCTATAGATAATCTTAAACAAATTGGCGGCGGCGGAATATTAATTTTAAGTGTTAATCAAATGGTGAAATAATGAACTACTTAGACGAACTTGTTAATACGGTTAAAATATTGCGCTCACCCGAAGGTTGTCCTTGGGATAGGGAACAGACCCACAAAACAATCAGAAAGAATATGCTTGAAGAAGCATACGAAGCGGTTGAAGCAATAGATGAAGATAATATAGAGCATTTAAAAGAAGAACTTGGAGATGTTCTTTTGCAGGTTCTTTTGCATTCGCAAATAGCAGATGATAATAATGAATTCAATATTCAAGATGTTGCCAAAATGCTTAATGATAAGTTAATACATCGTCATCCGCATGTATTTTTCGAGGCTAAAGTTAAAGATAGTTCCGAAGTTTTGATTAATTGGGAAAAATTAAAACTCGAAGAAAAAAAAGAAAGAAAAAGAACACTTGACGGTATTGCAAAAATGCCTGCTTTGGCAGTTGCCGAAAAAATATCAAAAAGAGTTGTGCAAAAAGGTTTTGAATGGAAAAATATTGAAGATGTTTATAGTTGCTTTTTTGGCGAAGTGGAAGAATTTAAGTCTGCTCAAAGCCATGAAGAAAAAGAACTTGAGTTTGGCGATATTTTATTTTCTTTAATAAATATTGCACGCTGGTATAATATAGATCCTGAATGTGCGCTATCTAAGGCAAATAATAAATTTATAAAAAGATTTAATAAACTTGAAGAAATAGCACAAAAACCTCTCGATGAATTAAGTTATGAAGAATATGATGTTCTTTGGAAAAAGGCTAAAAAATTAACTGATTAAGCCGCTTTTTCGGTTTTATTTTCTTTTGGTTTGTTATCGGGTTCATTTGCGTGTTTTTTAGTGTGTTCAACAAGGAAGTTTTTAATTTTCTTACTTTGCTTAACGGTCAAAACAGGAACTAAGAAACGTACAACCATAGCGAATATTAGTAATGATTTAAATTTATTTAAGTCTTTTGCGTAGCTTGCAGCCAGATTTTGTGCTTCATTTAAGAAATCTTTTTCGTTGCCTAAAATACCGTTTTTAGCTAACTGTTCCGCAATATCTCCGGAATGATATAATTTTGAACATTTTTTTGCGATTTCTTGAGCTAATTCTTTCGGGTCAATATCGGGTGCAGCTTCCTTAATAGAATCTCTTGCTTCTTTTATTTTATTGGCATAACCGCTTTCCGCTTTATTAACAAGGAATTGAAAACCTTTATCCACAACAATTGCAGCCAGACTTGAAACAATTGTTACAAGTACGGTGTGAATGTTAAAGCCAAGTTTTTGGTCAGGGTGAATTTTTTTGGAATTTTGTGTATTTATAACCCAATATGCTGTTAATAAAACGCTTTCCACATGTGACATAAACGAAGCGGGAATGCTTGATATTTTAGATAAACCGCCTGCTAATTCCTGGCCTGTTTTTGAAAACGCTATTTTTTCAAGGAATGCTGATGATTTTTGTATTGCATATTCCGTAACAGAACCGGTAAATGAAATCTGCCCGTTTTGAGATGTCTTTTTATTGTCATTATTTTGAATTTTATTGAAAATAGGATTTTTGCCGATATTCTTTGAAATTGCTAAACTTGACGCTTTATCCTGACTGACTTTTTGTTTTGCCATTTCATTTTGCGCGTTTCTTTTTGCAAATATTGCAGCCAAAACAACAGGTAAAAGAATACTTGTTACTTTAGCTTTTGCGATTGCAGTTGCAGAGCCAAGGAAGTTTTTCCACAACGAATTAAACGCATCAGACGGCTGTGATTTGATATTTTCCGTACTCAGCAACGATTTTGCTTCATAGGCTTTCTTCTCTGTTAATAAGAAGTTGTCATGGAGTTTTAAAATAAAGTTGACTACACCTTCATTTTTATTGTACGAAGTCAAATGGTAGTCTTCAATGTTTTGAATTAATTTCTTTGCTCTTGAGTCAATTAAATCTTGTGCGGGTTCATATTTATATTTTTTCCATGACCGTGCAAATTTTCTGATTCTTTCAAAACCCGTTGCATTTTTAGATGTTTCTTTTGCAAACTTAAATTTATCTTTTAATTTTGAATGTTCGCTTTTTAATTGTTTTTTTGCAAGTTTTTGTGCGGCTTCGGAATTGAAACTTTGTGTTTTGATTGCTTTTTTACCGTCTTTTCCTTCCGTTTCTTCGATAAGACCAATATTATCAATCATTGTACTTGTGATTTTTTTAATAAAACTGCCTTCTACTGTGTATTTTATTAAAAATCCCGTAAATGCGGAAAGGAAGTTCTTTGTTGCAATCATCTGCCCGTCTTTATCATCATGTCCTGTTTGGAGTAAGATTAAAACGGGTTTTAGCATACCTGCGAAAAATAACGCAAAAACTGCGGAAAACGCAGCTTCATTGTTGTTTGTTATATCTACAAGTTTATTTAAAAACTTGCTTTCCAAAAGCCCGTTGCCGACTTTGGAAATTGCTTTTTGAGCCCCTGAAACCGCAGACCCGCTGAAGCTAAGCGCTTGCGCGGGTCTGTTTGAATTTTCTTTATGCTCGTTTTGTATTTTATGCTCTTTAAACTTTTGCTGCCCCAAAGTTTCTTGCTTGTATCCGGGCATGCTGTTGTAGTATAGCGAATTGTTTATGAATTTAGTTTTCATGACACTTATATAAAACCACTAAATTTATTTTTTTGCGCTTGTATATTTTTTTCTTAACAAATGCTAAGTTTGTCTATAATTGCACTGCTGCGCGAATTTGCGTAGAGTTCAATTCTGTCAACAATCATTTTTTCAAAACTTATATCAAAAATATTGTTTATTTCATTTATAAAAAAGCATGGACTTGTGATATTGATTTCTATTATTTTTCCGTCAATAACATCCAAGCCGGCAAGATAAATTCCGTCATGCTCAAATTTATCTTTAACTTTTTGTTCTATTAATTTTTCTTCAGAGTTTAACTGCGCAAATTTAAGAGTATCTTTGTTGTGTTCATTAAACTTAAAATCGTTGTTTGTGGCAACCTTTTTAACGCAGTAATCAAAGATTTTTCCGCAAACATAAATTAAGCGTTTATCTCCGTTTTGAATTTGAGGAAGATATTCCTGCACCATGACAGCTGTAGTATAGTTATTTGTTGCTGTTTGCAAGATTGTATTAATATTTTTATCAACCGAATTAAGGTAGAACACTCCCGAACCGAAACAGCGGTTTGTGGGTTTAATTACTATTTCGCCTTTTTCAAACAGAAATTCTTTAATAATTTTTTCATCACTTGCAACAATGTTATCGGGTATTAATCCTTGAAACTCGTTAACATAAAGTTTTTCATTTTTTTCTCTTATAGCATGGGCTGAATTCATAACAAATGTTGAATTATTGTCAACATAAGATAAAATGTAGCTGGCATTAATGTAATCCATATCTACAGGTGGGTCGGGGCGAAAGAAAATAGTATTATATTCATTCAAACAAATTTCATGCGATTGTTCGGTTTTTTTAATTTCTTCGCCTTCAAGATACGTTTTGTAGCTTTGTGCGAAAGGAATATTCCTTTTTAAATAAAGTTTCTTTTTTAAGGTTATATCAACCCCGTTTCCCCTTAAAAGATATTCTTTTATAAGCCAAAAATTTGTAACTAACTTGTTAAATTCAAAATATTTGAATTCTAAATCATCTATAACAATTAATATATTTTTCATAATGAAATTATAACAAATAATAATTTTTAGTGTATAATATTTTTATGAAAAATTGTCCGTTTAGAGAGCAAAAATGTGATAATAATTGTGCGCTTTTTATAAGTGCGGATGAATTAAACGAAACAGTTGTAAACAGGCTTCGCTCAATCGGTGTTATGCTTAATACGGATGAAGCTCAGGGTGTTTGTTCATTAAAAAATCTTGCATTGGCACAGTCAAGGTCTATTTTTGAGAACACAAAGGTATTTAAAAATTAGTTGGAGATAGAAATTGTTTAAAGATAATATTATTGCAGAATTAAAGCAAAAGATTAATAACGACCCTGATAACATTGATAATTACAAAAATCTTGCAAATTATTATATTGGTTGCGATGATTTGAATAATGCAGCAAGTGTTTATGAAGAAATTCTCAGAAAAAATGAAGACGATTTTCAAAGTTTAATTAACCTTGGGAGTATTTATTTCTTTAAAAAAATGTATTTAGAAGCTATTGATTGTTATAATAAATCAGCGCAGATTGAGCCTGATAATTATGCAACTTATTATAATTTAGCTAATGTTTATGCGGAAATTGAAAATTTTGAAAATGCGCTCGCAAACTATAAAAAAGCTCTTGAAATAAATCCCGATAAACCGGATACATATAGTGCGCTAGGGTATTTATATTCGGATATAGGAAATTACCAAAAGGCTATTGAATATTACAATAAGGCAATAGTGCTTGAAGGTGATAATCCGGAAAATTATATAAGTATTGCAAACATTAAGCAAAAGCTGAATGACCCGAAAGATGCGCTAAGTTATTACGAAAAAGCATATAATTTAAACTCTAAAGATTCCAAAGCATGCCTTTGTCTTGCAAATATGTATGCGGAATTAAAAGACTTTCAAAAAGCTCAAGAATTTTATGAAAAAACCATAGAGCTTGCGCCTGATTATTATTCCGCTTGGGTTTGCAGGGCTATTGCATATAGTGATGAAGGAAAAACGCAAGATGTAATTCCTTTGTTAAAGCAGGCAATAGAAATCAATCCCGATAAGCCGAACGCATATATACTTTTAGCTAATATTTTAATAGATGAAAAACGTTACGAAGAAGGTATTGCAGTTTATAAAACCGCACAAAAAATTCTTCATAATGACGCTAAAATTTCCACATTTATTGCAAATGCCTATGTAATGCTTAAAAATTATACTCAGGCGGTTAAATATTATAAAAAAGCAATGAAGCAAGCTCCAAGAGATAATGAAATAAAACTTATTTATCTTGAAATGATTAATGCTTATATTGAACGTAAAAGCAAAAAGGAGTAAAAAATGGGGGGAGTGAGTATTACAGATAGAATAGTTTCTGTGCTTGCTTATTATACCTGCGGTATATTCAGCATAATTTGGATTGTTTTTGCAAATATCACAAATAAAAGAATTACGCCTTTTCTGACGTTTAATTTGTATCAGGCAATATTTTTATCTGTTGCACTTGCGGTTGTTTCTTTAATATACTCATTTGCAATAAATATATTGGTTGTTATACCTTTTGTCGGAAATATGGTTAAAAGTTTTGATATATTTTTTAATCAGACACCAATGCTTTTTGGCTTTACAATTACTGCATTTATCATAACTTTTATTTTAACTTATTTAGCAGTACTTTCTTTATTCGGTAAAAGACCGTATTTACCTGTAATAAGTGATATAATTAATACTAACTTTAGAGGCTAGATGAAGAAAATTTTTGCAGTTTTTATATTATTTATCTTAAGCGCTAATGCACAGGGTGAACTTGATGAAGTTTTAAGCCGTAACAGCTATGAACCTAATTATGTCGGAATGCTTTTAGGTTTATTTGTTGTTATCGGACTTGTTTATTTAACAGGAATTATATATAAAAAATTAATCGGTATTAAAATTTGCGCGCCAAATGAAAATGATAAATACAGCATTCAGATAGTTTCATCTGCATCATTAGGACAAAATAAGAATTTAATTATTGTAAAAGTAAATTCAAAATATACGCTTATAGGTGCAACCCAGAATAGTATTACATTTATTAAGGATATAGGTGAAGATAATGAAAATTAAAATCGGAAATAAAATATACGGGGATGAATGCCCTTGTTTTATTATTGCTGAAATCGGAATTAATCATAACGGTTCTTTGGCAAATGCAAAAAAATTAATTAATATGGCGCATTTATATGGCTGTGACGCTGTTAAATTCCAAAAAAGAACTATTGAAGATGTCTATACCCCTGAAGAACTTTCAGCACCAAGAGAAAGTGTATTTGGTGATACAAACGGTGATTTAAAGCGCGGGCTTGAATTTGGCTATGATGAATATTCGGAAATTGATAAATATTGCAAAACCCTTGGGATAGATTGGCTGGCTTCTTGCTGGGATGTTAAAAGCGTTGATTTTATGGAGCAATTTAATATTTGTGCCCATAAAATACCTTCTGCATTGTTGACAAATGAGGCACTTTTGAATAAAGTTAAATCTACAAATAAGCCGATTTTACTCTCAAGCGGCATGTCAACTCTTGAAGAAATTGATAGAGCTGTTGAGATACTCGGTACAGATAATTTGATTTTGTACCATTGTACCTCTACTTATCCTACCGCAAATAATGAAATTAATTTAAAAGTTATTCCTGCCCTAAAAGAACGCTATAAGTGCTTAGTAGGTTATTCAGGCCATGAGCGCGGAATTGCGCCTTCTACAATTGCTGTTGCAATGGGTGCATGTTCTGTTGAGCGCCACATTACACTTGACAGAACAATGTGGGGTTCTGATCAGGCTGCAAGCCTTGAAGGTGAAGGGCTACGAAAACTTGTCAGAGATATCAGAAATGTTAAAGATTTTATGGGTAATGGTGTTAAATGCGTTTATGCCAGCGAAATTCCCGTAAAAAAGAAGTTGAGGAGATAATGCTTAATTTATCTAAAGATATAAAAATGATTGTAAGCGATTTTGACGGTGTATTTACAGACGGAAGTGTATATATTTCCGAAAAAAATGACGTTCAAAAAAAATTAAATTTTAAAGATATTATGGGGGTTCACCTCTTAATCACCAATGGTTTTAACTTTGGGATTATATCGGGGGAGGCAAGTAATATTTTAAATTATTTTAAAGATAGTTTTAACCTTGAAGAAATTCATGGCGGAATAAGACAGAAAGGCGTTGTTCTTGAAGATATTATGAAACGTCATAATTTGAGTGCTGATGAGGTGCTTTATATTGGTGATGATATTAATGATATTTCCGCAATGAATCTTGTAAAATATAGAATTGCGCCTAAAAACGTAAATCCTGTTGTGACGCTTAAGGTTGAAGGCTTGCAAATTACAGAGGCCGGTGGCGGAAACGGCGCAATTAGAGAAATAGCTGATAACCTAATAGAGATAAAATGTTTGCAAAAATAATCAGATATATGTTTGCATTATTTGAGTCTGCCGAAAAATTCAGCAGACAGATTGACCGCTACAAGGTGATTTCAAAAGAGCCTTCTTTGCCTTCTTATGCGTATATTAACTGGGGTATGTATTTAATTAATAACGGACAAGAAGATTTAGGGCTGGAAAAATTAAACAGAAGTGCTCTTATAAATAAATCAAATCCCGAGGTTTATATTAACCTTGGCATAATATATGCTCAAAAGCGCGAATTTCAAGAAGCCATGAGAAATTTTAAAAAGGCTTTACGGCTGGATAGAAATAACCCGAGAACTTGGTGTTATTTAGCGGGTGTGTATAGTGAATTAAATGATGTCAACCTTGCAAAATCCGCCTTTGAAAAATCACTTAATTTGGATAGGACATCTGCTCAGACATATTTGAATTACGGCATATATTGCTATAAAAATAATCAGCTTCAAAAAGCGAAATCATTGTTTAAAAAAGCATATATTCTTGATGCGCAAAATCCGCAATCGCTTTTTATGTGGGGCATTATACTGGTTCGGGAAGAAGAATACAGGAGTGCATTATCTAAATTCAGTAAAATTTTGATTTCTGAACCTTTTCATACAGAGGCTTTGTATATGAGCGGGCTGTGCAATTTAAAACTTGAACATTATGCACTTTGTATAGAATTTTGCAAAAAGTCATGCTCTTTAAATCCTGAAAAAATAGAAAACTATTTGTTGATATCAGAAGCATACCTTAATTTGAATGATAAAAAGAATTGTCTTCAAAGTTTTGAAAAATATGAATCATATTGTAAAGACGATTGGAAATATTACAATTCATGGGGTGCTGCATATCAGCATTTTAATATGCTAAATGAAGCTATTGAAAAATATAATAAAGCAATTGAATTGAAAGATAATGAATATATCGTTTATAATGCACTGTCTTATTGTTTAATAAAATTAGACAGGCTAGATGAAGCCGTTAATACTATTAACAAAACTCTTGAGATAAACCCTGCTATTGCTGCGGGGCATTTTAACCTTGCGCAGATTTATATGAAAAAAGAAGATTATAAAAGTGCGATTGATTGTTTTAAAAAGGCAATTTCTCTTGATGTAAATATTTCAAATGCTTATTTTGGCATTGCAAGTGCTTATCAGGCAATGAATGATTATAAAAATGCCGTTAAATATTGGAAAAAAGCCGCAGAATATGATACGCAAAACCCTGATTTATATCTAAACCTTGCAATTGCGTATATGAATGAATTGAATAACGAATCAAAAGCCCTTACATATATCAGAACTGCTTATGACTTAAATCGTGAAAACCCTGATATTGTTTTTAAATACGGAATAATTTTATTTAAAACGGGTGAAATATATAGAGCTAAAGAAAAATTTGAAAAAGCATATAATCTTGATGAAAATTTGGAAATGGCAAGAATTGCGCATGCTGAATGCGAATTACATTTGAACAAGCCTGAATTAGCTCTTAAAATACTTGGTAAATGTAAAGAACCAATGGAACACAAAAGGGACTATTTAATTATAAAAGCAATGTCTTTATATGAAATTTATGAAAATAACCCCGAAGATGAAGAAAAACTTGTTACAATTAAGGATATTTGTGATAAAATACAAAAGGATTATGGGGACATCCCGCCAATAATGGAAATAGCTGAAAAATTACCTAAAGAGGGTTAAAGATGAGCATAATTGTTCAAAAATTCGGGGGAACTTCTGTTGCCGATACCGAAAAAATCAGAAACGTTGCACATGCTGCAATATTAGAAAAAGAACTTGGAAATGATGTAGTTGTTGTTGTTTCCGCAATGGGGCACACTACAGACGGACTTATAAAATTAGCACATGAATTGTCTTCTCATCCTTCTGAGCGCGAAATGGATATGTTAATGTCAACGGGCGAACAAGTTTCTATGTCGCTGTTGGCAATGGCAATACAAGAACAAGGTCATGATTCTATAAGTTTAACAGGTGCGCAGGCGGGAATAAAAACTGAACCTGCTCATATGTGTGCAAGAATTATTGATATAGATACAACCAGAATTAATAAACATCTTAAAGAAGGTAAAATTGTTATTGTTGCAGGTTTTCAAGGAATTTGCGAAGGTAATGAAATTACAACCCTTGGCAGAGGCGGTTCAGACACCACTGCAGTTGCATTGGCATGTGCTCTAAAGGCAAAAAGATGTGATATTTATTCGGATGTCGAAGCAGTTTATACGGCTGACCCAAGGGTTATAAAAACGGCTCAAAAGCTAAAAGTTATATCTTATGAAGAAATGCTTGAATTGGCGAGAGTCGGTGCTAATGTTTTACATCCGAGGTCTGTTGAAACCGCAATGCTTAATGATATGCCAATGCGGGTGCGCAGTTCGTTTAAACTTGATGACGTCGGAACTTTGATAATAGGAGCAGATAAAATGGAATTAAATAAACCGGTTACAGGCCTTGCTTGTGACACTTCTCAGGTAAGAATTATAATTTGTGATGTTCAGGATAAGCCGGGCAATGCGGCAAGATTATTTAATTTGCTGGCTGACAACAATTTGTCTGTTGATATGATTATTCAATCATACGCAAGAAAAGCAACCAATACAAATGATATTGCATTTACTATTTCTAAAAATGATTTAGATAAATTTAATTCCATAAAAGATAAAATTAACGAAATTGTTAACGCAAGCAACATTTTTGTTGATGATGATATTGTTAAAGTATCTGTAGTTGGCGCTGGCATGATAGACAGACCAGGTATTGCCGCTAAAATGTTTGATACTTTAGCGCGTGAAAATATTAATATTAAAATGATTTCAACAAGTGAAATCAAAATAAGCTGTTTGGCGGAAAAGAAATATTCTGACGCAGCCGCACGCGCTTTATGTAAGGCATTTGAATTAGACGGTGCTTCTGTTGCAGATGTAAAGGGCGATTTGCCTGACGTTTAATATGATTGATATTATCAAGGCTTTTTTAGATAAATATAACATTAAAAATAAGCAAGCAGTCATTGCTTTTTCGGCAGGGCCGGATAGTTGCGCTCTTGCAAGGTTATTAATTGAGGTTAAAGAAGAATATAATCTCGATATTATTCTTGCGTATTTTAATCACATGTGGCGTAAAGAAGCGATAAAAGAAGAAAACTTTACGCAAGATTTTGCAAAAGAATTTAATATTAAATACGAAATATCAAAAGCGCCCGAAGGGATTCAATGCAGTGAAGAAACAGCGCGCGATTTAAGGTATGAATTTTTATATAACACTGCTCAAAAATATAAAACGGATGTTGTTTTTTTGGCCCACAATAAAAATGATAATATAGAAACTCTTATCTATAGGCTAATCAAAGGCACATCTGTTAAGGGGTTAAGTTCTATTCCCGAAAAAAGAGAAATATACTATAGACCAATGTTAAAAATTGAGAAAAAACAAATTCTTGATTATTTAGCTGAAATTAAACAAAACTATATGATAGACAAATCAAATTCGGATACAAAATATAAAAGAAACTACATTAGAAATGAAATTCTGCCTTTATTTAAAGAAGTAAATCCTAATTTTTTAAATAATATTGATAATTTAATTACAACATCAATTTATACCTCTAAAATTTTAGATGAAGTTATACAAAAAGCTCTGAATGAAATTTGCGAAAATAGTACAATTAAAAGAAGTTCTTATTTGAATTATAATGTAGAATATCGTTACGAGATATTAAACAGCTTTCTTGGCAGCAGGTTAAAATATCGCGACTTTAAAACGATTAAGAAATTGGATGATTTTATTTTAAATAATCCTCATTCTAAGACTTCTTTGAATAAGTGCGAATTTTTAAGAACAAGAAAAGATAAAATTTTCATAGAAAAAGGATAAAAGGAAAATAAAATGAATGAACCGAAAGTTTTAATTGATACGGATAGTTTATATAGAAGAATTAAAGAATTAGCAAATGAAATTAATAATCATTTTGGCACTGAGGAAACTTTGAATGTAATTTGTGTGCTTAAAGGCGCTGCAATGTTTTGTACGGAGTTGTCCAAAAATTTAAAAATGCCTTTAAAATTTGAATACATTACTCTTTCCAGCTATGGCAATTCTACATCTTCCTCGGGTAAAGTTAAATCTTTAAATATGAATTTGCCTGATTTTAAAGGTGAGAATGTTTTAATTGTTGAAGATATAATTGATACAGGCTTAACTCTTAGCTTTTTAATTGATTATATTCATGAAAATTGTTCTCCGAAAGATACAAAATTAGCTGTAATGTTTGATAAAAAAATAAAACGTGAGTATAATTTATCTCCTGATTTTAGTGCTTTTGAAGTGGATAACAAATTCATTGTGGGTTTTGGACTTGATTATCAAGGATTTTACAGAAATCTTGATTATATAGGGTATTTTGACAATTAAAGAAAGAAAATAGAACAAACCCAAACAGCAACAATAATTCCTGTTATATCTGCAAGAATGCCCGCGAGTAGTGCATGGCGGAATTTTTTAATGCCTATTGAGCCAAAATAAACCGCTGCAACATAAAATGTTGTTTCAGAGCTTCCTGTTATAACTGCTGCAAGTTTAGAAGCGTATGAGTCCGCACCTGTTTGCTTTATTATATCCGCCAAAACCCCCAGTGTTGCAGAACCTGATAATGACCTTGTCAACATGATGATTAAATTTTCCGTCGGAATTTTAAAATAATTCAATAAGGGGCTAAATATTTTTTCTAATATATCAATAGCACCCGAAGCCCTGAAAGTTGCTACTGCAACCATAATGGCAATCAGGTAGGGAATAATTTTTACGGCTATATTAAAGCCTTCCCCTGCGCCTTGCGTGAATGCTTCGTAACTCGGTGTTTTCTTAATAATTGCATGGATAAAAATAATTGCAATTATCAAAGGAATTATATATAAAGATAAGGCATTAAGAAATTTTATCATTCAAAATACCTTTCTAATATTTTTGCAAAAAATAATGCGCTTAAAAATGCAACTGATGTGCAAATTAATGTAGGCAGAATAATTTGCGTCGGGTTGTGCATTCCGCTTGCTGTCACTATTGCAAGTACGGTAGCGGGAACTATTTGAAAACCTGCCGTATTAATTGCAAGAAAGGTGCACATTGCGTTTGTTGCATGGGCTTTGTCAGGGTTTTTATCCTGCATATTTTCCATAGCTTTAATTCCGAACGGAGTTGCAGCATTTGATAAACCAAGTGCATTTGCACTTATATTAAGTGCAATATTTGAAATTGCCTCAGGATTATCTTCGATATCGGGAAAAATTTTAATTAAAGGTTTTTTAATAATTTTAGATATGGTTTCCATTAATCCTGATTTTTTGGCAATATTCACAATTCCAAGCCAAAAACCCATTATTCCGATTAAAGATATTGCAATTTCGACAGCAAGTTTAGCGGCATTAAACATTTCGGATATAACAATATCCATTTTGCCGTTAAATATTGCGCAAACGAAAGAGATCAGTATTAAAAAAATAAAAATGTAATTCATATTAATTTTGCAATTTATTTATTAAATATTCTTCGCCCTTGGGTGCTATAGAATATTTTGTAAAATCATCCGTCATTATTATTTTAATATATTCTTTTTCTATTAATTCGTCAACAATCGAAGTATCTGCAATTTTGCCTGTAGCTTGAAATAGCTTAGAGTTAATATATTTCATTGTGAAATCATGCTGGCGCAAAATGTTTTTAATATAAAATGCGCAAATCATAAATTCATCATGGATTTCATCAGTTGCAAAACCGCTTAAGAACATACTGAAGCTAAGCCCCGGCACTTTTGGCGGTTCAAGTTCCGCATCAATTGAAAACCCTTGTTTTTCAGGCTGTGTTTCTTGTTTTGTTTCTTCATTATTTTGAACATTCTGTTCTTGAGGTTCTTCTTGTACTACATTTTCTTGAAGATTTTCAATTGCATTATTTTGAACTTGCATAGGTTCAATATTATTTTCTTCATGTTGAATTTCTATTGCTTCGCTAATTTCGGGCGTATCATCATCTGTGTTATCGGGCATTTGCTTTGGATTTTCCGATAATATAAACGTAACTTCTTCAGGCGGTTCTGATACTTGAATTTCATTTTCGTCTGATTGAGCTTGAGAAGATTTTGCAAGTTCATTAAGGTCGATTAAGTCATCAGAATCACCTTGCGGATCCCTTTGTTCATTATAAGCGTCAATTATATCTTGAAACGGAGTTGGTTTTTTAGGTTCATTTGCTCTTATTGTTTCTGAGATATATTGTATTGAGGATTGTTGTTTTACAACTTCATTTTCTTTTTGAATTTGAGGCTGTATAACTTGGTCTTGTGTGTTGTTATTTTCCTCTGCTTTAACTTGCGCCTGCAATTCTTCAAATAGGGCTTGTGCTTCCTTTTCAAGTTCTTTTTTATCATTCATCGGATGAAATTCTACGAATGAATCAAGGTAGCTTCCCGTAACTTGTGATAATTCATCATCCTGTGTAGAGCGAATTACTTCCTTAGTTTTTGGTTCGTTAAAGAAAATATCATTTATTTTTGATTCAT
>JAFVFO010000006.1 GCA_017475485.1 Candidatus Gastranaerophilales bacterium | reverse complement strand
TAAAATTCAACTATATCTTGATAAAAATTCCCACTTAACATTTTCTGTATTTTGTTAAGTGGGTTAATTGTTTTTAATGTTATTTTGTAAGGGATTTTAGGGTTTGATATTTTGATTTTACATAAAAAGCAGGAAACTTTTCGTTTCCTGCTTTTTATATTTGCACACCTGCGCCCTTGTTTTGCTCAGCGTGGCAAGTCTGCCTACGCTTCGCCTCACTCGGCTCGGGTAGAACGGCTTCGCACCGGCCCGCCGCGTCATCCGCGCCGTGCAGGTGCATACGCACACTTCTGCCCTCACCTTCGTTCGGCAAGCAAAGCATTGCTAGCCTCACTCGGCTCGGGTAGTCCAGTTACGCATTAGCCCGCCAAGCTCCTCGCTTGCCGGGCTAATGCTTCACATCCTTTTGCCTTCGCCTTCGCTTGCTAAGCTGTCGCTAAGCGCGCTCGGCTCGGGTTTATTCCTTTGTGTATTCTGCATCTATTACATCATCGTCTTTTTTATCATCAGATGTTGCATTATCTGCGCCTTGAGCGTCGCCTGTTGCATTTCCTTGGGCAGATTCTTGTTGAACCTGCTGATATGCAGCCTGTGAAATTGCATACATGGTTTGTTGCAAGTCTTCTGATAATTTTTTAATCTCATCAGTTGGCTTATTTTGTTCAAGCGCAGTTTTAAGAGCAGTTTTTTGTTCTTCAAGTTTGGTTTTATCAGAATCTGAAATTTTGCCTTCAAAATCTTTCACAATTCTTTCTGCTGCAGAAATCAAAGATTCGGCATTATTTTTAATTTCAGCTTCTTCTTTTTTCTTTTTATCGGCTTCTGCATTAGTTTCAGCTTCTTTTACCATTCTGTCTATATCTTGTTCCGATAGATTTGAAGAATTTGTAATTGTGATTTTTTGTTCTTTGTTAGTTGCCTTATCTTTAGCCGTAACATTAACTATACCGTTTGCGTCAATATCAAATGTTACTTCGATTTGAGGCATACCTTTCATAGCCGGTGGAATACCGTCTAAACGGAACATTCCAAGCGATTTATTATCCCCTGCCATTGGTCTTTCACCTTGAAGAACATGGATATCAACAGCCGTTTGATTATTTTCGGCAGTTGAGAAGGTTTGAGATTTTGAAACAGGGATTGTTGTATTTCTTGGAACTAATGGTGTCATAACACCACCTAATGTTTCAATACCTAATGTTAAAGGAGTTACATCAAGTAAAACTATATCTTTAACTTCACCTGCCAATACACCTGCTTGGATAGCCGCCCCTACCGCAACAACTTCATCAGGGTTAACGGATTGGTTTGGCTCTTTACCTGTGTATTCTTTAACAAGCTGTTGAACTGCAGGAATACGAGTTGAACCGCCGACCAAAACAACTTCATTAAGTTCGGATTTTGAAATACCGGCATCTTTTATAGCTCTTTCAACCGGAGTTTTACATCTTTCCAATAAATCATGAGATAATTCTTCAAATTTAGCTCTTGATAAGTTCAAATCTAAGTGTTTCGGGCCATTAGCGTCAGCTGTGATAAACGGAAGATTAATATTTGTTTCAACAACTGATGAAAGTTCGCATTTTGCCTTTTCTGCAGCTTCTTTTAATCTTTGCATTGCCTGTTTATCATTCTTTAGGTCAATACCTTCTTGTTTTTTAAATTCTTCACATAACCAATCTATAATTTTTTGGTCAAAATCATCACCGCCCAGGTGAGTATCACCTGAAGTTGATAATACCTCATGGACGCCGTCGCCAATTTCTAAGATAGAAACATCAAATGTACCGCCACCAAGGTCAAATACTAAAACTTTTTCTGATTTTTCTTTTTCCATGCCGTAAGCCAAAGCTGCAGCTGTTGGTTCGTTGACAATTCTAAGTACATCTAAACCTGCGATTTTGCCTGCGTCTTTTGTTGCCTGACGTTGTGCGTCATTAAAATATGCAGGAACTGTGATAACGGCACTTGTTACTTTTTCACCCAAATAATTAGAAGCGTCATCTGCTAATTTTCTTAAAATCATTGCAGAAATTTCTTGAGGGGTATAGTCTTTGCCTTCTATTTTCTTTTTATAATCATCACCCATGTGACGTTTGATTGAAATAATTGTATTATCAGGGTTTAAAATTGCCTGACGTTTTGCCAATTGACCGACAAGTCTTTCTCCGTTTTTTGCAAAACCAACAATTGAAGGAGTTGTACGAGAACCTTCAGCGTTAGCGATAACGGTAGGCTTACCGCCTTCCATAACGGCAACTACGGAATTGGTTGTACCGAGGTCGATACCGATTGTTTTTGCCATAATATATTTCTCCTTATTTTTACTTTCTTTTTATAGTTTAAATATAAACCCGTTTTTGAAAAATTTTAAAAAAATAAACAATTTCTTAATATTTATAGTGCCGCAGAAATCAAAACAGGGTTTCAAACCCTAATCAGCAAAAACAGTAATACCCTTTAAATTTTTCTTTTTTGAATATCTTACAATTTCATCAATATCATCTTGAGTTGCACCCTTTTTCAAATGAATTGTTTTAGATATTCCGCCTTCTAAATATTTTTGCGCATGTGCTAAGGTATCTATTTCTTTTGTATAAGATAAATTCTGATTAGACGAAGGCTCTATTGAAGGGGTGGTTTTTAAAACTCTTGATGTAGTGCCTGTTGGCGAAAGTGCCATTTTGCAACCCGACATTTTAATTATTGTTAAACAATCTTCCAATACCTGATTTGCTTCTTTAGAACCGTATGGAATATTCATTTTATCCAATAATTCCTGATAACCAAGAACACCAAGCATACCGTTTTTATCTATATTTTTAACGGCATGCGATAACATATCGGAAGCATATTTCAAATAATCACAATCGCATTTATTTGTTTTAGGATTATAAAACTTAGAAAGATTAATGTGCGCAATAGTCATTCCCTGACCTTCTTTTAATTCTACCGCATTACAACAATCACAAATATAGTTAGGGTTATTTGAAAATACAATTCCCGGTTCACCTGTTTTTTGCATAGAATTCAAAAGGGTATTATAAATTTCACGCGCAGGAAGTTCGCTTCCGTCTTGCATTTTCACATTTTGATTAGTATCAACCAAAGATAAAAACTTATCATCCATAACAACAGATAAATCAAAACACCAGTCCTTGGGGTCTTCATTATCCTTTAGCTTGATAAAATCAATGATTTTAGGATGATTAATACTAAGAAGTGCAATCCCCGCCGGCGGACGAAGGGTAGAAGGCTGCCTGAATTTAAAATAGCCGTTTATTTGTTTTATCTGCTCTATCGGATTTTTAAAATTGTTAAAATTAACCCCCACGCCTGTTCCGTCTTTAATGTATTCTTCTAAAAATGCACAATTTTGAGAAGGAAATTTATTCGGGTTTAATTTAACCGCCTTTGCACTATACGGGGTTTTCAAATCTTCATAGCAAGAGCTTGATAACGAAACATAGCCATATTGTAAAAGCTGTGAAAAATATGGTGCGGTGTTGGAATTAGGAAAAATTTGCGCTGAGATTTTATCAAAAAATTCATTTATATTTTCATCTGCTTTTATAATTCTTCTATCTATCAAAGGTTTTTTATTAATATGCGCATTTTCAATCCTGACAGTGTCAGGCTGATAAACGACAGGTTGCGCGTATTGCACCTGCTGATATTGAATCGGATAAATAGGAGTTATAGAATTAATCATATTAGGTCAAGATTATTATATCATAAATTTTTCAAATCTTGCGTAGCATCAAGTTTTTTAACTAATGCTTTTATATCGCCTTTAAGTTTAAAATACTCCTGAAATTTTTTTGTTGTCCTGATATTATAACTTCTTCCGTTTTTATCTTTTGACCTTGAAATAAGGCCTTGTTCAAGCAATTCCGCAATATGTTCATAGGCGCTCGGGCGGATTTCTTTTAAATAACTTTGGCGGATTGGCTCTTTAAGCGCAATAACAGTAAGGGTTTTTATAACTCCGGGTGACAATTCTACGGGACAAAGTTTTTCAACTATATCCATGTGAGCTGCTTTAACTTGAATTATATAACCGTCTTCATCATCAATTTCCAGCGCACCGTTTCTTGAAGAATAATCAAACATTAAATCTAAAAGTGCACTTTCAACTTCTTCTTCAGAGCGTTCTAAAACTTGCGCGATTTCAGATGGCTGCATAGCGCGGGATGTAATGAATAATACCGCTTCAACCTGCGATTTTAATAAGTCTTTTTGTTCTTCTGTTTCCATTTTTATCCTTAAACTAATATTTTCATTATATTACACCTCTTGAAAAATGTCTAAAAGGGTATATAATATAAATATCAGGGGCGGTAGCGCTAACTACCTTCACCTGTAAAAGGCTAATGTGGTGCTTAATCTTTTGATTGGGCGCCGCATTTTATTATGAATAAAATAATTAATAATAACAATAATGTTAAATTAAAATTTTCCATAATAGCACCTCCTTCCTAATAAATTCACAGCCAAAGGCTAATGTTGTGTTGTTGCCGGAATTTAAAAAGATACAGGCTAGCCCCTAATATTTATTTTTCAATGTTCATTATTAATTATTTGCTTTTGTGGCGTATAATTTAGAGTAAAATTCTTCCTGTTTTATATCAAACACTCCTTCGCGCGCTAAAAACAAAAGTGCGATATAAGCAGAACTTCTATCAAACCCGAGAAGCGAAAGTTCTGTGAGTTCAATTTCTTCTTGGCTTTTAAGTAATTGATTAAGATTTTGCCTCATTCTTTCAACTACTTCTTCAACATATTCTTCATGTGCAAGTTCTTTTATTTGTGCAGCTTTCAAAGTTGCATAATTTCTGACGCGTCTTTCTTTTCTGTTTAGCGCGCCTTGTATAGCATATTTTTTTTCTAATTCTTCATAAAATTGAATGTGGCGAATTAAATCTTTTAAGGTGACATTCCTTTTTCTGTTTAAACGGACTGATGTTCTTCTTTGTAACACCTCATCAAAAGATACAACGTTATTTGTCGGTATCTGCATTTGTTCATAATCATCAGTAAAGTCATCTTCAAAATAATCAAGCGGTTCTTCTATAAAATCATTAACCGTAATACCTTGCAAAATGTCTGATTTAATTTTTAATAAGGTTGAGGAAAATAATATAGCCTTGCCAACAGAGCGCAAATTATCCTGTTTTAAGTTTTTAATGCGCTCCATATATTTATCATACAAATCAACAATATCAATATTCCAAGGGTCAATTTTACCCATTTTAACAAGGTCTAAAATGATTTCAATAGCATCTGTTTGAATATCCTTTTTTATACCTGCTTTTGAAATATATCCGTTATCGGAATTAAAATCAACAGTTCCGTCCAGAACTTTTATTTCATTATATAAATTGTTGTTATTTCCATAAAAACTAACTGCTTCAGACATTTTTTCCTCTATTCATCTTTCAGTTTAACACCTGAAATTTTCGTAACGCCTTTATCTTTTTGCGTTACGCCAATCATTCTGTCGGCATTATCCAGCATTGGCTTTCTTAATGATACCACAATAAATTGTGCGGTTTTAGCCTGATTAGTAATAATATTTGCAAGCCTTTCAACGTTTGGGCCGTCAAGGTGCATATCTACTTCATCAAACGCATAAAAAGGAGAAGGCAGATATTTTTGAATAGCAAACACAAAAGCCAGCGCAGTTAAAGATTTTTCACCGCCTGACATGCCTGCTAATTTTTGATTTTTCTTATCTCTGATATTTGCAGCAAAGGTCAAACCGCCCGAAAACGGATCGATTTCATTTTCCAAAACCAAAGTGCCTTCGCCCTCTGAAATCTGCGCAAATACTTCTTTGAAGTTTTTATTTATAGCATGATATGCATCTAAAAATGTTTCTTTTTTAAGATTTTGATAGCCGTTCATGCGCGTTTTAATTTCATTTTTCTCATTTTCCAAGGTTTCAACTTTTTGCTTGTTTTCACTTTGTCGTTCCATAACAGAATCATATTGAGTGATAGCACGCATATTAACCGGTTCTAATTCTTCCATGCGTTTTTGCAAACGCGCAATTTTAGTATTTATTTCATCAAGCGAAATTTCTGTTTTTTCTAAATCTTTATAATTAATTCCTGCGGTTTCAAATTCTTTTATAATATTTTCTAAAATCGGCTCTAATTCTTTTCTTCTTGCTTTATAGCTTTCTTCTTGTTCTGATAATCTTTCTAAATTGTCATTAACTTTATTTTTAGAAGTTTTCAAATTAACAAGCTCATCTTGGAATTCATCTCTTTTTTTCTGCAATTCAATAAGATTTTTGCCTAATTCTTTAATTTGTTCTTCTAATTCTTCAAGTTCTTTTTGGACAATTAAAATTTCAGAATTAAATTTCTCGATATCCGTTTTTAAAATTTCATTATCATTTGTTAACTTTTTAATGTCATTTTCACGCGTTGAAATTGTATTTTTCTGGAATTTAATCTGGTTTTCGTCGCGCTCTATATCATTTTGCGCAACCATTATTGCTTTTTCGATATTTTTTATCTCGTCTTCCGTGCTTTGAGTTTTTTCTTTTAATTTTTTAAGCTCGCCTTCATCAATTAATTTTTCAACCGCTTCAAGTTCTTCTTGGACAGAAGTCATTTTTTCCGTTAATTTAATAAATTTATTTTCAATTAAATCAAGGCTGTGAGATATTTTTTTATTTTCTTCTTTTAAAGTTTTTAAAAGTTCCTCACCCTCTTTTATAGAATTTGCAGATGTTTCGTTATTTGATATAAGATTTTTTAATTCCAGCTTCGCCGAATTCAAAGCATTTAGGGCAGTTGAATTTTTTTGTCTTATATCATCAAGTTTTTTTTCGTATTCTTTTTCCTTTGACAATAAATTCTGTGCTTCATTTTTAAGACTTGCAAGCAATTTTTTATGCTTTTCCAGTTCACGTTCCTGACTTTTATCAAACATGTTTGAAGCTCTTTTTTTAGCTCCGCCCGTAATTAAGCCGGATTTTTCGGTTATATCGCCTTCAAGAGTTACAACCCTATATTTACCGGCTAATTTCTTAGCAGAAGTTTCATCTTCTACTACAATGGTTTCACCTAATGCAAAATAAAATGCGTCAATATATTTATCGTCAAAATCTATTAAATTAATTGCAAAGTCAATTATACCTTGCCCTTTAGGCAATGCCATACGATTGGGCGCTTTTTTTATAATATCAAGCGGTATAAAAGAAGCTCTGTCGCGCCCTTGCGACCTTAACACCTGAATTGCCCTATATGCGACGTCTTGATTATCTACAACAATTGAATATGCTCTTGCGCCCATCGCAACATTTATTGCATCAATATATTCACCTTCAACATCAGCTAATTGCGCTAAGGGTTCATGCACCCCTTGAATATGAGCATTTAAAACAGTTTCAATGCCTGAACCCATGCCTGCAGTTTTATAAGCATTTTTATTTGCCTCTAAAACAGCAATTCTGTTTGTTGCCTGTTGAACCTTGTATAGAGTATCTTCCTTTTGGTTTCTTGTTTTATCCAGTTCTTCAAATGTTTTTGTTTGTAATATTTTAAAATCAGCGGTTTCATTTTCAAGCTGTTTAATTTGCAGGGTTAATTTATCTTTTTCATCATCAAAAATGCGCGCTGAATTTTTTAATTTTTCAAGCTGTTGCACTGTAGATTTAATTTTTTCTTCATTATTTTTATAATTACTTTCAAGGGGTAATTGTTCTTTAATAATTTTATTTTCATCATCTTTTAATTCATCAAGCTCATGGCGCAATTTGTTTCTTGATTGAATATGTTCATCTGCAGATTTATTAAGCCCGGTCATTTCTTGAATGATTTTATCAAGGGTATCTTTTTTTTCTTTTAAATCCTTATTTAATTTATCCAGATTTTGTGTTTTTTCTTTTATTGAAAGTTCAAATTCTTTAATTTTATCTTCTTGAACTTTAATTCCGTTTTTATAGTTTTCAATTTGTTTTAAATTATCTATTGTTGTTTTTTCAGCCAGCGCAATTGCTGATTTTTTACGTTCTATTTCGCCTTTTTTTTCTTCCGCTAATTTTTTTACTTCCAGCTGGCGTTCTTCCCCTTGAGCTTTTACTTTGGAATTAACTTCATCATATTTTATTTGTGTATCTTTAATTTTTGATTCGGTTTCCTTTAAGCGTTCAATCAATTCTTTTTTTTCTTTTGTAGCGGTTAAGATATTTTGATGAACAAGTTCTAAAGAACGAATGGTATCAAAATATTTTGCGCTTTGTATTTGGGTTTCAAGCCCTGCTTTTTCATCTTTTAATTTTTGATACTTTAGCGCAACTTCTCTATCTTGCTTTAATTGTTCAATTTGAATATCAAGCTCATTAATTATAATATTAGCAGACGCTACTCTATCTTCAACGCTTTGTATTTGTTCTGTTGCAAGGTTAATTTTTCTGTCAAAATCAGCAGTACCGGCGATTTCATCAATAATTTTTCTTCGCTCAATTGCAGAACATTTTGTAATTTCAGTAACATCCCCTTGCATCATAACATTATAGCTGTTCGGAGAAATATTATATTTTTCAAGTTCCAAATGAATTTGGGTTAAGGTTGCGGGTTTATCATTATAAAAATAATTAGATTGGACTCCGTTTTTGCCTTTTTTTATATATCTTTTAATTGAAAATTCATTATTTTCATCCATGGCAAACGTAACTTTAACGCTTGCTTCATTTCTTTTATTGTGACTTGTGATTAAATCGGCAACACCTTGTTCCGAACGCAATGTGCGCGCGGAAGTCAGCCCGAGGGCGAATAAAATACTATCTATAATATTGCTTTTGCCCGAACCGTTCGGCCCTGAAATGGCAGTAAAACCTTGAAGCAATGGGACAGTTATTTTGTTCGCGAAAGATTTGAAATTATCTATTTCGATTTCTTTAATATACATTAAGTTGATTTATAAACCCACATAGTCCAATATAATAATTAGACTATAAAAGGCTGTTTTTAGTCAAATTTTTTATAAAAATTCATATCTATTTAGTATATAAATACCGCTTTCAAATCCGTCTTTTGCTTTTTTTGTATGTAGATTGAGATATTTATCCCTTAAAACATTTATTCTTCTAATAGGCCAAAACATGAAATTAGCCCTGCCGATTATTCTGTCACCTTCCAAAAAGCCCCAAAAACGACTGTCTTGAGAGTTATTTCTGTTATCACCCATCATAAAATAGCTGTTTTCAGGAATTATAAACGGCCCGCAGCGCATACCCTCAACACATGGAGTCCATTCTGTTTTAGAGCTGATATATGGCTCATTTAAAGGCACATCATTAATATAAACCCTATATTCATTATTTATCGGGTCTTTTTTAATTTCAAATTTTTCATTCGGCAAACCGATTGCCCTTTTAATAAAAGCTACATCTTTACAAAAAATTCCGGATAACCTTGCAAATATTGCAAAAGGGCTTTTTGATAAAACAGTTGAAGGCGGATAAAATACCAAAATATCCCCTCTTTCAATTGCTTTTTTGGGATAATCAAGTTTTTCAACAAATACTCTGTCATGTTCTAAAATTGTAGGACGCATTGAACCTGAAGGTATCCAGCGCAATTCCCCGATGAAATATCTTATTACAATAACGCAAATTAGCACAAATACAATCGTAGAGATTAATTCATGGGTAACGTTAGTTTCTTTTCCGTCTTTATCCTCATCAAATAAAATTCTTGTAATTAAATAAGAAATACCCTTTTCTTTTGTTTTTTCAATCAGTTTTTTAAAGTTATTTTTTTGTTCTTCAAAATATTTTTCAACACTTTCTTTGATTTTTTGGTTAATAGTTTTTGTATCATAAATTAAATACAATAAAATTAGCCAAATAACACTTGTTACAAATAGAATTCCCAAAAATTTTAAAAATCCCATAAAAGGTTCGTTGTAATTATTATTCAAAGATTTAATATCAATTAATTTGGAATCTTCACAATTTTCAAATATAAAATCCGATACATTGTTAAAAATTTGTTCTTTATTCTTTTGCGCAAGAATAGGAAGGCCTATATAAAGCGTTTTTTCAATACGTTCATTATCTTTGCTGAATATGTTGAATTCCGAATTATCAACAATATTTATAAATGAATATTTTATATTAAGTTCATTTAATTTATTTTTAACATTATCTTGGTTAATCTCTTTATTGCTTGGAATAGAATATTCTAAAATCGTTCCTCTTTTTAAGATGTAATTAAGGGTTTGAAAATTTTGATTATAAATAAATGCCACAGCGCAAAATACTAAAATAAATAACAATAATTTAGTACTTCTTTTAAAATATTCAATTATTTTATTAATCAAAATCCACCTCTATAATTCTAAATCAACTATCTTCAAAAGGGTTTCTTTGTATATAGAATTTGAAATTGATTCTAAATTAAAAAGAACCTTTTTTTTGTATAGTTCTGTTGTTTCATTCGCCTTTTTTATATACTCATCAAGTTTTTGTTTATTAAAATCTTCTATTTTATAATCCCTCAAAAAGTATAACATAACAAGGGTATAGTTGCCATTATTTACATCCGAATCAATATCTTTAATATCATTTTTTAATTGAAAATAAATTGAATAATTTTCCATAAACTCTAATAAATTTTTGTTTTTCCCGGAAATTGTAAATAATGCCTCAAGTCCCGCCATAAAAATATTTCCGGTTTTATTGAAAGTTTTTTTAATATATTCATCAAAAGAAATATTTTTATAAAGATTTTTATTTTGTTCCAATTCGCCTAAAATTGTTGATTTAATTCTGTTTGAATATATTTTTGATATTTCTTGAGTAGTATCCGATAAAATATCTAACGCCAAGGAAAGCAATAAGTCCCCCTCTAATACTGCAATTTTAGAACCGTATTTAACATGCAAAGCAGTATTGTTTCGCCTTTTTAGGCTTTCATCAATAATATCATCATGAATTAAAGAAGCGCTATGTATAAGTTCGGATACAAGAGCAATTTTTTGTACAAGAGGAGATGAAATACTTAATATTTTTGAAAATAAAAATATCAATATGGGTCTTAAACGTTTAGGATTTGAAAATAAAAACTTTAAAATGTCATCTTTTAAAAAATTATCACAAGATAAAATTACATTTTTCAAATTGCTTTCAAAAGTATCTAATTCATCCTTTATAGGGTATATAATATTCTCTAAACTGCACATTATTAAAATTAGCGCCTCGTTAAACTATCTTGCTAATTTTAACAAATAATTTAATTATTTTAAACCTTAATTTTTATTAACCCAAAGTTTGAATTAGGGTTAAAGGATTAAGATAGTAAGGCACTAAAAGATACTAAGGTACTGGCGTATGAAGGCGTCAGAAAAGAAGTACGAGTTCGGCATGACGGTTGCGGGGTTTAGTATTTTTTATTTTATTGTTCACTTTCTTTCTTTGCCTTCTCAAGCGCCGAAAATGCAAAGAAAGAAAGTGAACCGAAAGAAAGAAAATTCCGGCTTGGTTTAATGCGGGCTATTATACAACGTTTTAAAAATTAATTCTGCAAAAAACAGTCGAAATTTGCTTCAAGCTAATCCTTATTATTAGATTTTTCTTTTTAAACTAAATAATTAAGGTGCAAATTTCTCCGGTTTTTTGTTTTGGTGAATTAATTTTTAAAACTTGTTGCTTTGGTGCTTAGCGTGAAAATATGAAACTTTACACTGATTTCTTAATGCCTTAATGCCTTTATCTACATCCTTATGCCCGAGCCGTCGTTCGGCAAGCAAAGCATTGCTAGCCTCACTTGGCTCGGGTAGAACGGCTTCGCACCTGCCCGCCGCGTCATCCGCGCCGTGCTGGTGCATCCGCACTCTTTTGCCCTCGTTTTGCTCGCCTAGTCCGTCGGACTACGGCTCGCTTCACTCGGGGTTGCTGAATTATTATTTTTATTTTAAACTATTAAAGGAAAGGGAATACATTTGGGACTACATTCGATTTTAACTTTAATAGGCGGTTTGGCTTTTTTCCTTTATGGTATTTCCATAATGTCATCAGGGCTTGAAAAGCTCGCAGGGGGAAGGTTAGAAAAACTTCTTAAAAAAATGACCTCCAACCCGTTTAAAAGTTTTGTATTAGGTGCCGGCATTACTGCTGTTATACAATCGTCATCCGCAGTTACGGTCATGCTTGTAGGGCTTGTAAATTCGGGGATTATGGATTTATCTCAAACCGTAAGTGTCGTAATAGGCTCTAATGTTGGTACAACCGTTACGGCTTGGATACTCAGTTTAACAGGAATTCAAGCAAACGCTGCTTTTTTCCTGAAACTTTTGAAGCCTGAAACATTTACTCCTATCCTTGCTTTTGTTGGTGTATGTATGATTATGAGTGCAAAAAGCAACAGAAGAAAAAGTGTAGGTTCTGTTATGATTGGCTTTGCCATTTTAATGTATGGCATGATATTAATGGCAAGCGCCATGGCGCCTTTGGGAGATATTCCTCAATTTAGAAATGCAATGGTTGCCTTTCATAATCCCTTGTTAGGCTTTTTGGTAGGGCTTTTAGTTACAGTCATTGTACAGAGCTCCTCTGTTTCAATCGGTATTTTACAGGCACTCACTCTTGTCGGCGGCGTATCTTGGGGGATTGCCGTTCCCATTATCTTGGGGCAGAATTTGGGTGCATGTGTTGCGCCAATGCTTGCAAGTATAGGCGTTAATACAAATGCCAAGAGGGTTTCAGGGGTATATGTAATATATAATATTTTATCGGTTGGAATTTGTTTTCCGTTATTTATAATCTTAAATCTTATCTTTAAATTCAATTTTGTTCCGACAGATATAACCCCTGCGGGTGTTGCACTGTTTCACACAGCATATAACATATTAACAGCATTCATGCTTTTCCCTTTTGCAAAATTGTTAGAAAAACTTGCTATCAAATTTATTCCCGATAAAAATACCCCCGAAGAAGATAAAACGGTATTTTTGGATGAAAGACTTTTATTAGCCCCTACATTTGCAATTTCGGAATGTTACAGAAAAACAATTGAAATGGCCGCTGTAGTTGAGTTTAACTTTTTCTATGCTTCTAAAATGCTTAAAAGCTATCATCAAAAAAAAGCGGAACAAATTGAAGAAAATGAAATCAAAATTGATACCTATGAAGATAAAATTGATTCTTTCTTATTAAGGCTTGCGGGTACTGATTTAACAGAAGAAGACAGCAACAGAATTTCACAATTACTTCTGACAATCGGAGAATACGAAAGAATAGGTGACCATGCCTGCAATATTTTACATGTTGCGCAAAAATTAAAAGATATGGAAAAAAAATTATCACAAGAAGCCATGGATGAATTAAATATTATCATCAATGCGGTATCTGAAATTTATACATTATCTTTTGTTGCATACAGAAAAGATGACCTTGCCCTATCTCAACAGGCAGAACCTTTGGAAGCTGTCATTAAAAAATGTGTAAGACGAGCTAAAAATAACCATATTCAAAGGTTAAAACAAAGTCAATGCTCTGCTGAAATCAGCTTTTTATTCTCTGATTTATTGAATGATTTCAGACGTATTGCGGCACACTGCGGAAATATTGCAACAAGTGTTATTCAGCTTCATGATACAACATTAAATAAACATGTTTACAGCCACAGAAACAAACAAGAAGACGAACAGTTCACAAATAAATATAGAGATTATAAATCAAGATACAGAGTTGAAAAAAAAGAACAAACAACAAACATATAATAAAAGAGTAGGATATTATGGATAAATTAATAGAGAAATTTAGCGAATTATTGCTTGAAGACCTTGGAAAATCTTTTGCATTTTCATTATTTTGTTCAATAGCTACAATCTTTGGGCTTTATTATACAAATTGGCCTAATATATTTAACTTAACCCAATCAATTTCGGGTGCTGTTAAGTTCAGTTTTATATTATTTTTTCTTGTAATATTATGGTCTGTAGTATATAAACTTGTTTTTTACATTTTTAAAGACGGTTCCAAAAGAAAAAATGAAATCATGCAAAACCTTAATATGCTTAGCAATAATCAAAATGTTTATCAAAATGAAAGTTATATAATCGGTTTATTAATAGAGAACAGAATTCATCAATTCAATATGGATACAATCAGAAAATTAAGCATTGTTCACCATGTTGAAACAGAAAGCAAAATCAACAGCTATCCTTTTAAATGCGCAATGGAAAAAGCCATAAGCAATCTTTTAAAGCTCAAAATTATTGAAACAACCGGCTATAAATTTTACAAAATTAATGAATATGCTTATGATAAACTTTTTAAGTAATAATTTCTTCTAATTGATTTGTAAGTTTTTTATAAAATTCCTTGGCCGATTTTAGCTTTTGTTTTTTTAATTCTAATACCCAGTTTCCCTGCTTATTAAATTCTTCAAACAAGGAATCCTGTGTATAATCTAATATATAGATATTTTCAGAAGTTTTTTGAAGTTTTTCTTTTGATTGATTAATTACGATTATTGAATAATCTTTTTTATCTCTATATTTATTAATTACCGTATTCAATTTTTCAATTTGTTCATTTGTAATCGGCGTTTGATTTGCAATTAAAAAGAATATTTTTCTTGTTTTATCATTCAAATATTCATAAAAATTATCAATACGTTTTTTGTATTTTGCCTTCAATTCTTCTAAAGAAAGCCCTGCCTCGTGCATAAAAACAATCGTACCTTCATTGTTAGTCCAAGCATTTATTTCTTTATAAAAAAATATATCGTCAAAAAGAGATTTAAAATGCGTATCAATAAGTTTTATGTTATAATCCGCATCCCTGAAAAAAGCCAAATCAAAAGGACAAGTCTTTTCGCCGTATTTTTTAGAAGGCTTTAAACGGTTCAGGGTGGTTATAATTCTTGGCATACAATATAATCCCAGAGGAATTATTCTATAATTTTTGCAATTTTTATCGTAGTATTTTTTATCAATATAATTTAAAAAAGCCTTATAAAAGCTATTTAAAATAGGAATATTTTTAAATATTCTGTTTAATACAAAACGCATACATAGATTATAATACAACAAGGAAAATATTTTCATATAAATAGTTCTGTTTAACATATTTTTAAAATGCTACAATCGCAATTGTGGAAAACGGTTTAATTTCAAAATTACAATTTAAGGGCTGTTGGCGTTCTTATCAAAAAAGAGTGCTTGATGAACTTCAATATCATTTAAACGATAACAAATTAAATGTTGTAGCTTCTCCGGGTGCGGGGAAAACCACTTTGGGAATCGAGGTTTTATTAAGATTAAAAAATAATGCCCTTATTTTAGCACCCTCAATTGCCATTAAAAACCAATGGAAACAAAGAATAATTGACAATTTTCTAACAGATATTACTTATTCAAACTTAATTTCAACCGATATAAAAAACCTTTCGGATATTACAATTACAACTTATCAAGCACTTTATTCGCAATACAAAGACAAAGAAAATAAAACCGATTTCATAAACAAATTAAAAGAAAAGAAAATAAATACCCTAATTCTTGATGAAGCACACCATTTAAGGGCTGAATGGTGGGCTGTATTGAATAATTTATCTGAAGAATTGGAAAATGAAAATTTTAAAACGGTATCTTTAACTGCAACTCCGCCCTATGACGTTCCAAAATCAGAATGGAACAACTACAATTCTTTATGCGGGCCTGTAGATGCTGAAATTTCCGTTGCAGAACTTGTTTTGGCCGGCGATTTATGCCCTCATCAGGATTTGGTTTATTTTTCCGACCTTGAAAAAGAAGAAGAAAAAATAATTTTTGATTTTAATAAAAAAAGAGAAGATTTTTTCCGATATATTAACAAAAATCCCGATATTTTATATTCTGTGGAAAGTTCCGATTTTATAAATAATTTGGATAATGATACGGAAATAATATATAAAAATATAGATTTCAGTATTTCTTTGATTTCATATCTTTTATATGAAGATGAATTAAATATCAAAGCGCGGTTATTGGCGGAATTTTTAGGTATAGAAATTTCTCAAATTCCGAAATTTGATTACACGCAGGCAGAAATTCTTTTAAACGGCATTTTAAAAGAATTTAATCAATACTTCAAAAATCTTCCCACAATAAAAGCAAAGCTCAAAGAATGCGGATTAATTAACGGCAAAACAGTTGATTTTACAGGAAAAACAGATTTTAAAAAACTTTTTTCAAGAAGTAAAAACAAGTTGGATGCTATTTATAAAATAACGGAATTTGAATATAAAAATTTGAACGACACCCTAAGGGAAACAATTCTCCTTGATTATATCGGAAAAGGCGATTCTTTAGGGCTTAATGTATTGTCTGTTTTTGAAAAATTAAAAACATTAAATATTCCTTTATCTGTTTTAACAGGGACTTTGATTGTTATTCCAAAAAGCGCAAAAGAAGGCCTTTATAACATCTTAAAATCAAAAAATATTGATGAAAATAAGGTTTTAACATCCGAATTCAAAAACAATTATTTAAGAATTGAAACCTATGGAAATGTAGATATTGTTGCTGTTATATCGGAATTATTCAACCGAGGAGAAGTTAAAATTTTAATAGGTACAGCTTCGCTTTTAGGCGAAGGGTGGGATTCTCCTTGTTTGAATACATTAATTATAGCAAGCGTTATAGGTTCATTTATGCAGTCTAATCAAATGAGAGGGCGCGCTTTAAGAACAGATAAAAATAATTCAAATAAAACATCCGATATTTGGCACCTTGTTTCACTTTCTAAAAATGATATATCTTTTGACTTATCAACCGTAGAAAAACGTTTTAACACCTTTGAAGGAATTGATTACAAAGAAAATAAAATCCAAAACGGGTTTGAGCGCTTGAGCTCATTATTGTGTGAAATAAATGCAGAGAATTGCGACAAATTAAATGCTGAAATTTTTAAATATGCAAAGCAAAGAAACCTTTTATCGGAAAAATGGAATTATATCTTTGAACAAACTTCATATAAAAATAAAACCATAAAACAAAGGATTTATGATGTTGTATTAGGTGAAAACACGCAAAATTCCATTATTCAAAGTAAAATTCCAAAGTGGTGCTTGGGGTTTGATTTTTTAATTAACAAATGCAGTATTTCACGCAAAAAAAATAAAATAAACCCTTTAGAGAGGCTGTTTTTGGGCATTTGTTCAAGGCTTAATTTCATTTCGCAAGATTACAAAAATATTATAAATAAAAATTTTGAAATTTATAAAAAAGAAAATTTTATAAAAGCATGCGCTAATTCGCTATTATATGCAATGTGTGATTTGAATTTAATAAAAACTAATCCTAAAAAAATCAGCCTTATCTATAATGAACAATTAAATTCTAAATTTTATATTACACTATCAGGCTGTAATGATTACGAAAGAAATTTGTTTATAAATTCTTTCAGGGAAATTTTTGAAATTGATGATAAAAAAAGATATATCTTAAAATATCAAGAAAAATATTTTGCCGTAGCCGAATTAATTGCAAAATCCAATAAAAATGTGAAATTATTTGCCAAATATCTCGAAGAATATTTGGGATATTTTGATATAATATATACAAGAACTCCAAACGGATACAAAGAACTTTTGAAGGCAAAGTTTGAAACATCTGATTACGGATATTTAAAACAAAAAAGAATTTGGATATAGATGAATTTATTTAAAAGAATAGAAAATATTATAAAAAGCAATATCAATCATAATAAAGATGAAATAGACATTAATTCTTATGAAGATATTTATTATGATGATTCTAAAGAAATGATACAGGAAGAAAATAAAGAAGAAAAAAAATATTATAAAATTCTTGAATTAGAATACGGCAGTGATTTTAAGAAAATAAAATCCGCATATAAAAAATTATTGAAAAAATATCACCCTGACTTGTTTCAAAATAAACCCGAAAAATTAAAAACGGCACAAGAGGTGACAAGACAGATTAATGAAGCATATACATATTTTGAAAGGAAATATTTATGAATTTACTGACGCGTATTTTAAAATTTTTACAATCGGAAGCACACGCATTTTTATCAAAATATGAAGACCCCGTAAAACTTATAGAACAAGGTATTAGAGATTTAAAGAAAGATTTTGACACCTCTATGAAAAGCATTGCCGAGGTTAAGGCAATTTCTATAGGTGCTAAAAAAGAACTTGAAGTAAAAAAACAAATTGCAACAGATTATGAAACTAAGGCATTTGCACTTTTAAAAAAAGCTCAAGAAGGCGAATTGGATGAACAAGAAGCCGACAGACTTGCAAAAGAAGCCCTTAAAAAAAGAAAAGAAGCCTTAAATGAAATTAAAAAATTAAATTCCGAAATTAAAAAATATGACGCTTCCTTAGAAGAAATGAGCAAAAAAATTCTTGAATTGAAAAACAAAATTAAAGAATCGGAAAATGCTTATAACACACTAAAGGCAAGGGCAATTGTTGCAAAAACTACAAAAAAAGTTAATCAGCAATTATCTAAAACAAATACTGATTCAACCATGGCAATGATTGAAAATATGAAAACAAAAATTCAAGCGGAAGAAAATCTTGCCGAGGCTTACGGCGAAATAAATACAGAAAATTCTTCTATCGATGAAGAAATAAATAAAGCAATAGGGGAAGATATTGATATTCAGCAATCTTTAGCTTCAATGAAAGAAAAATTATTGGAAAATCCGAATAAAAATAGGATTGAAGACCTAAAAAAAGAGCTTGACAGTTAATTTTTAAATCGTGAAAAATATAGCGATTTAATTTTTAATAGTGCTAAATAATCACAATTAAAAAATTGGTAAATGCTTATATTGGAGAGTATATTGACATGTTTCTATTTGTATAATATGATTTCAATTAAGGAATATAATCACAATTAAGGAGAATAGATATGCCTAAAGAAAAAAAAGAAACAAAGCAAACATTAGTAGATAATGTTGATGCTTTGAATAATTTAATATCAAGGGTAAAAGAAGCACAAAAAATATATTCAAAATTTTCCCAAGAGCAAGTTAACAAAATTTTTAAAGCAGCCGCAACTGCAGCAGATAAAGCAAGAATACCTCTTGCAAAAATGGCGGTTGTTGATACAGGTATGGGCGTTTTAGAAGATAAAATTATCAAAAACCATTTTGCCTCAGAATACATTTATAACAAACACAAAGACGCTAAAACCTGCGGTGTTATTGAAGAAGATAAAATAAACGGAACAAAAATAGTGGCTGCACCTTTGGGTATTTTAGCAGGTATTATTCCGACAACAAATCCCACTTCAACCGCTATTTTTAAATCTTTACTTGCACTTAAAACAAGAAATGCAATTATATTTTCCCCGCACCCCCGTGCAACTAAATCTACAATAGAAGCGGCCAGAGTAGTATTAAAAGCGGCTGTTGAAGCAGGTGCACCCGAAGATATAATCGGCTGGATTGATACACCTACCATGGAATTATCTGACGCATTATTACACCATGATGATATCGCCTGCATTTTAGCAACAGGCGGCCCCGGAATGGTTAAGGCAGCTTATTCATCAGGCAAACCAGCACTTGGTGTAGGCCCCGGTAATGTTTCAGCAGTTATTGATGAAACAGCAGACATTAAAATGGCGGTATCCTCAATCTTAATGTCTAAAACATTTGACAACGGTATGATTTGCGCTTCCGAACAATCTGTTATCGTTGTAGATGAAATATACGAAGAAGTTAAAAAAGAATTCATGTATAGAGGTGCATATCTTGTAAAAAAAGAAGATGAAAAGAAAATGCTTGATTTGCCGTTTATAGACCCCGCAAGAGGTACGGCGCATCCTTCAATCGTTGGTCAAAGCGCACCTAAAATTGCCGAGCTTGCAGGGTTCAAAATTCCGCAAGATTCTAAAATTCTGCTTTGCGAAAGAAAAAAATTAGATTGGGAAGATCCTTTTTCAAGGGAAAAATTATCACCGATTTTGACTATGTACAAAGCTAAAAACTTTGAAGAAGCTGCAGATATGGCTTACGAGCTTGTATCAAAAGGCGGTGCAGGGCATTCAAGCGCACTATATACAGACGCAAGAAAATCGGACAGAATTGACTACTATGCTGAAAAAATGCCTTCTTGCAGAGTTTTAGTTAATTCGCCTTCTTCTCAAGGCGGTATCGGTGATTTATACAACTTTAAATTAGAACCGTCTTTATCGCTGGGCTGCGGCTCTTGGGGCGGTAATGCCATATCCGGTAATATTGGTGTAGAACATTTATTAAATTATAAAACTGTAGCTGAAAGGAGAGAAAATATGTTATGGTTCAAAGTTCCTCCAAAAGTATATTTTAAACGCGGTTCTGTTGATTTAGCATTAGCTGAATTAAAAGGCAAAAAACGTGCATTCATTGTTACAGACCGTTTCTTATTTAATTCAGGTGCAGTTGATATTGTTACAAATGCACTGGATGCAAACGGTATTGACCATCAAATTTTCTTTGATGTAAAACCCGACCCGACACTAGCTACAATTAATCAGGCAATGGAAATTGTAAGGCCTTATGAACCTGATGTAATTATTGCACTTGGCGGCGGTTCACCAATGGACGCAGCTAAAATAATCTGGTTATTATATGAACAACCTGACACAGTTTTTGAAGATATCTCAATGAGATTTATGGATATCAGAAAAAGAATCTGTCAAATTCCGCAACTCGGTAAAAAAGCTGAAATGGTATGTATTCCTACAACTTCAGGTACAGGGTCGGAAGTTACACCTTTTGCAATTATAACGGATGAAAAGACTCATTATAAATATGCAATTGCAGATTATGCCCTGACACCTAATATGGCTATAGTTGACGCTAATTTTGTTGACGGTATGCCAAAAGGTTTAACTGCAGCTTCAGGAATTGACGCATTAGTGCATTCAATTGAGGCTTATGTATCTTGTATGGCAACAAACTTTACTAATTCAAATGCCTTAGAAGCTACAAAACTTGTATTTAAGTATTTACCGCGCTCATATAATAACGGTGCAAATGACCCTCAAGCAAGAGAAAAAATGCACAACGCTGCAACCATTGCAGGTATGGCATTTGCAAATGCTTTCTTAGGCTTATGCCACTCTATGGCGCATAAATTGGGCGCTATGTATAATATTCCGCATGGTGTTGCAAATGCGTTATTAATCAGACAAATTATTAAATTTAATGCAACGGATAAACCTACAAAACAGGCTATTTTCCCTCAATACAAATTCCCTAATGCCAAGAAAAAATACGGTCAAATTGCAGATGAACTTGGTTTAGGCGGAAAAGATGAAGATGAAAAAGTCGAATTGTTGATAAAAGCCGTTGATGATTTAATGACAGAACTTAATCTTCCAAAATCCATAAAAGAATTTGGTGTTAAAGAAGATGACTTTATGGCAAACCTTGATACATTGGTTGAACGCGCTTTTGATGACCAATGTACAGGTGCTAATCCAAGATACCCCTTAATGAATGAAATAAAACAAATTTTCATCGACGCATACAACGGTGTTGTATAGGTATCTTAAACATTCAGGGGTTATTTTCATAACCCCTGAGATATTTTTGCGCTGTAAAATCGAAGGAAGTAGTTATGAAAATACCTGATCATGTGCTAAATCGCTTAACGCTTTATCATTTTATTCTTGATAATTTAAAAGAAGATGAGATAAATATTTCAAGCACTAAAATCGCACAATTGTTGGATATTGATCCTTCGCAGGTTAGAAAAGATATAAAATATCTTAATAATTCAGGTAAATGCAGGGTAGGATACAATGTAAAAGCCTTAAAAATATCAATAGAGCGCCTACTTGGCTTTAAACAAGTAAAAGACGCTTTTATTGTGGGGGCCGGAAATTTAGGTTCGGCATTAGCTAAATACACTTCCTTTAAGGATTACGGTTTAAATATTCTTGCAATGTTTGATAATGACCCTAAAAAAATCGGAACAACAATCAACGGCAAAGAAGTATTTGATTTTGCAAAACTTGGAAATCTTATAAAACGCTTAAATGTTGAAATAGCAATTCTTACTGTGCCAAAAGAACACGCTCAAGGTATTGCAAGCTATTTAGCAGGTGCAGGAATAAAATATATTTGGAATTTTGCGCCTTGTGTTTTGGAAGTTCCCAAAAATGTGAAGGTATGGAATGAAAATTTAATAGGCAGTTTTTTGCAATTTACAAATAATGATGAAATAGAAAGAAACAATAATGATGACTGAAATAAAAGTATGCATGGGAAGTGCTTGTTTTGCAAAAGGCAATCAAGAAAATCTTGAATACATAAAAGAATATATAGAAGAAAATAATTTAGATTCAAAAGTATCTATAACGGGTTCTCTTTGTACAAATAAATGCGAAATCGGGCCGAGAATAACCGTTAATGATAAAGAATATGCAAACGTTACAAAAGAAGAATTGATAAAGATTTTAAAGGAAATATAAGGAAAAATGGAAAAGCAATATCCTGTTTATACTCTTAAAAATGAATGCAATGACTGCTATAAGTGTATTAGAGGCTGTCATATAAAAGCTATTAAAATTCAGTCAGGAAGTGCTTCCGTTATTAATGATAAATGTATAGCCTGCGGGCATTGCGTAACAATATGTCCTGCGGGAGCTAAAAAAGTCAGAAGTGATATTGATGTTGTTAAGGCTTTATTTTTAACGGGTAAAAAAGTATATGTTTCTCTTGCCCCAAGCTGGGCCGGCGTTTACGATATTAAATTTGAAAAAATGATTGCAGTATTGAAAAAACTCGGTTTTGCAGGTGTATCTGAAACAGCCTTAGGTGCACAGGAAGTTTCCATACAAACTGCAAAAATTTTAAACAGCGCAGAAAAAGGTTTGTTTATATCTTCCGCCTGCCCTGTTATAGATGATTATGTAAGATTATACAAGCCTGATTTTGCTAAAAATATTACTCCCGTTGCTTCTCCCGCATTAACCCATGCCGGCCTTTTGAAAGATATGCTTGGTGATGACATCAAAGTTGTATTCATAGGCCCTTGTATAGCCAAGAAAAACGAAGCGGATAAACATCCTGAATTAATTTCTGCCTCGCTTACTTTTGATGAACTTAATTATTGGATAAAAGAAGAATTTATTGATATTGAAAACATTGAAACAGATGAAAGCTGTCATTTTGTTCCGGAAAATTCTTATGAAGGTGCTTTATACCCCATAGAAGGCGGTATGAATGAAACAATTAAACAAGTAGGAATTGATAAAAATGATGTAACTTTTATTGCGGTTAGTTCGTTAGAAGATTTTGATAAATCATTACAGAATATAAATCCCGATAAAATAGAAAATAAAATTTTTGTTGAGGCTCTTGGTTGCAGCGGTGGGTGTATTAACGGCCCTTGTTTATCCGGTGAAAAATCAAGAATTCTTGTTACATCAGATATTTATGCAAATACTCAATATAGAAATGATATTCCGAAAGAGCCAAGAAAAGTTGTTGAAATTGAATATAAACCCAATCCTGTTAAAAAGGTTGAATACCCGATTGAACAAGTTGTAAAAGCACTTAAAAAAATCAGCAAACATTCTCAAGAAGATGAACTCAACTGTTCCGGCTGCGGATATGCAAGCTGTCGGGAATTTGTAAACGCACTTATTGCAGGGGATGCTGAACCTTCGCAGTGCGTTTCTTATATGAGAAAAATAGCGGTAAGAAAAGCTGCGGCAATGCTTAGATGTATGCCCTCTGCCGTTGTTATTGTTGATTCCAATATGGAAATTGTGGAAGCTAACGATTCTTTTGAACGCATGTTTTTATCCGAAGAAATGTATGAAGTATTTTCTTCCCGCAAAGACGGTATGACAGGAGCTTCTATTGACAGAATTGTTCCTTTTTCCGAACTTTTCAAATCAGCTCTTGATTCAGGCAAGGATATTCACCAAGAACACTATGCAATTAAAGACAAGGTTTATGATATAAGCATATTTACAATAGAAGATAATGAATTAGTAGGGGCAGTAATATCAGATGTCACAAAGTCTGAAATGGACAGAAGCAAAATTGCCCAAAAAGCAAGGGAAGTTATTGCAAAAAATATTACAACCGTTCAAGAAATAGCAAGTTTATTGGGTGAACACATGGTTGATACGGAACTTTTATTAAGCTCAATTGCAGAAGGTTATGACCCGAATTCCGGAGATAATAAAAATGTTCATTGATATAGCCTGCTCTCAAAAGAAAAAGTATAACCAAAATGCTTACGGAGATTTTTTTGCTTCAAACAGATTTCCTAATATGAATAGAGTTGTAGCTGTACTTTCAGACGGTTTAGGAAGCGGTATCAAAGCAAATATTCTTGCTTGTATGACTTCTACCATGCTTTTAAAATTTATGGAAAATAATTCCGACATTGAAAAATCTTGCGAAATTATTATGAATTCGCTTCCTGTTTGCAAGGTTAGAGGTATAAGCTATTCAACATTTTCCGCTATAGATTGTTATGATAACGGAAAAGCAAAAATCGTGGAAGAAGGAAACCCTGATTTTATTTGGATTAGAAATGGCGAAATATTAAAACCGGAATTTCAAACCATACAATCTAAAGACTTTAAAAACAGAAAAATGAAAGTTTATAATATTAAACTTGAAAAATACGATAGAATTATATTTTGTTCAGACGGCGCAACACAGGTTGCAATGGGCTCTAAACAGTATCCGCTCGGGTTAGAGCGAAGCGGATTAATAAAAATTATTTTAAACAAATTAGAACAAAATCCTGAAATATCATCAACCGAATTAAGTAAGTATTTGGTACATCAAATAGAACTTATTGCACCAAACAGAGAACTCAAAGATGATACTTCGATTTTGTCAATATATTGCAGAAATCCAAGGGAATCTTTAATTTTTACAGGCCCGCCCTTCCATAGCGAAAAAGATAATTATTATGCTAAAACATTTATGGAATTTAAAGGCAAAAAGGCAATTTCGGGCGGAACAACGGCAAATATAATTTCAAGAGAATTAAACATTCCTATATCAACAAATATTTCATTAAGCATGGGAAAACTCCCCGGAATTTCCAAAATGGAAGGGGTTGACCTTGTGTGCGAAGGCATTTTAACGCTAACAAAAACTTTGGAATATTTAGAAAGCGGCAAAAGTAGTGAAGATGCAGCTAAAATGCTAATGGATTTTTTGCTTGATAGTGATGTTATAAGTTTTTTGGTTGGTGCTCAAATGAACAAAGCTCATTACGACCCGAATTTACCCATAGAAATAGAAATCAGGAAAAATGTTATAAAACAAATAGCAAAAGTTTTAGAAGAAAAATATTTAAAAAAAGTTGATGTACAATTTATATAAAGGAGTTAAGTATGACAAAAATAGAAGTCAAAGTTTGCCTTGGAACAACCTGCTTTGTAATGGGCGGGGGAAATTTACAGGAATTGAACGATATCCTGCCTAAAAAATATGGTGACAAGGTAGAAGTTTCAGGAACAAATTGTTTAGGTCTATGCTCAATAAATTGGGAATATTCAAAAGCTCCTTATGTAAAAGTTGATGATGAAATAATTAACGAAGCAACCGTAGAAAAGGTTTTAGAAGCAATTGATAAAAAACTGGGAAATAAATAAATGAATAATGCAGGTCAAGCAATACACTTAAAAAAAGAGATTTTAATCAGAATAATTAAAGCATATTTATCGGGAGATTTTGAAGAACAAGCAAGGCTTATACCTTACAAAATGCGTCCGAAAGGCATGGAAGTGCCTTATAGGTGCTGTATATATAAAGAGCGCGCAATTATTAAAGATAGAACAATTGCAGGGCTTGGCTTTGCAATTGAAGAAGATGATGAAACAGTTTCTTTAAAAACTTATGCTCAAAAGGCTCTTGAAAGAACCGAAATTAGCGACAAAAATCTTACCGTACTACAAGCTGCATGCAAAGGCTGCTCTACAAACAGAATATATGTTACGGATTTATGCCAAGGGTGCGTTGCAAGGCCATGTCAATCGGTTTGCAAATTTGGTGCTGTTACGGTGCAAAACGGTAAATCTATTATAGATGATTCAAAATGCAAAAAATGCCAGATGTGTGTTAGGGCTTGTCCTTATAAGGCAATTGTGAAAATTACCGTTCCTTGTGAAGATTCCTGCCCTGTTAATGCAATTAAAAAAGATGAAACAGGCTTTGCAAGTATAGATTATGATAAATGTATAAACTGCGGGAAATGTACTGTAGCATGTCCATTTGGTGCTGTTCATGAAAGAAGTCAAATAGTTGATATATTAAAAACCATGCAATCCGAAAAAAAAGTTGTAGCACTTATTGCTCCTTCAATTGCGGGGCAGTTTCCGGGTACTGTTTATCAATTAAAAACAGCAATTATAAATTCAGGCTTTGATGATGTTTTAGAAGTAGCGCAAGGGGCTGATATTACGGCAAATAATGAAGCTAAAGAATTTCAGGAAAGAATGCGCAACTTAAAAGATAAAGAAAACGCATGGGTTAATGATTGGGTCAATGAAGGCGGATATGGCCAAACGGATGAAACAGAACCTGATGATTTGCAATATAAATTTATGACAACATCATGCTGTGCGGGATATAACCAGTTAATTAAAAAACATTTACCCGAAATAAAACCTTATGTATCCGATACTAAAACACCATTGTACTACACAGCCGAAATTGCCAAAAAAGCAAACCCTGATTGTGTAACCGTATTTATAAGCCCTTGTGTTGCAAAACGCGCAGAAGGTTTTGAAAATAAAAATGTCGATTATGTAATGAATTACGAAGAACTTGGCGCACTGTTCATAGCGAAAAAAATCGACATAGCCCAGCTTGAAGATACTCCTTTTGATAAAGAATCTTCAAAACAGGCTCGTAATTTTGGAGTGACGGGCGGTGTGGCAGAATCGGTTAAGGCCTCTTTAAAAGATGAGGAATTTGTCAGACCATATATAATTAACGGTTTAAATAAAGACTCTATTAAAACATTGAAAACTATTGCACAAAAAGGCGAATGCGAAAACAGATGTAACTTACTTGAAGTAATGTGCTGCGAAGGTGGCTGTATTGGCGGAAATGCAACGCTGAATAATCAAAAAACAGCCAAAAAACAGCTCGATAACCTTGTAAATAACAGTAAGGATATTGAAAAGATTGACTGAAATTCTTTTTGATTTTCTCTTAATTTAAAATATGTTATAATACTGACGAAAACGATAGTTGTTTCTTTTGTGTTTTGATTTTCTCTTAATTTAAAATATGTTATAATTCAGGATATGAACAGAAAAGATGCAAACGGGTTTTGATTTTCTCTTAATTTAAAATATGTTATAATTCACAATCATCGGACAATTGAATGGCAACAGTTTTGATTTTCTCTTAATTTAAAATATGTTATAATTTTAGTTTGATAATCCTTGCTAGAGATGGTGTTTTGATTTTCTCTTAATTTAAAATATGTTATAATTTCATCATAACATGCTTCAAAGTCGCTAATGTTTTGATTTTCTCTTAATTTAAAATATGTTATAATTCAAGAAATGCAAGTTGGTAAGTTCGCTTAGTTTTGATTTTCTCTTAATTTAAAATATGTTATAATTTATTTTGAGCAACAGATTGTTCATGTAGGTTTTGATTTTCTCTTAAT
>JAFVFO010000005.1 GCA_017475485.1 Candidatus Gastranaerophilales bacterium | reverse complement strand
TAATTTCTGCGGCACTATTTAGTCTTTCCGCCTGTGCAATCAAAGATTGCTTCGCTCCCTGCGCTTCGCTTTAGTCGCAACGGCGGCTATTAGGTGTACCTCGACGCCTTGCTCATCGCAAGTCGTCTGCGGCACTATGTTATACTTTTTTATGGAAGGTTCTTGATATTACATCATCTTGCTGTTCTTTAGTTAATTTATTAAAATTAACAGCATATCCTGAAACTCTAACTGTCAATTGAGGGTATTTTTCAGGATGTTTTTGTGCGTCTATAAGCTGTTCTCTGTTAAAAACATTAACATTCAAATGATGTCCGCCCTTTTCAACATATCCGTCCAATAAATTAATTAAATTTTCTTCTTGTTGAGTGGTCATATTTTATCCTCTAACTTCTGTAATACTTTTTTCTTCTGTTTTTTGAATTGTTTTTTTAGATATAACAGGGGTAACATAGGCTGTTGAATTAGAAATTGTTGTTTGTGCGCACCCGCAATCAAGATTAATTTCCAAATCACCCACAAATACTTCATCCTTACCTAATGCGTCGGGAATAATCGAAAAAGTATTTGAAATACCGTCTTGAGCGTCCTTGAAAGGCAATTTTGCAACCGTAGCCAAAGATGCAACAGCCCCCTGTATATCTCTGCCATGCATTGGATTTGCCCCCGGTGCTAAAGGTACACCTGCTTTTCTGCCGTCAGGCGTATTTCCTGTCTTTTTACCATATACAACGTTTGATGTTATAGTTAAAATTGACATTGTGGGAAGTGAGTTTCTGTATGTTTTATGTTTTCTCAATTTTTCCATAAACGATTTAACAAGATTGACGGCGATAGAGTCAACTCTGTCATCATTGTTACCGTATTTCGGATAATCACCTTCTATATCATAATCAACGACAATACCTTGTTCATCTCTTATAGCTTTAACTTTGGCATATTTAATTGCAGATAAAGAATCGGCAGCAACGGATAAACCTGCAATTCCTGTTGCAAAATATCTTTTGACATCTTTATCCAACAGCGCCATTTGAGCTTTTTCATAACAGTATTTATCGTGCATATAATGAATAACGTTCAAAGTATTAACATATAGCCCTGCAAGCCATTCCATCATATCATCATAGCGTTCCATAACTTCATCATAATCAAGATATTCGCTTTGAATGGGTCTATATTTAGGGCCTACTTGTTCTTTTAATCTTTCGTCAACCCCGCCATTTATCGCATAAAGCAAACATTTTGCAAGATTGGCTCTGGCACCGAAAAATTGCATTTCTTTACCTACAACCATTGATGATACACAGCATGCAATAGCATAATCATCACCATGGATTGGGCGCATAAGGTCATCATTTTCATATTGAATAGACGAAGTTTTAATTGAAATATGCGCACAATATTGTTTAAAATTATGAGGTAATTTTGTTGACCACAAAACTGTTAAATTCGGTTCAGGGGCAGTTCCCAAGTTTTCTAATGTATGAAGATATCTAAATGAATTCTTAGTAACCAACGCTCGGCCGTCAACCCCCATACCCGCAATGGATTCTGTTACCCAAGTCGGGTCACCCGAAAACAATTCGTTATATTCAGGTGTTCTTGCAAACTTAACAAGTCTTAATTTCATAATAAAATGGTCAATTAATTCCTGTGCTTGGGATTCTGTTAAAATTCCTTTTTTTAAATCTCTTTCTATATAAATATCTAAGAAAGTAGAAGTTCTGCCTATACTCATAGCAGCGCCGTTTTGTTCTTTAACAGATGATAAATACCCAAAATAAAGCCACTGTATTGCTTCTTGTGCATTGGTCGCAGGGCGGGTTATATCAAAACCGTAAATTTTTCCGAGTTCCGCCATTTCTTCAAGAGCTCTTATCTGCTCCATTAATTCTTCTTTAAGCTGAATTTTTTCAGGAGTCATTTCGCCGTCTATTGAATTATATTGGTCAAACTTATCGCAGATAAGTCTATCTATACCGTATAAGGCAATACGTCTGTAGTCGCCTATAATTCGGCCTCTGCCATAAGCATCGGGAAGTCCCGTTAAAATTGCCGCATGACGCGCGCGCTTCATTTCCGGCGTATAAACATCAAACACCCCTTGATTGTGGGTTTTTCTGTATTTTGTAAAAATTTCAACTATTTTAGAATCAACCTCGTATCCGTAGCTTTTACAAGAACCTTGTGCCATTCTCATTCCGCCAAAAGGCTGTAAGGAACGCTTTAGGGGCTTATCCGTTTGAAGTCCCACGATACGTTCTAATGATTTATCAATATATCCTGCTTTATGAGATGTTATCGTAGATACAATTTTTGTATCCATATCAAGAACACCGCCTTTTTTACGCTCTTGTTCAAGTAAATTTAAACAAGTGTTCCAAAGTTTTTTTGTTGCTTCGCTCGGCCCTTTTAAAAAGCCCGAATCACCGGTGTATGGAGTATAGTTATTTTGTATAAAATCCCTTACATCAATTTCTTGCAGCCATTTGCCAGATTTAAAACCAAAATAAGCACTATTGTCTTCTAAAACTTCCATTTTTTTCCCCTAAGTCATGGTTAACAATACTTGTATTCGATAATTATACCATGAATCTTCATGACTTAACATTAAATTAATCAATGTAAATTTTTGCTTATTGGTATATACAATTGGTATAAAAATTATTGTTTCCGATAAGGTATGAAATTGGTTATTTTATTAAAGGTTTTGTTAAAACAAATAGCTCTGTCATCAATGTGCATAAATGCAGGGATTTTACACTTGCAACATCACTAAAATATATCCGGACTATTCTCAATTGACCATTTAACCGCCTTGATTTTATTTCCGGTTACAAACAATACTAATTCATACTCGTTCAAATTATAAAGTTTTTGTATAAATTCAACAATCTTAGGATTTTTAGATGTTAATCCCGAAATTGACATGGTTAAACATACCATTAAAATCCTTTTGCCCTCGCCTTCGCTTGCTAAGCTGTCGCTAAGCGCGCTCGG
Source organism: Candidatus Gastranaerophilales bacterium (assembly GCA_017475485.1). Taxonomy (GTDB): domain Bacteria; phylum Cyanobacteriota; class Vampirovibrionia; order Gastranaerophilales; family Gastranaerophilaceae; genus RUG14156. The sequence goes on along the minus strand of JAFVFO010000005.1, from coordinate 155 downwards.
CTCGAGTTTGCTCCTGAGGGCGCAAGCGCCCACGTCGCCTGAGAACGGTTTCGCCCTGTCCGCCGGACTTCATCAGTCCGCCGTCACGGGCTTCACACTCTTTTGCCCTCGCCTTCATTCGCTAAGAACTTCGTTCTAAGCTCACTCGGCTCGGG